>DATNMN010000115.1:0-10494 GCA_035602295.1 Candidatus Dormiibacterota bacterium | reverse complement strand
CCGGCGGAGCTCCTTCTCGCCGTCCAACGGCACGGCCCAGGGCGAGGCGTCGCCCGACGGCGGATCCTCCCCGCCGCAGGCTGCGAGCCAGGCGGTCGAACGGGAACCCGCCGCACAGGCTATCGAGCGCGGCAGCTGACGGTTCGCGAGGCAGCACCGCCGATGGCTCAAGCGCGGGTCCAGCCTTATCTCGACCTCGCCGACTGGCGGCGACGGGTGGGAGACCTCTATCGCCTCTCCGGGCCCGACGCCCTCGCGCGATTCCGCCATGGTCGTGACGAACTGTTTCGGACGCATCCTCAATCGCCTCTGAACGAGGCGGGACGTTCGCGTTTCAACGGACTGGGGTACTTCGACCACGACCCGGCATACCGGCTCCGAATGCGAGTGGAGTCCGCCGACGCCGGCGATCCGCTCGAGATCGACACCGGTGGCGAGGATGGCGTCATCAAGTACCGACGAGCCGGCTGGTTGCGCTTCCAGCTCGGGGGCGAGGACTGCCGGCTGACTGTCTTCAGCCTGATTGGGTATGGCGGGGGCCTCTTTCTCCCGTTTCGTGACGCCACCTCGGGCAACGAGACCTATGGGGGCGGGCGTTACCTCTTCGACACGGTGAAGAACACCGATGGCCTGGCGCTCGACTTGACGGCCGGCTCGCCCGACATCGCGATCGATTTCAACTTCGCCTACAACCCGTCCTGTGTCTACGACGCGCGCTGGGCCTGCCCGCTGGCGCCGCGCGAGAACTGGCTGACGGTCCCGATCCGCGCGGGCGAGAAACTCTTTATCGCTCCGCCCGGCGAAAGCTCGCGGTGAGGTGCGGCGCCAACGGGGCGCCCTCCATGCCCATCTTCAATTCGTAGCGAAGCGTCTCGCCGTCCATCCACAGCGATCGACTGATCGAGGTCACCGGTTTGGCGGTGGGCGTGCGCCCGACGCTGGTGGTCTCCACATCAATCCGCTGACCATCGACGCGGCCGAGAGCGATTTCAGCGTAGCCAATCGGCTGCGCGATGACGAACTCCACGCGGCCTTCACCGACGAGCCGGAGGTAGCCGGCCTCGCCATGCATCGGCTGGCCGGTGTCGATCGACTCCGTCCGCTGGGTGTAGATCAGGAACGGCTTGCCGTTGTGGGCGAAGCGGATTTCTTCCCGATAACGGAAGGGCTTGATGCTTGGGTATTGGCCCTCGCCCTCACCGCGCCAGGTGCCCAACAGAAAGGCGACGGGCGTCAGCGCGGGGTTCAGCTCGGTGGCGAGCATCGGCTTCATGTTAGAGGCTGAAAATGCCCTCGGCAGGACTCGAACCTGCGACGCCCGCCTTAGGACGGCGGCGCTCTGGTCCCCTGAGCTACGAGGGCATGCTCTCGGCGGCGCGCCAAAGAGAGGTTATCATTGACATTCGCCGATCGGGGCGTAGCTCAGCCAGGTTAGAGTGCACGGTTCGGGACCGTGAGGTCGGTGGTTCAAATCCACTCGCCCCGACTCCCCAGCAGGATCCTGCCGCACTTTGCTGTTCGAACAGGCAGGAGCGATAGAGATGACTGGCCGAACCTTCTTCGCCATGCTGATCTTCGCGGGCATGATTGGCGCCGTAATGTGGTTCTTCGTCCTGCCCGCGATGACCACCTACCGCCCGGCCCTGCCCTGATCAGGCGACGGTCAGCAGGGCGATGCCGGCGATGATCGCAAGCGCGCCGGCAATGCGGATCCAAGCGCCGCGGCGCTCGCCCAGCCGCCAAATGCCCCAGGCCGTGACCAACACGATCGCCGATTCGCGGAGCGGCGCGATGACAGCCAGCGGCGCCACACTCAACGCGAACAGGATCATGAAGTACGCGGCGGTCATGAGTACGCCGACCGTCAGGGACATCTTCGGCTCGTCCGTGAGGCGCGAACCGGGGACACGGCGAATGGTCGTATAGCCGATCAGGAAGATGGCCCCGAAGAGCCATAGAAGCCATCCGTAGATCCACGGTGGACCCAACCGAACACCGATGCGATCCAGTGAGGTGTACGCCGCGATCATCACTCCCGTAAGCAGCGCGGGCAATAGCGCCGAGCCTGCCGTCGCGGGTCGCCGAACCGCCCAGATCCCGGCAAGCAAGGCGAGGACGCCGAGGCCGGCGAACAGATGCAATCGTTCGCCGAACAGCAGCAGGCCGACCAGCACCGCCAGCAGCGGCGCGGTACCGCGGGCGATCGGGTAGACGACCGAGAGTTCGCCCCGCTGATATGCGGTCGACAGCGTGATGAAGTAGATCAGCTCCAGGAATGCGGAGGCAAGCGCGAGAAGCCAGCCTCCTAGTGGCAGCCCCGGGCGGCCGGCCACGATCCAGGCGACCGCCACCGGCGGCAGCGAGACGGCCGTTCCCCAGGTCACTGCCCTCGTGGCCAGCGATAACGGATTCTCCGAGGCCTTCAGGAGGGCGTTCCAGGAAGCGTGGAAGACTGCCGCCAACAGGACCAGCGGCAGCACGGCCAACGGCACTATCGGAGTCTAGCCATCACCAGGCGGACGGTCAGTACCCGCGCCTTCAGGGCCAGAACAGGTGGCCGAGCAGCATCCCAATCACGACCGCCACGACGTAACTGAATCGTGGATAGGCGCGTACCAGCGAACGGATCAGGTTGGTGAGGGGCGCCTGCCCTTTCCCCAACGAAATCGTCTCGTTGAGCATCAGGATGAAGACGAGGCCGACGAACATGGTGGCAAGCAGCGAGAGGATCGCGCCCGGACTAATTTGCAGCACGTCGCCCCATCAGCTCGCGGAGCTTGCGCGGGGCGGGCGCGAGGATTCCCCGGGCCGGCCCCCAAAGAAAATGGCCGAGCACGATTCCCACCAGGATCGCAACCACGAAGGCCAGGCCGGGAAAGTCATGCACGGCTTCGCGGACGTAGTCGGTAATCGTCTTGTTGCCGGTAAAGAGGGCCCAGGTCTCGAAGGTAAGGAGCAGGAAGATCGCGCCGACCGCGGCGGTGACCAGGAAGGAGAAAAGGTTGCCCCGGTTGAGAATCAACCCTTCCAGTCGACGAGGAATTCCTTTTCCTTCTCCTCCACTTTGGCGCCGATCATCGGGTGGAGTTCGATGGCCGGCGAGTACTTACTTGCCGCGACCTTCCGTCCCAGCGCCTCGGCCATTGCGCGGACGTAGTGCGGGCTTCCGCCGCAGCAGACTCCGATGTAGTTGACGCCCAGCGCCTTCGCCTGGCGCGCGTAGTCGGCCATCTCGAACCGCGTACAGAGAAAGGACTCGAGCGCGATTGGAAAGACGTTGGTCCCGTCGGCGGTTTTCAAGGACTCGAACGTCGGCATCGACTCCTGCGTTTTGTAGGGAACCGGCTGAGCCGCGACGTAGCCGCTCACCGCCCCGCGAACCTGCTCGATGATCGGGAGCATGGTCGCGGGCCCTCGATCGCAGTTCAACCCGACGATGTCGGCCCCGTGGTCCGCCAGGATCTTGCAGGCATCGACGTAGCCATAGCCATCCCAGGTCTGGTGCGGTCGGGTGGTGGCCAGCGTGACCATGGCCGGCAGGCCCAGTTCCTTGATGACCTGCAGCGCGATCAGCGCCTCGCCCAGATAATCGTTGGTCTCCGCGATGACGAAATCGATGCCCTCGTCAACCGCCCAGGAGAGCTGCTCCTCGTACATCGAGCGGACCACCCGGGACGATGCCTCCTTGTCCTTCGGGTCGTATGCCCAGGTGTTGCAGATGTCACCGGCGACCAGGGCATCGCCTTCGCGCGCAACCTCGTTGGCGATTTGGACTGCCTGGCGGTTCATTGCCTCGAGGTCGTTCTCGCGGCCGACGTCCTTGAGCTTGGCGCGATGCGCGTAGTAGGTGAGCGCCACCATGACGTCAGCGCCCGCCCGGAGGAACTCGCGATGCAGCTCTCGTAGGGCGTCGGGAAAATCGAGAACGACTTCGGGTACGTACGGCCCCGCCTTGATGTAGCCGCGCCGTTCCAGTTCGAAGACGTAGCCCTCCGCACCGAGCACGACGCCGGCTTTCAGCCGCTCGAGGATGCCGCGTGCGCTTCTAGCCGGCACGGCTGACCTCGAAACGCGCCGGCGCGAAGCGCGAGATATCCTCGACCGTTGCGCCCTCGAAGACAAACTCCGTCAAGGTCCGGCCTATCAGCGGTGCAAACTTGTAACCGGTGCCGCGCCAGCCGGTCCCGACCGCTGCACCGGGCAGCCCGGGGATTGGCCCCAAGATGAAGTTGTCATCTGCCACCAGATCATACGAGCACTGGTCCGCCCCCTGGACATCGACCATGCGCGCGTCTTTGAGCTCCGGCATGCATTCGTCGATGAAGCTCTGCACGCTGGTGATCGAGGTGACCTGGGTGCGCACATCCGGGGGATTGTAGTAGCCGATCTTGACCCCCGGCGTTTTGCCTTCGATTAAGGGGTGGCCGTAGATCCCCACGTCAAGGTAGGCGAAGACAGGAAGACGGTCCGGCGTGAACATCCCACGCTTTTCGGGCGGGGGGATCAGGTACTTGGACTCGCTCGGCCGATCGGGCCGCAGTGGAAGCCGCAGATCGCATCCGTCGATCCGGGCGAGCAGCTCGTTAGTACCGAGTCCCGCAGTGATCACGAGACGCTCGGCGAGGCGCTCCCCCGCGGCGGTATCGATCGCGATCACGCCCCGGCGCCGGCTGATCCGGTGAATCGCCGTGTTTTCTTCGATCGGCACGGCGGCATCGCCGAGCCGAGTGCGCAGCGCTGCGGTGATGGGCGTGACATGCAGAACGCCGGCCTCAACATCGAGCCGCCCGAGGTCGACGTCGAACTGGGGGAAGCGAGCCTTAAGGCCCTCGCGGGTGAAGGCCTGAGTCTTGAGATGCAGGCCTTCGAGGATGTGGTAGCTCTTCTCCGCGTAGGTTTCCGAGAGTGCGGGCGTGACGCTGGCCTTGGCGAGGTTGAGACAGCCGCATTCGATCAGGAACGACTCACCCGTTTGCTGCTGGAACTCCAACCACAGCTTCCGGGCTTCGAAGGCCAGCCGCGCGTAAACCGGGTCCAAATAGTCGTTGCGAATCGACCGCGTCACGCTGAAGGAGGCCGCTCGTGGATCGCCAATGCGCCATTGGTCTAGCACCAGGACCCTCGCCCCACGCCGGCGGGCGAAGTCGGCGGTGAATTGGCCCATGACGCCGGCGCCGATGATGGCCAGGTCGTACGTGGTTTCGGCCAAGGTCCCGCTTCAGCTGGCGAGCTGGTCGGATCCCCGGGTGCAGTAGCGCGGATAGTGGGCGCGGTAGCCCAACAGCCATCCGACCGGCGCCAGCGCCGGGAGTCCGAGCCGCAGCCACATTGGTCGACCCAGCGACTGCGTCTCCCTGCGGTACGCCGCGGCGATCACCGCCCACTGCAGCATGTTGCTGACGCCGCGGAGGTGGTGACGGCCGTCGCGGGCCAGGCCAAAGGTTGTTTCCGAGAACTCCTGCTTCAGCATGCCTGGTCGGAATTCCACCAGCAGGTGCGCCTCGACGGCTCCAGCGTTCCATAAGCAGTGAGCCGTTCGCCGTGGGATGGTGAGCTGCTGGCCAGGCTCGAGCTCGAACCGGGCCCCGTGGATGGAAAACGATGCCGTTCCTGCAAGCACCGTAAACCGCGACTCCTGGACGGGGTGGACGTGGGGATCGCCGACACTGCCGCCGGGCGCGAGCCAGGACTCGTACTGGACGAGCTCGCCGTTCGTTTCAGGGGCAGTCTTTAGAAAGCGGATCCGCTCGCCGTGGAGGGGGTTTTCAATGATCGGACCGACGATGGGCGGCGTCACCTCACGAATGTGTTTTGCGGAGTATGGCAGAAGCAACTTGTCACCGCAATAAATCTGGCGACTTTGTGCAATACTGCCGTCAACTCGTCCGTGAAGGCCCTCGTTTTCGCGAATTTTCTCGCACCCAACATGACCTCGGTCTACGCTGCGGTGGCGGCGCGCGTCGGCCAGGTGCTCGGCATGCCGGCCGAGCTGATCGAGGGCCGCGACTTCGACCAGCTTCGGGACGGCTCCGTCGACCTGGCGTTCCTCTGCGGACTTCCCTACGTCCGCCTCGCCCGGGAGCGTCCAGGGATGCTCCGCCCGCTGGCGGCTCCGGTGTTGGACGAGCCGCGCTACCAGGACCGCCCCGTGTACTTCTCCGACGTCATCGTGCGTCGGGACAGTCCCGTCGGCTCCTTCGGCGATCTCCGCGGACGACGCTGGGCCTACAACGACGCGGACTCCCTCTCCGGCTGCCTGCTGGTCCGCTATCACCTCCTGCGGATGGGCGAGACCGAGGCGTTCTTCGGCGGCATCACCTTCTCCGGCCGCCACCAGGAGTCGATTCGGCAGGTCGTCACCGGCGAGGTGGACGCGTCGGCGATCGACTCCCAGGTCCTGGGCGTCGAGTCCATGCGCAACCCCGACCTGGCCCGCGAGCTCCGGGTGATCGCAGTCCTCGGCCCCTCGACGATCCCGCCGGTCATCGCGACGGAGAGGGTTCCCCAAGAGATTCAGGCGCGGGCTTGCGACGCGATCTGTGCCCTTGGGGGCGATGCCGTGGGTCGCGACGCTCTGGCCGGGGGCCTGATCCGGCGCTTCACACCGATCGAGGATCGGGCCTACGACGACATCCGGCTGAAGATGGCGTTGGTGGACAACGTCATTTTCGGGCGCCCTCCAGCTCCGCCGGCACTCGCTGGATAGCCGCGACGAAGGATTGCGGGGTAAGCACGCCTCGGAACTGATCCCCGTCGACCACGGCCACCCATGTGGCCTGGTGGATCAGCATCTGCGAGAAGGCGTCAAACAGTGTCCGGTTCGCACCCACGATCGCATCGAAGGGGCGAGCCCGGTCGGCAACCCGCCCCTCGCCGTCGGCTTCCTCTTTGGTCAGCTCGCCAACCGGCTTACCCTTGCCATCGACGACGACGGCCCGATTCCACCGGCTATCGAGCAACCGGCGCGCGTCGGACAGTGAATCGTCGGCGTGGACGACCGGCGGGCGCTCCAGGGCATTCAGGTCGATGGGCGTCACCGACAAGCGCTTGAGTCCGCGGTCGGGGCCGAGGAGATCGATCACGAGGTCGGACGCCGGCTTTGCCAGGATGGCAGCCGGCGTGTCGTACTGCTCCAGCCGGCCGGCATTCATGACCGCGATCCGGTCGCCGAGCTTGATCGCCTCGTCGATGTCGTGGGTGACAAAGATGACCGTCTTTCGAACTTCGCGTTGAATCCGCAGGAACTCGTTCTGCAGGCGTTCTCTTGCGATCCGGTCGATCGCCCCAAAGGGTTCGTCCATGAGCAACACCGGTGGGTCGGCACCTAGCGCCCGGGCCACGCCGACTCGTTGGCGCTGTCCGCCCGAAAGCTGGTGCGGATATCGCCGGGCGAATTGTTTGGGGTCTAGGCCCACCAGGTCGAGTAGCTCGGTGACCCGCTGCTGGATTCTCTTCTTGTCCCAGCCGAGCAGCCGAGGCACGGTCGCGACGTTGTCCGCGATGCTCATGTGCGGAAACAGGCCGACGTTCTGAATCACGTAGCCCATCCGCAGCCGCAGGGCGACCGGGTCGACGTGGGTGACGTCCTGCTCGTCGTGAAAGATGCGCCCCTCGGTGGGCTCGATCAGCCGGTTGATCATCTTAAGGGTGGTCGTTTTGCCGCAGCCCGACGGCCCGACCAGCATGGTCAGCTGGCCGGTGTGGAACTCGATCGTCAGCTCCCGCACCGCCACCTGCCCGCCTGGATAGCGTTTGGTGACCCCTTCCAATCGAATCATTAGAAACTTCTACTCTAAATTGATTGGCCCGAACGGCCCTGCTAGCATCGGGCAATGCTCGCCACCGGGGTCGTGGGAGCCGTCGACCCATGGATCCGGTGGTCCTGGATATCGGGGCACCTTGATGTCATCACCGCCGCGCTCCTCCAGCATATCCAGCTCACCCTGATCGCCGTCCTGGTCGGCCTCGTGATCGCCGTTCCCCTCGGGCTCGTCGCCTGGCGCAGCCGCGTCTTCCGCGGCCCGATCTTCTCCCTCACCGGCATCCTCTATACGATCCCGTCACTCGCGCTTTTCTCGGCGCTGGTCCCGTTCACCGGGTTCACGATTCTCACTGCGGAGATCGGGCTGGTGAGTTACACGCTGCTGATCCTGATTCGCAACATCGTCGTCGGGCTCAACTCGGTGCCTGATGAGGTCCGCGAGGCGGCCCGCGGTATGGGCTACCGCCCGCTTGCCGAACTGATGCGGGTCGATCTACCCCTGGCCATCCCAGCCATTGTCGCGGGCGTGCGCATCGCCACGGTTACCACGATTGGACTCGTCACCGTCACCGCCTTGATCGGCGAGGGCGGTCTCGGGAGCCTGATCTACGACGGACTCCTGCGCGATTTCAAAACCCCGCTGGTCGTTGGAACGGTCCTCTCGGTGGCGCTGGCGCTGGTGGCGGATTTAAGCCTGGCCGCCGCGGAGCGCATTTTCACCCCGTGGTCGCGTGCGAGGGCGACCGCATGAACTTCGCCAACCAGGTGCTCCAATGGTTCCTCAATAGCGCCCACTGGCAGGGGGACGGTGGCATTCCCCATCGCACCTTCGAGCACCTGGCGATGTCGGGAGCGGCGGTACTGGCCGCGGGCCTGATCGCGCTGCCGGTGGGGATCGCCATTGGCCATTTCGGGCGCGGCGGGATCCTCGCCATCAACATCTCGAATATCGGGCGGGCGGTCCCATCGTTCGCCGTCCTGGTGATCGCGGTCGAGCTCTTCGGCATCGGCGCCCTGCCCGCATTCATTGCCCTCGTCGCGCTGGCCATTCCCCCGATGGTGACCAACAGCTATATCGGGATGCGGGAGGTCGACGCTGACGTGCGCGAGGCGGCTCGCGGCATGGGGATGCGCCAGCTAGCCGTCCTGTGGCAAGTCGAGCTACCAATCGCGCTGCCCCTGATCATGGCCGGGATCCGCACCTCGGCGGTGAATGTTGTCGCGACCGCGACCCTGGCCGCGCTGGTCGCGTGGGGCGGTCTCGGACGGTTCATCGTAGACGGCTTCGGATTGCAGGACTATCCGATGATGTTTGCGGGTGCGATCATGGTCGCCATTCTCTCGTTGATCGTCGAATTCTCGATGGCCGGGGTCCAGCGCCTGGCGACGCCGGCCGGGCTTCGTCCATCGACATCAATCCGGAAGGAGGAACCGATAGGGACAGCACTCGATGCGGCGGTGGCGGCGTAGTTTCTCGGTCATTTCTTGGAGGTGGAGCAATGTATCTGAAGCGAATCTTCGTCCTGGGCGCCAGCATGGTCGCCCTGGCACTGGTCACGACCTCGTGCGGCTCGACGGGTGGGCCGTCGAGCTCCGCGAGCCCGAAGGGCACGATCACGGTCGCGTCCTTCAACTTCTCGGAGAGCATTATCCTGGCGCACATCTATGGTGGCGCCCTGAAGAACAAGGGCTACACCGTCGTCTACCGCGATAAGCTCGGCAACCGCGAGATCGTCGAGCCAGCCCTCGAGAACGGCCAGATCGACCTGTACCCAGGCTACGCAGCAACCGACCTGACCTTCGTCGAGAAGAAGCAAAGTGTCACCCTGGATGCGGGGACCGACGGGCAGGCGAACGCCCAGAAACTGACCTCGCTGCTCAGCTCGAAGGGCGTCAAGGCGCTCGATCCATCGCCGGCGGTTGATCAGAACGCCTTCGCCGTCACCAAGGCCGAGGCCGACCAGAATCACCTGGTGAAGCTGTCCGATGTCTCCTCGGTTGCCAGTGGATGGACCCTCGGCGGACCACCCGAATGCCCGCAGCGGACGTTCTGCCAGCAGGGCCTGATCTCGACATACGGTCTGCACTTCAAGGACTTCAAGGCCCTGGATGCGGGCGGGCCGCTCACCTACGCCGCTTTCAAGAGCGGGGCTATCAATATCGGCCTCGTCTTCTCCAGCGACGGCGGCATCTCCGCCAATAACCTGGTCGTGCTCGCGGACGACAAGCATCTGCAGCAGGCGGACAACATCGTGCCGTTGATTCGGACGGCGGTGGCGAACAGTGAGGTCAGCGCGCTGCTGAACAGCATCGATGCCAAGCTGAACACGCCCGATCTGACCGCGATGAACAAGAGCGCCGACATCGACAAGCTGGATCCCGCCGACCTTGCGGCGACCTGGCTCAAGAACCACGGCTTCTAGCCGCGCAATCGACTTTCCCTCACTCATACCCTCCCCCTCTGGGGGAGGGTCAGGGTGGGGGCTGGCAGGCTCGGCCTGACGACGTACCACTTCGTGACCGACTGGCGCTTCAAGGCGCCGCTCCAGAACGTATGGTCGGTTGTGCTCGACATCGAGCGCTATCCGGGCTGGTGGAAGAACTTCCGCCGCGTGCAGATCACGCGCGGCGACGGGAAATCGGTCGGCTCGGTGATTGCCTGTGAGGTGCGCGGCTCGCTACCCTACAGCCTCAACTACGAGCTCGAGGTGCGGGAGGCGGAGGAGTATCGC
>DATNMN010000114.1:0-2815 GCA_035602295.1 Candidatus Dormiibacterota bacterium | reverse complement strand
GCGAGTCCAGGCCGGCCTCATGGTTGGCCGGGAAGACGCTGACGAGCTTCGCCTCGAGAGCAACATCGGCCAGGTATCCAGGCATCGAGCCCAGCAGGCCCCGAGTGCCCACGCGGGCTGCCGTCCGCGGCGGCACCGACGCGGCGCCGCTGGAAAGGAGAACGAAGGCCTTGCCCAGTGCATCGAGCATGGCGTCGACGTCGAGCAGATTTTCGACATCGCGCCGGCTCAAATAAAGAAGCTCAGCCACTGGGACGTCGCATCAATGTCCCAGGAGCCGCCACACCTCGCGGAACGGCGCGAAGAACGAATCCCACGAGGACTGAAAGGTCCTGGGCGCGAGCCGATACAGTCCGTAGTTGAGCACGACGCTCGCCGCGAGAATGCCCAGCCAAAAGAATCCCGCTGCGCGATCTCTGCGCGATCGCAGCATGACCAGGGCGCCAATGGTAATACCCAGCATCAAAAGTACCGTCCACGCGGCCTCGACGAAATGCCCAATCACCAGCGCCACGTGAGCGACAGCTGCAAGAACAGATCCGAGTCCGGTCGAGGTCGCAGCCACGATCAGACCGAGCCCTGCGACTACCAGGGCCGGAGCCAGAACCTGACGCGGCAGGGGGCTTTCCTGCAGCTCCACGGTCTCCTTTCCACCAATCGTGGATGTGAAGACACCGATCACCCCGTCCCTTGCAACCATGCCGGCTCCGATCAGCGCTGCAACCCCCATGCCCAGGAAGGTCAGCTGTTCGAGCGAACGATGCCAAACGAGCCACCCCGCGAGAATCACGACAACGCCGGCTGCCGCGCCCACCCACACCCACCGAAAGCGCCGTGCGGCGAGGTGGGCCGCAGGCCCGGTCAGCCGCCGCGTCGGGCCGAGCACAGAGCGAGCGTACGGCATGGCCGAGGCCGCGCCACATGTAATGACGCGCGAGGCTTCGCATGGACGCATCGAAACCGGAAGTGGCGTAGGGGCGACCACTGGATCAGCAGTCGCCCCTTCGGGACCTAGTTGTTCCCGCCGCCCCCTCCGTTGCCGTTCGCGTCGTTGTTCTCGCTGACCGCGGCGAGGGCGTTCACCTCTCCGTGGCCATACCAGCCGTTGTACTCAGTGTCACCCTGACACTGCTGAGGCGCGTCGTTGTTGACAGAAGGAAACGGCGCGTACTGAGCCAGCCCGGCCGCCGTCGGGCAAGGCAGCGGATTGGCTGTGTCGTTGATTATCTCCTTGACCTTTTCAGGGTTTCTGACGCCCGTGCTTTCGATCAACGCCGCCACTCCCGCAACGTGGGGTGACGCCATTGACGTGCCTTGCAGATAGCAGTACTTCGCGGTTCCGTCAGACACCTGCCGGGTGCAAACGATGCTCACGGGATACGAAGGGAACGTAGACAGCACGCGCCCGTTCGGCGCCTCAGTCGTGCGCTGGAGGATGCTGTCGCCACCCGGCGCCGTGACCTGCGTCACTCCGATCCCATAGTTCGAGTAGAACGACTTGATCCTCAGGTTGCCGTCGGCGGTGACCCCGAGGACTCCTGGGACCTCGACCGGGACGATCTTGCAGCTGTTGTTGACCGGCCGCGTCACAGGTGTCGTGTTGTCGGGACTCTGGCGGTCCTGCGTCGGGTGGGCAAGGTCGTCGCTGAAGTTGCCCTCGGCCGCGACGTTGAAGACCCCATGCCGAGTTGCAAACCTGATGGCCCGCGTTTCAGCCGTCAGGATTGCAGCTTCCGCCGGGTCGCTCGGGCAGTTCCAGTAAAACGGGTCGGCGAAGTAGCTGTTGTTGGTGACGTTGATGTGGTGCGAGCCCGCCCACATGAAGGCGCAAACGACAGCTTCGGGAAAGAAGAACCCCTGCGAGTCGCCGGCCTTGATGGCGGCGAGCCTCACGTTGGGCGCCACGCCGACGATGCCGATGCCGTTACGAGCTGCGGCGATGGTGCCGGCGGTGTGCGTGCCGTGTCCGTTGTCGTCCTTCCACGCCGAAGGCGCTGTGTTGGGACTCCCACCAATGCACGAAACGCTCTTGGCAAAGTCGAGATTCGGGCTGAGGTCAGGATGATTGAAGTCGGCGCCCGTGTCGATGTCGCCGACCGTCACGGAGCGCTTGCCGCTTGTGATCGACTGCGCCTGGAAAGCGTGAATCTGACGCATGTCCCACTGCAGCGACGAGAGATTGTCACCTGGAGCCGGTGTCACGGTGGGTGTTGAGTCCGAACCGCCGGCGTCCGGCTGGGCATCCCTCAGCCTGGTTACGCCCTTGCTGGTCGGGGCAACCGCATCGACACGGGAATCGGCCAGCACCTTGGACGTGAAATCGGAGTGGGTCGACTTGGCGACGGCGATGCCGATCTGGTCGTAGTTGTAGACCAGGCTGCCCCCCGCGCCATGGACCACGGCCGGCGCATCTTGCGACGACGCGCCGTCTTTGTAGACGACGAGGTAGGTGTCAAGCGAGCCCGTAGTGGCCGCCTGGACCGGACTTGGCGGCATCCCCAGAACGATCAGGGATCCGGCCCCCAATAACGCACCGAAACGACGGGCTAGACGAACGGAAACCCCGGATCGCCACATCTCAATTCCCCCCATGCGATGGCCACCGAGTAGCGAAAGGAATCTTATCAACGCACGTGGTGAGGTCAAATAGCCGGTGGTTTGCGGATTAGCGCCCGAGCACACTAGTAGAGGACGCGCGCAAAACAAGTGCTGGCCTATTGACAACGGCGCGCACTTCCCTATGCTCGGGGTTCTCCGCACGGGCGCGTACGCCCGGGTACCGGGGCACGGGGCAGGAAAAATGCAAGGGGTGTCG
>DATNMN010000113.1:0-10813 GCA_035602295.1 Candidatus Dormiibacterota bacterium | reverse complement strand
GACCTGCCCAGCAAGTCGATCGAGTACCCGTTCATCAATCCACAGACCGGCCCGTTCTACGTCGAGGGGGCAGAGCCGGGCGACACGCTGGCGATCCACCTCATCGACGTTCAGCCGGCCCGGGATTGGGCGGCCAGCTGCACGGTGTCGCTATTCGGGGCCCTGACTGGGACGCATTTCACCGCCACCCTGCAGGAACCGCTGCCGGAGCGCGTGTGGATGTACAAGGTCGACAAGGCGGCCAACGCCGTACACTTCCGGGCTCTCGATTCGGATTACGGGACGACGTTCCCGCTCGAACCGTTCCATGGCACGATCGGGGTGGCGCCTGCGGCCTACGAGGTGCGCAACGTCCTGGTCCCGGAGATGTTCGGCGGCAACATGGACACGCCCGAGGCGAAGGCGGGCGCAACCATCTATTTGGGGGTTAATGTCCCGGGCGCGCTGTTCTCCCTGGGGGACGGCCACTACACGATGGGGGAGGGAGAGGCTTGCGGCGTGGCGGTGGAAGGGGCAATGAACACGGTGCTGACCGTCGACGTCGTCAAGGGCATCTTCAGCGAGTGGCCGCGGCTCGAGAACGACGACTCGCTGATGGTCGCCGGCTCTTACCGGCCGCTCGAGGACGCCTACCGGATCGCGCACACCCAGATCATCCAGTGGCTGGCGAAGGACACCGGGCTCTCGATCATGGATACCTACCAGCTGGTTTCCCAGGCGGCCCGCTCGCGAATCGCCAATGTCTGCGACGCGAACTACACCGTCGTCGCCAAGGTGCCCAAGCAGTTCCTGCCAAAGGACATTCCGTGGATGAACGGTGTCCATCAGAAGATGCGCGCGCGGGCGAAGGCAGTAATGGCTAACCGGCCGTCACGGTAGGCCACCGCTCGGTTGCTCGGCAGGCACTGACGAGCACTGGGCGAGCAGGACCTCTATTCGGGCGCGCTGCCGAAAACGCAACGGCTCGGCCGCGAAGTCGTGAGCCCGTTCGAGCAGTGGACGGGCCTCTGCGGGGCGGCCCTGCGAGAGAAGGAATTCCGCGAAAAGCTCGCGGATGAAGGCGCTGCGTTCACGGTACGCGGTGCCATCGATAATCTCCACCGCCTGTTTGAACAGGCGCTCGGCCTCGACCGTCTTGCCCTCTCGTCCGGAGACGGCCGCCAGGGCAGCCAACGCGAGACCGAATGCGTGAACGTCCTCCTTTACGGCACCGCCATACGCCGCCTCCGCGTGCTGCCGCGCTGCCGTCAAATCGCCGAGCTTCAGGCAGGTCAGGGCCAACATATATTCCAGCTCTGGGGCGATGAAGCCCATTTCAGACGGGTTGGGGACTGAGAGACCCTGCTCGTACGCGGCGCGGGCGTCGGCGTATGCCCCGCTTTCGTACCGGGCTTCACCAAGCGCCTCATAGGCCCGAGCGATTGGGCGAGGCGCTCCACTCTCCCTTGCCAGGACCGTGGCTTCCAAAGCAATGGCCGCTGCCCGCTCAGGATCGACGACGTTAATGACGCGGGCCGAGACGGTCCTGCCCAGCGAGGCGTAGTACTTGGAGCTTGTCGCTTTGGCGTTGGCGTAGGCCTCCTCCGCGTAATTCAGGCCCTGGCCAAGCTTGCCCGGCACATCAATCGTGCAATCGGCCAATCTGGCCAGGAGGTCCGCGAGCGTCGCTCGGTCGCCGTACTCTCGGACGTAGGGATAGGCGTCCTCGAGGAGCCGGGCCATTTCGTCAAGGTCGCCGGCAAACTCGGCAATTCTTGTCCGATCAACACGAGCGCGTGCGATGAGCATTGAGTTGCCGGTCTCTTCGGCAAGGGACACCGCCTCTTCGATGAGAGCGGCGCCATGTTGCATGTCGTCATCGCCGAGACGGGCGCCTCGCCAGATCAAGAGCTCGTAGAGGACTTCGGGCGAGCCGGCGAGACGGCATGCCCGAATCGCCTCATCCAGCAAGGTCCGAGTGCCAACCGCTTGCGCGGCCATGGACGTAGCAAGTGCCAGAAAGGCCTTGGCTTCGGCAGCTTCTGCCAGGGAGACCTGGGCATCGGCTAGCGCATTCACGCAACGACGAAACAGAATCAGGGCCGCGCCGATGTCTCCGAGCGCGTACGCTCGCCGGCCGGCCCCAAGCAGATGCCGGAATGCCCGGTCGGCCAGCTCCGACGTCTTCGTGCTGTGAAGCTCTCGGCTCAAGAGGTAGGCCTGCTCGCTGTGATAGGCGACGATGTCGGCGTAGGCCTGCGCATCAGGACGGATCTGCTCCAGCCAGCGGCCGAGTCGATCGTGCAGGGTGAAGCGGTTCTCCTTCGAGAGTCCTGCGTAGGCCGCGTCATGGACCAGGATGTGCTTGAACTGATAACTGCGTCCCTCGATAAGGCCGGCGGAACGCAGGTCGACAATCAGGTCGCGCCGCAGAGCCTCGTTGAGATTCTCCTCGAGGTCATTCTGAGCGGCGATTGCTGTCAGGGCGTCGCTGGAGAAGACCTCTCCAACTACAGCCGCCTGCTGCAGCAATCGACGGACCGCCTCGGGCAAGCGGTCGAGGCGCGCCGCAATCAGCGCCTGAACCGTTGGTGGCGGCGGGATGACCGTTGGCGATGCCGCTCGCCACTGACCGTTTTCCCAACGGATCTGCTGCGTTTCAAGCAGCATCTTCACGAATTCCTCGATAAAAAGCGGATTCCCGGCGGCCTGGTTGCCGATCGCGGCGTGGATGCTCTCGGAGAGGAAATCCGTCTGCAGCAGTTCGGCCATCATGCGGCGCGTTTCCTCTGGGCTGAGAGGCTCGAGGTCGATAGCCGCAGCATTGGCGGCCGGGCGGCCCCACTCCGGTCTTAGATCGAGGAGTTCGGGCCGAGCGAGGCATACCAGGAAAATCGGCGCCTGAGTCGAGTCGGACAGGTAACCAATCAAATCGAGCAGCGTTGGTTCAGCCCAGTGAATATCCTCGAAAACCAAAGTCAGGCCCTTCTCACCTGCGCGCAGCTCGAAGTACCTGCGGACGGCCCATCGAGGGTCCTGGGAGAGAGTTTGGGACTGTATAGCGGGAGCGCCGCCGTCCGCCGCTCCTCCAATCAGTACGGAAAGTGGCTCAAGAATAGGCTCGATCGATTCCGACGATCCCTCGAGCCTGGCTTCGAGCCTTGTTCGAATCTTTTGACTGATCACGCGACTATCGTCCTGCGGATTCGTGGCGGTATCGGCGCGCAGCATTTCCTGCAATGGCCAAAACGTAATGCCCTTCCCGTAGGGTAGGCAGCGCCCCCGCAATGCCGTTGCGCCGTTGATGGCCGATATGAACTCTGACGCGAGACGGGTCTTTCCCGCGCCGGCGCCGCCGAAGACGGTGATACTGTACGCCCGCTTGTTCTCCCTGACGCCCTGGTAAGCGTCACGAAGGTCGCTCATCGCCTTCTCCCGACCGATCAAGGGAGCTCGAAAGCCTGCGAGGTCGCCTTCGGCGTGGGGGAGTTCGGCCAGAAGGCCCTCCACGGGAAACGCGTCGACAGTCCCAATGCCCTTCGCGACGATCGATCGCATCCTCCCGGACCGCACTGAGCGCTCTGTCAGTTGGTGGGTGAGCGGACCGATGAGAATCTCGCCCGGATCCGCCGCCTGTTGGAGGCGGGCCGCAAGGTTTACGGTATTTCCCATGACGCTGCCCGTGACGAAGGAGCCGCCTTCGGCCGTTCCGGTCACAACTTCGCCGCTATTGATCCCGATTCGGAGCCGTATTGGCAATCCGCTGCCGATCGTCCGATGCTGCTCCTGGATCAAGACCGCGGCGCGGACGGCCCGTTCAGCGTCGTCATCGTGGACCGTCGGTACGCCAAAGACGGCCATGACAGCGTCGCCCATCAGCTTCTCCACGCTCGCCCCGTGGGTCTGCAACACCTGCTGGAGCTCAGCGAATGCCTGCTTGAGTGCCGACCAGACGACTTCGGGATCATGCTGGTGGCCGAGAGCGGCGGATCCCACGACATCGGCGAAGAGGATCGTCACCAGCTTTCGCTCCTCGGTCATGTCGAGATTCTAGGTCGCTAATTGTGGGGTGGCCTGCACCCCCTCGGACGTATGGCCCACCGCCCTCCCATCGGCCAGTCCCCACCAGGAAGGGCTCGGCCGCGCGCTCGAGGCGACCTGCCGCCGATCGCCCATCCGGGCCGACGTCGACATCGACGGGATCGGTCGGTATCCGCCGGGATTGGAGGCGGCCACCTATTTTTCTTGGATCGAGGCGCTCCAAAACGCGGCAAAGTATGCAGGCCCTGGCGCCGAAGCCCACGTGAAGCTCCATGAAAAAGAATGGGGCCCTTCTCTTTGAAATTGTGGACAACGGCACTGGATTCGATTCAAGCGCAACGTCGCTAGGGGCCGGACTGACGAATATCCTGGGTCGCATCGGAGCGCTCGGCGGCACGGTCCAGATCGATTCCCAACCGGGAGAGGGGACCCGGTTGGCCGGAAACGTTCCGGTAGCGACCGCGCCGCCCTCGCCCGACTAGTTCTGGTTGTTGCCCACCTCGTCGCCATAAGCCTGCAGGAAGACGTCAGGTTGGTTGAGCGGACCGGTATCGGTGGGAACGGTGTTCCGGTTATCGCCCCAGGCGACGAACCGCTCGTGACCGTTGCTGGCGATCTGGTTGTAGTCGCCCATGTAGCAGCCTCCGCCGGTATCGATAACCGGGAAGGGGACCGAGCTCAACGCGGTCTCGCCGCCATTCATCAGGTGAGGCGCCTGATGCCGGCCGGCAAGCGTCAGATCCGCCTTGTCCGTTCGAAGCCAGTCGGACCCGCCGCTCGGCGACTGCACCCGTTCGTACCAGATGACATGCACGCCGTCCTCGTCGGCCATCACCCAGGGCTGGAAGCGGTCGTTCATGAAGCTCGCGGAGGTGGGCCCACTGATGACCTGTGGAACGCTCCAGCTGCCATTGCGATCGCGTGAATAGCTCAGGTAGATGCGGGTGGCGTTGTCCCTGCCGCCGCCAGGGCCGGCGGGGCGGTCGGCCCAGACGTCGTACAGCGTGCCGTTCTCGTCGATGGCACTGCTCGGTAGCTCGGGTGACCGGATGTTATGCGCGGGCTCGGTCTGAATGACCTGCAAGTATCCCTGGCCGCAGAACTCGACTTTGTCGCCGGCGCCGTGGACGGCGGCGATGGTCTTCACGGCCTTCACCGCACCCGTCCGGACGTCGACGGTTGCCATCCGCTGAAACCCCTCGGTGGCGAAATGGTTGGTCTTGCAGCTGGCGAGGTCCATCTCGATGTAGGAAACGTAGACCGTGTTTCCCGCTGGTAGTGGATGCGAGGCAGGGCTGAGTGGCTGGCACGGAATCCCAGGTGAGACCTGGATGGTTCGCCAGTTCACGCCGTCGGTTGAATCCGTCATCATGACCGCCCCGAGGTTGAAGGAATTGTCCTTGTAGTACTGCCAGGTGACGTAGAAGTGGCGGTGACCGGTGCCGTCGCGTGCGATCTCGAGCAGGTCCTTGTCGGCGAAAAAGACGTCGGACCGGCCGACGTTCACGGGCACCGACAGCAAGTGAAAAGTGTTCGAGCCGGCGCTCATCTCGTAGATCGAGATCAGCGAGTTGGGCGGGTTGTCGCTCGACAAAGCGAGGCTCGCGTAGTAGAAATTCCCTCGATCATCGTGCGAAATCGATGGGTCGCCGATGGGCTGGACGTCGCTTGACCACGGCACGTCGCCCATATCGGTAAAGGTGCGTCCGCGGTTGGTCGATACGGAATACCCGGAAATGTTGATCTGATCGCAGCAAACGAGGTCATCGTTGAAGCCGACGACAACTTTTGACCCATACACCGAAACCGTTGTTTCGTTCTGCTGCGATGGCGGATAGGCCGCATCCTCAGCACGGCAGTTCACCTGCACGTTGCCTGTCAGGCTCGGCTCAGCCGGACAGACGCTGCCGCTGTTGGGTGGAGGAGCGGGCGCTTTTTGTAGAAAGCGAGCCTTTCTGGCCGCGACGATGTCGTAGCCCCGAGCGATATGCCGCTGCAGCGCGGCCGATCCCTGGTCGCTGGGCGCGCTGCCGGCAAAGGCCGGTGCTGACGCGAATCCGGTCGATGCGCCGAGGACGACAGAGGCCGCCACGAATCGGCTAATGAGCGCTCGCATTTCCCCACCTCCTGACGACGACAGTCATCCCTCCAGAAGCGTGCAAAGTATAGAGTCGATTCCTACTGTTGACTAGGGTGCAGGCAGCCAAGCAAACCCGAGCTCAGCACGTGGTTGTAGCCTGACCGCTACCGGATCGCGCACGCGCAAACCATCCGGTGGCTGGCGAAGGACACCGGGCTCTCGATCATGGACACCTACCAGCTGGTGTCCCAGGCCGCCCGCTCGCGAATCGCCAACGTCTGCGACGCGAACTACACGGTCGTCGCCAAGGTGCCGAAGCAGTTCTTGCCCAAGGACATCCCGTGGATGAACGGCGTCCACCAGGAGATGCGCGCCCGGGCGAAGGCAGTCATGGCCAGCCGGCAGGCGACATAAAGCACGCCCAGTGTCACGTGGCCGCGATCAAAGCCACTGAGAGTACCGCTAGGGCCGCGCCGATCGCCTGCACCAGGTTCAGCCGTTCGCGCGTAAACAAGCGCGCGCACAGGATGGTAAAGCCTGGATAGAACGACGTCAGCAGGGCACTGAGCGAAAGCAGGCCGTGAAACGTCGCAAAGAGATAGAGCACGACTCCTATCCCGTCGAATGCCCCGCCGACACCGATCAGGCGCCAGGCAGCACGCCGCGGAGCGAATGAAACTCCGCTAACCAACGCGAAACCCATCGCTGCCAGCGCTGAACCCACTCGACCGCTCAAGAAGGCTACGACCCCAGCTGAGCTTCCGGCGTGAAACAGAATGAAGAAGAGGCCGAAGCCGACGCCGGCAAGGACGGCCAGGCCCAGCGCTGCCCGAGCTCCCGTCGCGGCCTCGCGACTTGGCCCATTGATCAGAACGATCGCCACCAGTCCCACGGCGATGCCGCCGAGCTGCCCGACATGGAGGCGTTCGCCACCAAGGACTCCCACCAGCGTCGGCAGCGCTGCGGCCACGACGGCGGTGATCGGCGCGACGACGCCGATCAAGTTGAGCGTCATGGCCCGATAAAAGAGGATCAGTCCCAGACCGCCCACCGCGCCGCCCGTAAAGGTGAGGACGAGCGCGGTTAGATCCCACCGCAACGGAAGGAGCCACAGCGCAACGGGCAGCGCCGCCAGACCGCAGAACTCAATGCCTAGCGCGACACTCGCCGGAGGCGTGCGCCGGCCAGCCACGCCACCGGTGAAATCGGCAATCCCTAGAGTCGCGGCTGCGCCTAAGGCAGCCGCGGGTGAAACCAGCGGGTTCATGTCGAAACTGACTCTACGGGAGGGCGATCAGCTCGTCGTCCAGCCAACCAAGAGCAGCAGTCCCCCGTCCGTGCGGGACGCAACTGTCGTGGCCTGACCGCCGGCCAGTGGCCCGACGACCAGCGAATAGGAAGGGGGCTTTCCGAGGGCGCTGATCTGGAAGGCGTAGAGGCTGGCGTCCCGGCTGACATTCGCCCATACCGCATGGCTGAAGGCAGCGAACTGACCCTGCTTCCCAGCAGATCCAACAAGCCTGGACAATCCCGAACCGTCGGTATTGACCTTCCAGAGTCCGTTCATACTGGCCGCTGAGCTATTGGCAGGGTCCTGATTGGCGACGCTCAGGAGGAGCAGGTTCGGACTGACCACGCGGATCTGCGTCACAGCCAGGCTCGCGCTGGTTAGGACGACCCGCTTCTGGCCGCCGCCGGTTGGTGACTGGGCCCGGATCGTGCTCGGACCACGGAGCGTCCCACCACCCTGGTCGCTAAATGCGCCGTTGCACTCGCTGGTGTAAAGGGTTGTCGCGCCGGCATCCAGATCGAAGCACTCCACCGTCGAGCTCATCACCGAGGGTAGGTCGGACGCTTGTTGGTTCGGGCCCCGGCTTAGATCGAGGATCCGTATCTCGAAGCCGGGCCCGATCCCGACTGGTCGGCCACCCACCAGCAAGCGGTTCGCGTCTAACCAGGAAAGCGGGGCATAATCGGCGCTCAGCTGATTGTTGCGCAGCAGGGTCTGCAAGGTGCCCTTGTCGAGATCGAGACGGTAGATGGGCGGCGGACCGGAGGTGCCGGTCGATTCGAAGAGCAGCGATTTCCCATCCCTTGACCACAGGATGCCGCCGAGGCTCCAGCTCGACTCACCGCAGTACAACGTCTGCAGATACTGGCCATCTGTCCGGACTACCTGAAGAAGCGGTTGGCCCGCAACAACGCTGGAGATGGCGATCCAGTCGCCACCCGGCGATACCTCCGCCTCGTTGATGATCGATTTCACGATCTCGGTCTTGGACGCCGTGGTGACGTCGTACCGGATCAGGCTGCTAGGCACGGGGCCGCCGTTTGCGGATGGCTGATCCATATACACAACCGTTGGATGGTTGCCGAGCGTCGCTGATGGCATTACGGCAGCGCGGGCCTTTCCGGAATCCGGGCAGGTTGTTGAGACGGCGATTGCGGTCGTGCTTGCGGTTGGTGAAGTGGTCGGTGTAGCCGTGCTCGGCCCGCTGCATCCTGTTAGCAGCACGAGGGCCAGGATCCCCAAGCGTTTCATGTTTCTGAAAACTCAGGAAGGGCTCAAACGGTTATGGTCGAAAATGCCACAACGGTCGAGGTAGACTCGGCTGAATGAAGGGAGCCGCGCTACGCCCGATCACCGAAATCGGCGCGGCCGTCGTCGGGACGGGCTTCATCGGCGTCGTGCATGTAG
Source organism: Candidatus Dormiibacterota bacterium (assembly GCA_035602295.1). Taxonomy (GTDB): domain Bacteria; phylum Chloroflexota; class Dormibacteria; order CF-121; family CF-121; genus CF-13. Next base: position 2,015 of record DATNMN010000113.1, on the reverse strand, counting down.
AAGCCCTGCGCCGACTGGGCGTGCAGGTGCATGGGGTCGTTGGGTCCAGCCACGCCCGGGCCGCGGAACGCGCCGCTGCGCTGGGCCTGCCACCGGCCTACGAGAGCTTCGAGGCCATGCTCGCCGACCCGCGGGTCGATGTCGTCCATATCACCACGCCGAACGACTTGCACTTTCCACAGGCCGCGGGCGCGCTGGGCGCCGGCAAGCATGTTGTCTGTGAGAAACCCCTGGCCATGACGTCGGGTGAATCGGGCGAGCTCCTCCGGCTGGCCGAGGCGAGCGGTCTCGTCCACGCCGTCAACTTCAACATCCGCTTCTACCCGATCTGCCGGCATCTGCACGGGCTCGTTCGGGAGGGTGGGCTCGGTGACATCCGGCTCGTGTCGGGCCACTACCTTCAGGACTGGCTCCTCCTCGACACCGACTGGAACTGGCGGCTGGAACCGGAGCTGGGCGGGAAGCTGCGTGCGGTCGCGGACATCGGTTCCCACTGGATGGACCTGACGAGCCATATCGCCGGTCAGAGGATTGTGTCCGTGATGGCCGAGTTGAAAACCTTCATTCCGATTCGCCAGCAGCCCACCGGGCCGGTTGAGACCTTCGCCAAGACCGCTGGCCCGACAAAGGGCCGCACGATCACCACCGAGGATTGCGCAACGGTCCTGCTCCGCTACGAAAGCGGGGCGCTCGGCAGTATGACGATTTCGCAAATCAGCGCCGGTAACAGAAACACCCTCGAGTTCGAGATCGATGGGTCCAGCTCCGCCGCGGCGTGGCATTCGGAGCGGCCGGACGAGCTCTGGATTGGCCATCGCGGACGCCCAAACGAACTGCTTCCCCGCGATCCGGCCCTGCTCAACGCCGAAGGGCGCGCCACGGCGGGCTTACCGGGCGGACACAACGAAGGCTTTGCCGACACCTTCAAGGCGCTGTACCGGTCGGTCTACCGCGCGGTGGCGGGCGATGCTCCGGCTGAGCCCGACTATCCGACGTTCGCCGATGGGCACGACTCGATGCTTGTCTGCGAGGCGGTCGCACGCAGCGCGGGAGAGGGTGCCTGGGCGTCAGTCGACCGTCTAACTCAGCAGCCTCGTTAGCCGTTCTGTCCGGTCTGTTGGTCCTCCTCGTTCGCGAAAAAACTGCCGTTTCGCTCGTTGACCAGCGCAGCGAATGTCTCGTGCGATGTGCTCGCGGCGTCCGACCGGAATTTGAAGTCCTTGCCGGGCACCGAACATGACCAGGCCATCGTGGCATGCGTCATGATCCCCGTCATCGTGAACTGGTTCGGGCCGGCATCCGTAGCGTTGGCCGGGCCGGTATTGCCCATCCACCGCATGTCGAATGACGCGGTCGCCCGCGACGGCGGATGGAACTTAGTCCCGGGTGGGGCGATCTTCGGCAATGAATTCGCCAGGGTGCCGTAGTCCAACAGCTTGAGCCTGTCGATTCGATATCGTGCGCCTTCGCTAAGGTCGTCCGCCTCGACGCTGACCCAACTGTCCGGGATCCGAACTGTCCAGAACAGGCCGCTGGGCGCGATGCCCGGGCTGATGTCGTGCCGTTGGTGAGTGTTCGGGTCCGAAGGAGGATCAAACTGACCCTCATAGATATCGAGTCAGACGAAGCCGAACGTCCCTTCGTGTTGGCGCCCGTCCATGCCGATGTACTCGCCGCGCATGAATCGGTTGTCACTGTCGAACAGGAGGGCCGTCGACTTTCCCGTCTCCGTATCCCAGCCGGTGCCGGTGCCCCGGACGGCCGCGACGCCGGTGGTGCCGCGGTAGTTGAAGATCGTGCTCGGCTCCTTCCCCGGACCGAGGAAGGTGTAGTAGCCCGTACCTGGCGCGAAGCTGCCCGGAATGTGAACTGGATCTCGGCCTGAAGCGTCGGCCAGCACCGGGAACCACAACGGCGACGTTGCCATTGCGGCCGCGGCGCCGGCCGACGTGCCCAGAAACTGTCGACGCGACATGGCGCGTTGCCAGAAATGATCGTGTCCCCGATAGGGTTGG
>DATNMN010000112.1:0-6664 GCA_035602295.1 Candidatus Dormiibacterota bacterium | reverse complement strand
AACGCCGACATCGCCGACCTTCATAACCGGATGCCGGTGGTCTTGAATGACGACGACGCCGCGACCTGGGTCCTCGAGGATCTATCGCTCGAGCAATTGGCCGGCTTCCTTCAGCCGTGCCCGGCTGGCTGGCTGCGGCTCGCGCCGGCGTCGTTGCGGGTCAACGACGTCCACAACCAGGGCCCCGAGCTACTCGACCCCGAGGCGCTCCCGGCGAACTACCAGATGGAGCTCATGCCTCCGGCCTGACGCTTCGGCTAGGTCGGCGGTGTGCCCCGCCGCCGGGACATCCACCAGACGACGGCGGCCACGATGATGATCAGGACGACCCCGCCGACGATGATCTTGCGCGGCGTAAGGGCGGTCGTGATCAGCGGCGCGATAAGGGCGAACGCCAAACTCATATCCATGGCCTTAGAGGATACTAGTCGCCGAAGTGGACGTGATCCTGCGGGACATCATGGTGTTCCTCCAGAGCGGGGACGTCTGGCGCCATGTCCGCGATCTGATCGACATCGGCCTGGTGGCCTTCTTTCTCTACCGGCTCTTTCTGCTCGTGCGGGGCACCCAGGCGGTCCAGTTGATGTTCGGGGTGCTCCTGCTCGCCCTGATCGGCTTGCTGGCGAACCTGCTCGACCTCCGGCTGCTGTCCTGGATCTTCCGCAACGCCGCGCCGGCCATCCTGGTCGGCATCATCGTGCTCTTCCAGCCTGAGATCCGGCGCGCCCTCGACCAGTTCGGCCGCATCGGCTTCATCGGCCGGCCGCTGTCCCACTACAACCTGCAGATTTTCAATCGCATGATCGACGAGGTGATCCGGGCCACCACCAAGCTGACCCAGCGGTTCACCGGGGCGCTGATCGTCTTCGAGAAGGAAACCGGGCTCGAGAACTACGCCAACAGCGGCATCCGGATCAACGGCGAGCTGACCGCGGAATTCCTCGAAGCCATCTTCTTTCCCAACTCGCCGCTTCACGACGGCGCGGTCATCGTTCGAGGAAACCAAATCCTGGCCGCCGGCTGCGTGCTGCCGCTGGCCGAGGAAGGCACCGTCCGCGAGCGGATGGGCACCCGTCACCGCGCCGGACTCGGCCTCTCGATGCAGACGGACGCCGTCGTCTTGATCCTGTCTGAGGAGCTCGGCCAGATCGCGGTCGCCCACGAGGGCAAGCTGCTCCGCAACCTCGATCCCGATCGGCTTCGCCAGGTGCTGACCTCACTTCTCCAGCCACGCACCGAGATCCACCGCCCGCCGCTGCCGGTCTGGCGGCGTCCACCCGGTGCTTCGGTAAGATAACGGTCCTGCTGGCAAACCTTCGGCTCAAGCTGCTGGCGATCGCGTTTGCTGTCGCGCTCTGGAGCGTCGTCGCATACGCGCAGAACCCCACCCAGCAGCGTAACGTCCAGCTCCCGGTCGCGGCATCGACGCTGCCCGCCGGCCTGGTCGTGGTCGGCAAAGTGCCGCCCGTGCCGGTGACGGTGATCGGGACCACGGAAAACCTGGCACATTTCGTCCCCAGCTCGCTGCACGTCACAGGGAACTTCTCCAACGTCAAGGTCGGCACCAATAAAGTGCCGGTTGACGTCCAGAACACCGATCCGACCATCACCATCGTCGCGCCCAGCTCGGTGCCGGTTACCATCGATGACCTCGCCAGCTCGACCCAGACGGTCTCGATCGAGCGGGTCAACGCCCTGGCTCCAGGGTTCCACGAGCAGGCCGCCTCCACCACGATCTCCCCGGCGACCGTCCGCGTTGACGGCCCCAAGAGCCAGCTCGGCGGGATCCAGGCGGTGGTCATCATCGACCTCGCCGGCGTCACGGCACCTGGCTCTACCGCGCCGGTCACCGTCGTGGTCTGGAACGCGAACAAGAAGCCGGTCCAGCAGATGACCGTGACGCCGCCCCAGGTCAGCGTCAAGATGGTCATCCAGGCGGACGCCGTTACCCTCAATAAGCCTGTGGGCTTCACCCTCACGGGCCAGCCGGCCGCGGGCTACCGGGTGACCAACGTCCAGATCGCGCCGCTCGAGGTCCAGGCGACGGGCCTCCAGAACACCCTCGCCGCCCTCCTGCTGATGCCGACGGACGCGGTCGACATCACTGGCGCCAAGAGCGACGTGATCCGTACGGTGACCATTCGCCCGCCGGACGGGGTGACCGTCAGCCTGAAGACCGCCACGGTCCACGTCTTCATCTCCCCGACTCCGGGCGTGACCCCCACGTCGTCTCCGTAACCTTCCGCCAGCCCCCGCGTTTCACCAAAACTACGAACTAGCTTCGTTCGTTTGTCCGCGCCCAAACTGGGAACATAGGAGGCCGCAGCATGTGTGGGATCATCGGCTACCTGGGCGAGCGCTCGGCGGCTCCCATCATCATGGAGAGCCTCAAGCGGCTCGAGTACCGGGGCTATGATTCCGCCGGCGTCGCGATCTACAACGAGGCGGACGGCCAGACGTCGGTCGTGAAGAGCGCCGCCAAGGTCGACACCCTGGTCGAGCGCCTCACAGAGGAGATGCCGGAGGGCCGGCTCGGCATCGGCCACACGCGCTGGGCGACCCACGGCCGCCCGACGGTCATCAACGCGCATCCCCACACTGACTGCCACCAGCGGATCATGGTGATCCACAACGGCATCATCGAGAACTTCGCGGAGCTGCGCAAAGAGCTGCAGGCCCGCGGCCACGTGTTCATCTCCGAGACCGACACCGAAGTCGTGCCGCACCTGATCGAAGAGAACGACAAGGGCGACCTGGTGGCCGCGGTCCGGGCGGCGCTGGCGCGGCTGAAAGGCGCCTACGCGATGGCGATCTTCTCGCAGAGCGACCCGGATCTCCTGATCGGCGCACGGCTCAACGCGCCGCTCGTCGTCGGGATCGGCGACAAGGAATGGTTCGTCGCCTCCGACATCACGGCCGTGATCCCGTACACGAAGAAGGTCCTGCTGCTGGGCGAAGGCGAGATGGTGACGATCAGCCGGCTCGGGCCCGAGGTGAGCACGATTGGCGGCGCCGCCGTCAAGCCGAAAGTCATCGAAGTCAAATGGGATATCAGCCAGGCTCAGAAGGGAGGCTACCCACACTTCATGGCCAAGGAGATCAATGAGGCGCCCGAGGCGGTGTCCAACGCCCTGCGCGGCCGGCTGAGCGACGAAGGCGAGGTCACGTTCGAAGAATTCGGGCTGACCGATCGGCAGCTACTCAAAGTCCACGACATCAAGATGGTGGCGGCCGGCACGTCGTATTATGCAGCGCTTCTTGGTAAATACATCATCGAGGAGCTGGCGCGCATTCCGGTCGAGGTCGAGCCGGCCTCCGAGTTCCGCTATCGCCAACCGATTATCGACCAGGACACGCTGGTAATCGGCATCTCGCAGTCGGGAGAGACCGCCGACACGCTGGCCGCCATCCGCGAGGCGAGGGAGCGCAAGGCCAAAGTCGTCTCCATCACCAACGTCGTTGGCAGCTCGATGGCGCTGGAAAGCGACGGCGTTATCTACCTGCACGCGGGCCCTGAGATCGGGGTTGCGTCGTCGAAGACTTTTATTGCGCATCTGACCTGTCTGTACCTGCTCGGCATCCGGCTGGCCGCGGTACGCCACCGCCTGGCACCCGAGCGGCTGCGCGAGCTAACCGCCGAGCTCAAGGCGCTGCCCAAGTCGGTCCAGCAGGTGCTCGATCGCGCCGAGGCGATCCAGGCGCTGGCCCGGAAATATTCCGGCCATCGCAACTTCATGTACATCGGTCGGGGCATCAACTATCCGATCGCGCTGGAGGGCGCCCTGAAGCTCAAAGAAATTTCATACCTGCATGCCGAGGGGTACGCCGCCGGCGAGCTGAAGCACGGTCCCATCGCGCTGCTCGACCAGAACTTCCCGGTCTTCGCGATCGCGACCCAGGCGGCGACGCTGGGGAAGATGGTCAGCAACATCCAGGAAGTCATCGCGCGCGATGCCCCAGTGCTGGCGCTGATCAGCGACGGTGACGAGACGCTGTCCGAGATCGAGGCCGATCGGATCCAGGTGCCGGCGGTGTCGGAATTCCTCTCGCCGATTCCGAATGTCGTGGCGATGCAGCTGTTTGCTTACTTCGTGGCGACCGAGCGGGGCTGCAATGTCGACCAGCCGCGCAACCTGGCGAAGAGCGTCACCGTAGAGTAAGCAGCGTGACCCCTCGGGTCGGCGTGGATGTTGCGGCGATCCCGCGCATCGCGGAGGCCCAGAAGCGCTTCGGCGACCGGTTCCTCCGCAAGTTCCTCAGCGAGCGGGAGATCGAATACTGCGGCAACAGCGCCGAGCGCTGGGCGGGTCGCTGGGCGGCCAAGGAGGCGATCGGCAAGGCGATGCCGACCGGTGTCCCGCGCCCGCGCATGCGTGACGTCGAGATCCTGCCGGCAGAGGATGGCCGCCCGCATGTGCGAGTCGCCCCGGCGACCACGCTGACCGGCCGCACGGTGGACGTCAGCATCGCCCACGATGGCCACTTCGCGGTCGCGGTCGCCGTTATCCCGGAGGCCGAGGCCATCCACCCCGATGGCGAGCTGCCCGATGGATTCAAGTTGCCGGCGCGGCCGCGTGATGGGCACAAGGGAACGTTCGGCACCGTCGTCGTGCTCGCGGGCTCGCAAGGCTACACGGGCGCCGCGTATCTGACGAGCATGGGCGCCGCACGATCGGGCGCCGGCATCGTGCGTTTGATGGTGGCCCAGTCGATTTATCCGATCCTGGCCGAAAAATGCACCGAGGTCGTCGTTGGTCCGGTCCCCGAGATTTCGCCTGGCGTCGTCGGGCACGCGGCCCTGAGCGCCGTCCTGCGTGGCTTTACCGGCGCCGCCTCTGGGATCGTAGGACCGGGTATCGGGCGCGACACATCGACGCGTCGCTTGATCGAGGATTTGCTTCCGAAAGTTACCGTTCCGCTCGTGCTCGATGCCGACGCCCTTAACCTCCTCTCCGAACACCGCAGCATCCTCCCCAAGCTGTCGCCGGACATCGTGCTGACGCCACATCCCGCCGAATTCGGGCGGCTGGCCAACTTAGAAACCAGCGCCGTGCAGAAGGACCGTCGCGGTATCGCCTCGCGGTTCGCCAAGACCTGGAACAAGGTGGTCGTCCTCAAGGGCGCCGGCACCGTCATTGCCGCGCCGGACGGACGCATCACCCTGAACCCGATCGCGACCCCGGCACTGGCCTCGGCAGGGACCGGCGACGTCCTCGCCGGCCTGATTGGCGGCTTGATGGCTCAGAAGCTGCCACCGTTCGAGGCCGCGGTGACCGGCGTTCACCTGCACAGCGTTGCAGGGACGGACCTCGAGGCGTCGATGGGGCAGGCTGGCGTGCTCGCCTCCGACCTGCTGCCGCAGATTCCGCGCGTTATGGAGCGGTTGCGCTGACGGAGCAGGGCGCGACGAAGTGGGTCGACGTGGATCCGTCGGCCATCGCTCACAACACCGGCCTCGTCAAGCAGCTTGTCGGTGAGAAGACCGCGGTGATGGCCGTCGTGAAGGCCGACGGCTACGGACATGGGGCCGTGCCCTCGGCGCGGGCGGCGATTGCGGGCGGCGCGACCTGGCTGGCCGTATCGTCAGTCCCTGAGGGGATCGAGCTGCGCATGGCCGGCATCCCCGAGCCGATCCTCAACCTCGGGTACACGCCGCCGGCGGCGCTCTCGGCGGCGGTTGCGGCGAAGCTGGCGCTCACCGTCTACGACCGCGAGGGTTTGGCCCTGCTCAAGACGGCGGCCACCGAGATCGCCGTCCACGTCAAGGTCGACACCGGGATGCATCGGTTGGGCGCCGCCCCCGAGGAAGCGATACGCCTGGCGACCGAGGTGCACGCTGATCCCAACCTGCGCCTAGAAGGATTCTGGACGCATTTTGCTGATGCGGATCAGGATCCCGCCTTCACCAGAGCCCAGTTGCACGCGTTTCTCGACGCCCGCGCCGCCCTGATCCGGGCCGGTGTCACCGGCTTCATCAGCCATACCGCCAACTCGCCGGGACTGCTCCGCTTTGCGGAGGCCCGGCTGGACCTGGTGCGCGCCGGCCTCATCATCTACGGCGTTCGGCCGGTCGCGACCTGGGACGACCTGCCCGGACTACGTCCGGCGCTCCGCTGGCAGACGGTTGTGACCAACGTCGTCACGGTGCCGAAAGGCGAGAGCGTTGGCTACGGGCGCAAGTTCATCGCCCGCGAGCCGGCCAGAGTAGCAACCATTGCCGTCGGCTATGCCGATGGTCTGCACCGGCGCGCGTCGCATGGCGGTCGCGCGATCGTGCGGGGCGTTGCCGTCCCGATCGCCGGCACCATCAGCATGGACCAGGCCGCGCTCGACGTACGAACCGTCCCCGACGTCACGGTGGGTGACGTCGTCACGTTGATCGGCGGGGAGGCCGGCGCGAGCTTGAGCGCCCACGACCTTGCCGAGGCGGCCGGAACGATCTCGTACGAAGTGATCTGCGCGATCTCAAGCCGGGTCCCGCGCCGATACCTATAATTAATAGTGCCCTAGGGGAGCGGAATGCTGAGAAAGTCGGGTCCGCCGACTGACCCTAGAACCTGATCAGGTAATACCTGCGGAGGAAACGGGCTCGAGCATTCCGTCACCATTGGGAGCAGCACATATGGCAGCCGCCGAGCAACGTCATCAGCGACTCGAGCGCATG
>DATNMN010000111.1:0-3892 GCA_035602295.1 Candidatus Dormiibacterota bacterium | reverse complement strand
CGGTCCATTTTTGATTGCAGCCCGATCCCCACCCAGTCATTGATCCGGCCGCCGTCTCCGTGTAGCAGAAAGAGGACGGGATAGCTGCGATCGGGAGCGTGATCATACGAGGGCGGGAGATAGATGTCGAACGAACGCTGCTCCTGCATGGCCTGGCTGTAGAAGGTTCCGACGACGATCCGGCTGACGGCAGGCTGGCTGGTGGACGTTGCTACCGCGGCCGTCGGCGAGCCCTGATCGGTGGTGTCCCCGTTCTGGTCAACAGGCTCCTGTGCGTGCGCCGACACCAGGCTCGTCGCCAGCAGTCCCGCGAGCGCCAGGATCACGCCAGGTTTGAGGGCGCGCGCGATTTGAGTTGCCATGAGCACCGGGTTCCATCTTCAAGTACGGCAGTTGCCGATCTTCTAAGGAGACGGTGACGATACCGTCGCAAGCTGCCGAGTTCCGCCGGTGGCGCGAGGGCGACGTACGTCGATCAGCGACTGAGGAGGTCGCGCATCCCCTTTCGAAAAGCCGTGGCACCGGATTGCGCGGGATGTCGAACATAGTGCGGCTGGTGATGCGCCAGCGCTCGCTCGGCGATGCGTCCGACCGCAATCAGCTGCCGCGGCCGGAGGATCGCAATCAATCGTTCCGCGAAGAGGAGCCCTTCACGAACCTCGGGCTGCGTGGGGTGGCGGTTGGACAACTCCTTGCCGCGCTCGTGCGGGTGGGTTGGCACCGTGTTCCAGAGGATCACCCGATGTTCGGCAGCGAGCTCGTCGAGCACACCGTGCACGATCGTGCCTGAGGGCTCTCTCCACGGTCGGGGGCGGCGGCTCGATCGTCGGTAGGGAGCACCCCAGCGCAACAGGTCGAACTCGCTGGTGAAGGCGATACCGGACCAGCGCATGCCCTGGTAGCCGACCGCCTCGCCGACCGCGACCACGCCCGCCTGGCTGCGTTCCTGCAGGTAATGGCGCAGGTTGGCGAGCCGAATCGAGGGCGCATCCGGCACATCGTCCGCACCGACCTCACGGAACTGGTTGAAGGTGACGCCGATGATGGCCCTCGACAGGTCCGACAGCAGGGCGTCGATCGCGGCTAGCTTGTTAGGATCGGCCAATGCTTGTCACCGTGCTGGCGATCGGCGACATCATCGGTCGCCCCGGGCGTGAAGCCGTGGCCCGCCTCGTGCCCCAGCTGCGTCGAGAGTTGAATATCGACCTGGTGGTCGCGAACGGCGAGAATGCGGCCGGGGGCTTTGGCCTGACGCCAAAGATCGCCGATGACCTCTTCAGCCTCGGCATCGATGTGCTGACCTCCGGGAATCACATCTGGGACCAGCGCGAGATGATGACCGGCTTCGACGACCGCCGGCCGATTCTCCGCCCGCATAACTATCCAGCCGGCGCGCCGGGGAAGGGCTGGTTCTGTCACGACCTGGGGGAAAAGGGCCAGGTGCTGATCGGCAATGTGCAGGGCCAGCTCTTCATGCCACCCATCGATTCCGCCTTCAAGGCGGCGGACGAAATTCTGCGCCAGGCCGCCGGGACCAAGCTGGTGCTGATGGACATGCACGCCGAGGCGACCTCGGAGAAGATCGCCCTGGGTTGGTACCTCGACGGCCGGGCCAGCTTCGTCTTCGGGACCCACACGCATGTTCCCACCGCCGACGCCCGGCTCTTTCCCGGCGGCACGGCCTTCGTGGCCGACCTCGGGATGGTGGGCCCGCGGGACTCCGTGATCGGCATGGATCGGGAGGCCAGCCTCCAGCGCTTCCTCACCGGGGTCCCGTACCGCTTCAAGGTGGCGGCCGGCGTGGTCCAATTCAACTCGGTTCTGGCCCAAATCGATGCCCTTTCGGGCAAAGCGACGCGTGTGGAACGGGTCGATCGGGAAGTGACGGTCGAGTAGGCGCTTGACGACCCCTGGACTTGGGGTTAAGGTGTCCGGGGGCCAATCAAACGTTCGGTCACCGATCTCAATAGAATAGATGGACACTCTGGAAACTACACCGCCATCGAATGGCTCGACAGGGGAGAAGACGCTTTCGGCCAGCCCGGCTGCCGGTGTTCCCCGCGCGGCGCGAGCCGCGATTGAGATCTTGAAGGTTTCGGCCACCTCCAAACCGGTCGCGGTCGCCGGAGCCATCGCGGGCGTGGTCCGCAGCCAGACCCGAGTCGAGGTGCAGGCGATCGGCGCCGGCGCCATCAACCAGGCCGTCAAGGCGATCGCCATCTCCCGCGGCTATGTCGCTGCCGGTGGTATCGACCTCGTCTGCATCCCCTCGTTCATCGACATCTCGATCGACGGTGAGGAGCGGACCGGGATCCGTCTACTGGTCGAGTCCCGCTAAACTCGGTCGATGTCTGAGTCGACCGCCCCGCCACGGCTGCGGATTCCCGGCGCCCCGCTAACCTTCGAACCGCACGCGTTTTCGCGACCACGCCCCAACGGACGTAAGCGGGCGCCATCGGGCCAGCGGTTTCATCTCTGGGTGAGCGGTTGCCAGATGAACGAGTCGGATGCCGATTACCTCTCGCAGGGCCTGACGGCGGCCGGCTTCAGCGCCGTCCCGGAGCTCGACCAGGCTGACCTCGCGATCCTGGTCACCTGTTCCGTCCGCCAGAACGCCGAGCAGAAGGCCTACGGCCGGTTTCGGGAGCTCAAGGCCTGGAAGCGGGCCCGCCCCGGCCGAGCCATCGCGATCACGGGCTGCATGGCGAACAAAGAGAAGGATCGTCTCTACGAGCGGCTGCCCGACCTCGACTACCGCTTCGACATGCGCCAATACGAAGCCTTCATCCAGGACCTGCAGGGCGAGTACGAGACGGATCCGGCGCAGACCGGCGGGGCGATCTTCCAGCATGGTCTCACCGCGTACGTGCCGGTCATCTTCGGCTGCAACGAGGTCTGCAGCTTCTGCATCGTGCCCTTCGTGCGCGGCACAGAACGCAGCCGCCCGCTGACGGACGTCGTCGAAGACGTTCGCCGCTTCGCACTCCAGGGCGTGCGCGAGGTGACGCTGCTCGGCCAGACGGTCAACTCCTATCGCGACCCGGACACGAAGGCCGGACTCTCCGCCTTGCTCGAGGCGGTCGAGCGGATCCCAGGCATCTGGCGAGTGCGCTTCTTGACCTCGCATCCCCGCCACGTGCATGACGACCTGCTGTTCGCCATTCGCGATCTGCCGCGAGTCTGCGAGCATCTCCACCTGCCATTTCAATCCGGTGACGACGCGATCCTGAAGCAGATGCGACGCCGCTACACGATCGACGAGTACCGGGCGATCATCGCCCACGCCCGCAATGTGATCCCCGACCTGTCCGTGTCGACCGACGTCATCGTTGGATACCCGGGCGAAACAGAGGAACAGTTCCAAAGAACCCTGGCGCTGCTCGAGGAGATCAAGTTCGACGTGGTGCATATCCAGGGCTTCTCACCACGACCCCGCACCACGGCCGCCCTCCACCCGGACGATGTCACACCGCCCGAGAAGAAGCGGCGGATCAATGTCTTACTCGACGCCCAGCGACGGATCGCGGAAGAGGCCAATCGCCGATGGCTCGGCCGCACCGTCGAGGTGCTGGTGGAGCGTGCGGAGGACGGCGAGGTCACCGGGCGCACTCGACAGAACCGGGTCATCATCGGCGCCGCGCCACTGGGCGCGCAGACCGGCACGGTCCGCCGGGTGCGTGTCGAACAGGCCACCGCCTGGCAGCTTCGAGGCCAGGTGCTCCACTAGGCGACGCCCTGAAGCCGGTTCCAATCCTCGACCAGTACCAACGAGTCAAGCAGGACTATCCGGATGCCATCGTGCTCTTCCGTCTCGGCGACTTCTACGAAACATTCGGGGAGGATGCCGAGCGGGCCGCGCCGCTGTTGGGCATCACGCTGACGTCCCGCGAGC
>DATNMN010000110.1:0-16763 GCA_035602295.1 Candidatus Dormiibacterota bacterium | reverse complement strand
CATGAACGTTCGGGTGGTGCTCTTCGCCAAGCCGCGCGAGCTGGTCGGCCAGCCGAATGTCGAGTTGGCGCTCCCGTCGGGCGCGACCGCCGCGGATGCCTGGAGCCAGCTCAGCAGTCGATATGACCTGGGGCCGCTGCCCCGGTCCTTCCGCTGTGCGGTGAACTCCGAGTATGCGGGCTGGGACGACCCCCTGAAGGAGGGCGACGAACTCGCGGTGATCCCGCCCGTGAGCGGAGGCGCCGTCGGCGAGCGCCACGGACTGGTGGCGTTGAGCGAGGAGCCGCTCGACCCGGCAGCGATCGCTGAGCAGGTTCGCGGCGACGGCGATGGGGCGCTCGTTGTCTTCGAGGGCGTCGTTCGCGAGCACTCGCGCGGCAAGCAGGTGCGGGCGCTGGTCTACGAAGCCTACGGGTCGATGGCGCGGAAACAGATCGAGCAGTTGGCAGATGAGGCCGGCCGGCGCTGGCCGATCTCGAACCTGGCGGTCGTCCACCGCACCGGCACGCTCAAGGTGGGTGAGGTCAGCGTGGTGATCGCCGTCGCGGCGCCGCACCGGGGTGAGGCGTTCGACGCCTGCGAGTGGTTGATCGACGAGCTGAAGCGCACCGTGCCGATCTGGAAGAAGGAAATCTATACCGAAGGCGAGGCCTGGATCGAAGACCGTCCGTGATCGGCCGGGCTAAAATACGGCGCGACGCGGGAGTAGCTCAGTTGGTAGAGCGCCTGCCTTCCAAGTAGGTGGTCGCGAGTTCGAGTCTCGTCTCCCGCTAATTGATCAGCTTGAGCTTGCTGATTAAGGAAGCGGAACAGGCCACCAGCAAGGCCGTCTCCGCCACATAGCTTGCACTGCTGCCAACAGCCAGAAGGCAAGCCTGCAGGTAGGGACAGGTCCCGCGCTCGACGCGTCATAATCCGTGGTGTTACCCGACACCAGCGGAGGGGAGATTTATGGCCCAGGCACTAGGCACATCCGTCGGCGCATTTCGAGCGGAGTTCACGGGGAAGGTGATAACGTCCGAAGACCCGGAGTACAACAAAGCCCGCTCGGTCTTCAATGGCGCCATCAACCGGCGCCCCGCCGTTATTGCACGATGCACCACGCCACAGGAAGTCGCCGCCGCGATCAAGTTCGGGACTGACCAGTCTCTGGAAATCTCGGTGCGTGGGGGCGGCCACAACTTCGCCGGGTTCGCAGTCTGTGAGGGCGGCTTGATGATCGATCTGAGCGAGCTGCGACAGGTCACCGTCGACCCGGCGGCCCGCCGAGCGGTGGCCGGCGGCGGCGCCACATGGCATGACCTGGATGCGGCGACCCAAACGCACGGGCTGGCGGTCACGGGCGGATTCATCAGCCGCACTGGCATTGGTGGTCTGACGCTGGGCGGCGGGATCGGACACTTGACGGCGCAGGCGGGGCTCAGCTGCGACAACCTGGTCTCGGCACAGGTCGTGACGGCCGATGGCAGGATCCTGACGGCTGCGGCGAATGAGAACCCGGATCTCTTCTGGGCTATCCGTGGCGGCGGCGGCAATTTTGGTGTCGTGACGTCGTTCGAGTACCGACTTCGCCCGGTCGGCCCGTTGGTTAACCTCGGCCTGTTCTTCTGGGGCGTCGACAAAGGGACGGCGGCCCTTCGCTTCAGCCGCGATTACCTGAAGACGTTGCCGCAGACGGCAAGCGGCTTCCTTGGCGGACTCAGCGCCCCACCGGCGCCGTTTGTTCCACAGCAACACCACTTCACTCCGGGCTTCGCCCTGATCGTCGTTGGCTATGGGTCTCCGGAGGAGCACGCCCAGCTTGTCAGGCCGATCCGGGACGCGGTGGCGCCCCTCTTTGAGCTGATCACGCCGATGCCGTACGTGGCGCTCCAGCAGATGTTCGACGAGGCGAACCCGTGGGGGATCCTGGCGTACGAAAAGGCGCTGTACCTGGACGAGCTGAGCGATAGTGTCATCCAAGTTTTCACTGAGTACCTGCCGAAGAAGACATCGCCGCTCTCGCTCGTGCCGGTCTTCTACCTTGGCGACGGGTACGCTCGTATCTCTGATGATGAGACGGCATTCGGTGGGAGCCGCAAGGCTCGATATGCCTTCAACATCAGCGCTGTCTGCCCGGATCCGGCCGCCTACGACGGCGAGCGAAGCTGGGTGCGCTCGTTCTGGCAGGCGCTCCGTCCGCATGCAACGAATTCGGGAAGCTACGTGAACTTCATGTCAGAGTACGAGGAGGATCGGGTCAAGGCTGCTTACGGCGCGGCAAAGTACGGGCGGCTTGCTCGCATCAAGGCAAAATACGACCCTGCGAATGTCTTCCATCTCAACGCGAACATCAAGCCGGCGGCGCCGGCTTAAGCCCTCGCGCGCGCCCGCTGGATAGTCTCGGCGAGTACGGTTGGCGTCCTCGCCTGCCCCGAGGAAGCTGGCGGACGTTCGTGGCTGCGCGTCCAGCCGGAGTGCGCAGCATACGCCAACGGGTTCGGGCTCACGAGCCCTTCCCGGTAGCTCAAGCGAACCGGCGGGGCGCGGACCGAAAGGTAAACCGGACCTGGATTAGCTGAGTGGGGATTGCGCGGGAAACCCTCGTCTCCGCTTTCTACAGCTTGTTTGGTCCATCTCGACGGTGACATCTAGGTAGCTCGGAGGACACGTTTTGCATGCTTCTTCGAATTTGGGTCTGGCTGACGCACTTCCCTGATTGGTCTTACGCGCGAAGGCTGACAACTGGCGGACTCGCACTGATTGTGTGGGGGCTGACACTGTTCGCTTTGGGGCGTCCGGGTAACACCGGGCTTCCATTGGCTGCCGCTGGTGCTACGACGTTTGCCGTCGGCATAGTGAGCTACCTCGTCAGGCGCCGCTGACGCTCTGGTGCCGGATCCCGAAAGCGCCGTTGTGGAAGCCTGTCGATCGGCTGTAACGGAGCGGTTGCAATTTTCGGACGGGCGCTAGCAAACTCGTAATTCGCCCGAAATAGCGTGGGCGCGTGGGTATCGCCGCGCGCCAGTTGCAGCCGGATCCCGACAAGAGTGACTCCCCGAAGAGTCTGACCTCCCGGCCGCTCAGCGAGCGGCTGTGGAGCGGGCTGATCGGCCTTCTCGTCTTCCTCACCATCCTTGTCGCCGCGCTCCCAATCTTTGCCATCGTGCGCGGTACCTCGGCCGGCATCGCGCTGGCGCGCGCGGGCAACGCGAGCCTTCTCACCTGGCTCGGTCTGGAGCTAGCGCTGGTCGCCCTTGGCATGGGAGCGTTCTTTTTTGCCTATTCGCTTAAGTACTACCTCGCAACGGCGACTATGCTCCTGCTCGCCTTTTTTGGTCCCGGCCGCCAGGCGAATGGCGCCGGGCAGCAGGGAGTCCTCGGCGGCGTGGCCCGGATCACCCGTCGCGGCTGGATCGCCAAACAGCATTCCAATGGCAATCGCACCAAGTGGTTGCCCCTCGGGTACGAGCCGTTCGTCTCGATTCACATCGCGACCTACAACGAAAAGGGAGTTGTTGGCCGCCTGCTCGAAGCCTGCGCCCGGCTGAACTATACGAACTACGAAATCATCCTTGTCGACGACTCGACCGACGGGTCAATGGAAATCCTCGAACCCTGGAACCAGGTCGAGCGCTTCACGATTATTCACCGCGATACGCGGGATGGATTCAAAGGCGGCGCCCTGACGTATGCCCTGCGAGCCATGGACCCGCGAACGGAATTTGTCGCCATCTTCGATGCCGACGCCGTGCCATTTCCGGATGTCCTAAGGGACCTGCTCTATCACTTCTACAGCAATGAAAATCCGCGCCCTCGTCCCATCCCCGAGGTGGGTGCGGTGCAGAGTTATCAGTGGCACGTCCTGAACAAGAGCGAGAGCTGGCTCACGGCGGCCGTACGAACCGAGTATGCCGGCAGCTACATGGTGGAACGTCCGTTCCAGCAGATTCTCGGCTCGATGAAGATGATCGCCGGCACCGCCTACATGATCAGGGCGGGCCTCTTGAAGGAACTTGGTTGGGGCCGCAGTCTCACCGAAGACTGGGAGCTCACCCTTCGGCTCTACGCGAAAGGCTTCAAGGTCGTCTACACGCCGTATGCGGAGACGCCCGCCGAATGCGTCGCGACCTTTGGACGGCTGGCTCGTCAGCGCATGCGCTGGGCGGAAGGTCACAGCTACAACGTCAACAAGTGGTTCCTGACCATCCTCCGGTCACCGCGGTTGAGCCTGCTGGAAAAGGCCGAGTTCATTTATTACGGCCTCTACTACCTGCAGTCCGCTTTGTTTATGCTGGGCTCAGGCGCGTGGCTCGTCTCGGAGCTCGTCCTGCACGTGCACATCCCGGAATGGACCGCGATGCTGGGCTGGTCGCTCCTCTTCTCCAACCTGTTCGCGCTGCCTCTCATGAACCTGGGTGGGCTCTTGCTCGAGGGCTCCCCGCGTCGTGACTATCAGGGCGTCCTGGGTGCGGTCGCGCTGTCGTTCCTGCTCGTGCCCTTCCAGGCGTGGGCATCGGTCAAGGGGCTCTTCGAACGCAAGGAGGGCGGCTGGTTTCGCACGCCAAAGACCGGCCGGATCACCGATCACGTCGAACACTTGCCGCAGAAGAAGGCCCTAACAAGCTGGCTGCATCCACGGCCGAGCAAGCGCAACCCGGACGAGACTCGGTTTAGGGGCGGCCGTCGACCGGGCCGCACCTTCCGCCTCGTCTGCATCGCGGCACCGATCCTGCTGCTGACCATCCTCGGCATCGGCGCGGCAACCGCACCGACCGTGCTCGCGGCCAATCTCTACTACCTCCACCATGCGGGCAGCGCGTACACCATCGACAACGCCGCACCGAGCAGCTCGCCGGTCAAATTCCAGATGAACACCCCAGGCGTGACGCAGACCTGGGCATCGAGCTCGATGGTTGCCGGACAGACGATCCCGGCGGGCAGCTACGTCTTCTCGTACTGGACCTCGGAAAGTGGCGGCGCCTCGGTGACCGCCCTCCTGACCTTCGGTTACGGCGCTACCGCCTCGTGTGCGGTGATTGTCCCGATCGCCTCATGGACGGCGTCGCTGGATCCAGGCGAGTCATCCACGTCGACCAGCACACCGGTGCCGGCGATCCTTCCGGCCAACTCCTATCTCTGCTGGCGGATCACCGTCGTTACGGTCAGCCAGGGTGGTCTCGACCTCTACTACGACAGCCAGCACCAGCCAACATCGATCGCGACGCCTGCGATCGTCGTGCCCGAGCACGGCAGTCCGCTTATCGGACTGGCGATTTTACTTCCCCTGGTGGCTGGGCTCCTGGTCCGTCGGCCGGTTCAGGCAAGGGTGAGAGTCCGATGAACCAACCGCGGACGACGCCGGTTTTTGCGATGCTCCTAGCCCTGGCAGCCATCCTGCTCGTCGTCCTGCCGTTCGTAACCACCTTTGACGATCTGCTGACCGTTATAGGTACGCGCCTGGGTATCGCGGCGCCACTGCAGTGGATCGTGCCCGCAGAAGTCCGCGTCACGGTTGTCATGCTCGGTCTATTTGGGATTCACGCCGGCGCGGCGGGGAATCAGCTGGTGGTCTGGAATTCGAGCGGCGCTCCGCAAACGCTCTTCATTTCATGGAACTGCGTGGGCTGGCAGAGCTTGATCCTGCTTGGCTTGAGCCTGATGGTCGGACTTCGCGGCCCGATGACCTTGGAGACCCGGATTGAGGTAATCGCGCTGGGAGTGCTTGGCACAGTGCTCGTCAACATCGCCCGGATCACCGTGGTCTGCATGCTGGCCGCCCTGGCGGGCTATCTGCCAGCCGTTCTCTTCCATGACTACGGCGGCACCCTGCTTCTGGTTGCCTGGCTGTTTGCCTTCTGGTTGATCGCCTATCGCTGGCTCGTGCCCGATCCGGCGCTTGTACTCGAGCCACGGCCCTGACTGGCGGTTAGCATATCGCGCTGCCCAAAGGGGCAGCGCGATGCACCCAAAGGACTGGCCCCGCGCAACTTGTCGGGATCGGCGACAAGCGGGAGGCTAGTAGCCGGTGCCTGGTAGCACGTCAGGTTAGTCATGGGAACCCTTCGGTCAGAGCTGGACTTAACCCCAGGATCTGGTAAGTCGCACGTCAACAAGTCGCCGGCCGAAAAGGACGCCGCGGTGCGATCCAAGCCCTCTAGCTACCCAGAGGTCACCGACATTCCGTCCCTCCTTGCCCTGCAGAGTCACGCCGGCAATGAAGCGGTAACCGCGATTCTCCAACGGAAAGCGGCGGGAGGACCGGCGCCGAACGTAAAGGCCGCTGGCGAAAAGGAAGGCAACGAGCCAAGTATCACCGCAAACACCAAACCGGAGTTCGTTCTGGCCCTTTCGAATACTGCCAAGCACTACGTGCGCATATTGCGCGAACAAAGGGAAGGGGTCGAACTTCTGGGTAAAGACGTTGCTGCTGGCAATTCGTCGGTCGCTGCCGAGATTCTAAAGATTTGCGTTATGGCTGCCCTGGTCGCGGCCACAGATGGGATCGGCGAGTTGGTGGTGGCAGGGCTCTATGAGGAAAGCGCCGAGGTCGGGGCCAGAGTCATGACGGAGTTAACCAAATCGATGGTCGCGCACACGCTTGAAGGGTTCGTCGATAAGGGTATCGATTATGTGAAGGAACATCGGCTCAGCTCCATCGAGGCCTTCGTTCATGTTCAGGTCAACGCGCTGAGCGAGACCGCCGATTCATTGGAGGACAGTTTCGATTTGTTGAAATCGAAGGAGTACCTTGCCGCATTTGACAAGAATCCGGCGAAGGCCGTCGCCGATCTGAACAAGTTCCGGGACGCATTGACCGCACAGCAGAAGGTCGCATCGCAAGTCCAGTACACGGAATCCCTTCGCCAGTGGTGGGTATACCAGGCCCGGCATCAAATGGGCACATTCAAACCCGAGTCAGGCAGTGAGAAGCCCGGAACCGATCTTTCGAAGGCAACGGGAATGCGCGGCTCAGGCGGGATGCTGGACGTAATCAAGGTCGTGGCGAAAGCCGCAAGTTCACCTACTGCGCCGCTTCAGATTGAGTGGGTGGAGATGGATTCGGACATTGCCTTGACGGCGCCGCTGAAGGCAAAGCCCCTGTCCCAATTAGGCATACCCTACAGCGTCTTGTTCTTCGTTCCCGGCTATGGCAGTGATTGGTATTCCGCCTTCGTTTCGCGAAATGAGGGCGGCTCGATGTTCATAAGTACGGATCCGCCCTACGGTCGGCCATTTCTCGTCCGATGGCTGAGTCAGCGGTGGGCAGCACCCGCCGGCGGTCAAACGAGTAGCGGCGGTTCGCCTGGTGTCGCCGAGATGCACCATGAAATGTTTGCTCCGGGGATCAGCGAGGGACATGCATTCAGGGCAGCGCGCGTCCTGGCCGAAGAGGAGATCGGTTCGCGGAGCATCGACCAACTAAATCGCCGCAAGTAGAGGGGGGTACGGCCTTCCATCAGCGGCGGGTCCGCGGCGTCGACCCGGGCGGCCAGCGTCTTGCCACACGCCGGGCAAAACGAGCCCCGTCCGGGACGGGCTGGCTGCAATTCGGGCAGCGGGCCTGCTCCACGGGCGGATTGTCTCAAGATTGCGGGATGGAGATCAGGGCTGATGCTTTCGGTGCACCGACCGCCGTGCTGGTTGAAGGCGTCAGCGACCAGCTCGCGCTTGAAGCGCTCGCGAGGCGCCGCGGTCGGAACCTTGATGCGGAGGGCGTTTCCGTTATGCCGATGGGGGGCGCGACGAACATCAGAACGTTCCTGAATCGCTTCGGTCCTCATGGGCTTAACCTGAAAGTTGCTGGGCTCTGCGACGCGGGAGAGGAGGGCGACTTCCGGCGCGGTCTCGAGCGGGCCGGCCTCGGCTCCAACCTCACGCGCACCGACATGGAACGCCTCGGTTTCTACGTGTGCGTCGCCGACCTGGAGGACGAGTTGATCCGCTCCCTCGGTGCCGCTGCCGTGGAGCGTGTGATCGATGCGCAGGGCGAACTTGAACTGTTCCGCACCTTCCAGCGACAGCCTCAATGGCGAGACCGGCCGAACGAGGATCAGCTTCGGCGCTTCTTCGGCACGCACAGCGGCCGGAAGATCGAATCGGCGGCCTTACTCGTCGACGCCCTGGACCTCACGCGAGTGCCGCGACCGTTGGACGGCGTCCTTGCCTACGTTTGATGACCTGCTTAAGGGGCCCTCTGCATGCGGACGCCGTAGAGCCGGACCGGCTCGTCAAAGCCCTTCATCTCCGCTACGCCGTGGTCCTCGAAGGCAAACCCCTTGCCGAGGCAGACCTCCCGGACTGCGCCCGAAACCAGGATGCCGCCGGCAAGGCCGTGTGCGCACAACCGGGCCGCCAGCTCGACCGCAGTGCCGAAGAGATCACCCTCCTCTGTCACCGGCTCCCCGCAGCTCACCCCAACCCGGAGCCGAAGCGGGTCGGCGGCCCCGTGGTTGCGCTCGGCGATCTTGCTCTGGATTTCGATGGCGCACCGCACCGCGTCCGTGACCGAGGTGAAGGAGGCCATGATCCCATCCCCGGTGTGTTTGACCTCGATCCCGGCATGGGTCGCGAGCGCCGCCCGGACGATGGTATCGTGCGCCCGCAGAAGCCGCATCGCACCGGCGTCGCCAACCCGCATCGTCCTCGCAGTGGAGCCCTCGATGTCGGTGAACAGGATCGCGCGGAAGGCGGTGTGCGCGAAGGGTTCGCCCAGCTCCGGCTCGAGGATCGCGCCCATGAACGATCCAACCGAGCGCGGGTCGACCAGGATGATCCGGGAGGCGGTCAGCCCGTGGGAGTCACGGTGCACCGCCTCCACGGCGACCGCGTCAGGACCCTCCGCGAGGCAGAAGGCGGTCCCGCGCTCCGGATCGAACCAGTAAGTGACGTACCGGACGCCGTATTGCTTCTCGATCTGGACGTCTCGGGCGTGGGCAATGGCAAGGTCAACGGCGGTCACGCCGGGGATATCGTGGCGGTCCAGGAAGAGCGGCATAGCTACCTCATCAATGTGCGGGCAACTGCCCGTTGCGGATACTACAGGGGTCGCTGCCAGCCGACAAGCTGTCTGGTAGATTCCAGCAGGTGGCGGCGACTCCTCAGATTTCGCTGTCCGAACAGCTCAAGAAGCTGCCGCCAAGCGTGCGCTCGATCGTGCAGGCGGCGCGTCGTACCGTCAAGGCCGCCGAGCCGAGCGCCACGGAGATCGCCTCGCAGAGCCAGCCGCCGCGCTCCAGCAGCTACATGTGGAAGATGGTCCGCTATGCCGTGGATGGCCGGAATGTGGTCGGGATTGGTGCGTTCAGGTCGCACGCGGCCGTGTTCTTCTACCGCGGTCGCGAGCTCGACGACGGCAGCGGATTGCTTGAAGGTGGGGGAAAGGACGCGCGATTCATCACGCTACGCGCCCCCGCCGATGCGGAGCGACCGGCCGTCGGCCGAACGGTTCGCAAGGCGTTCAAACTCGGCGGCTAGGGCTGAGGGACTGCGCCGAAAGGTCCGGATCGAGCATGCGAGGCGCCTGGCGGTCAGCCGCCAGCGGTTGAGTGGGTCACGCCCGAAATCTGTCACGACCGACCACATCCATGAGCTGGTGCGGGCGATCGGCTGCCTGCAGCTCGACCCGACCGCCATCGTCGCCCGCAACCACCTGCTCGTCGTCTTCAGCCGTCTCGGTCCGTTCGACCCGAAGCTGGTCGACATCCTGCTCTGGGACGAGCGCCGCCTCTACGAGTACTGGGCCCACCAGGCGTCGATCGTCCCGACCGAGGACCGTGCGCTCCATGCCGCGCTGCCGCCATCCTGGGCCGACCCACGGACAACCGAGAACTGGATGACACGGCAGGCCCGGTTCATGAAGCCGGTTCTCGAGCGGCTCGCCGCCAACGGCTCCGTGCGGGCGGCGGATTTCGAAGAACATGCTGAGAAGTACGAATCCGGCTGGGGAAAGCGAAGCCTGATTGCCGATACGCTGGCGCTCCTCTGGTTCCAGGGACGGATTGTTCCGGCAGGCCGTTCTGGCGGGGGACGCCGTTGGGCCCCGGCGGATGGTTGGTTTGGCGCACCCCTCGCTAAGATTCCGGACCAACCCGTTGCGCTTCGAGAGGCGGCCGTCCGGTCATTGCGTGCCCTCGGGGTCGGCACCCAGCAGCAGGTGAAGAACCACTTCATCCGGCGCCGTTACCCCGGCCTCGCAAGCGCGTGGACGCAGCTCGAAGCCGAGGGCGTGATCGTTCCGGTGGAGCTCGGACTCAAAGGCGAGTGGTACGTACACGCGGAAGACCTCGGCTCGCTCGAGCAGATCGAGGCCGGTGAGTTCGAGCCGAGGACGACCCTGCTGTCGCCATTCGACAATCTGATCTGCGATCGCAACCGGACGCTGGCCCTCTGGAATTTCGATTTCAAGCTCGAGATCTATGTGCCCAAGAGCAAGCGCTGGGGTTACTTTGTGATGCCGCTCCTCCATAGCGACCGGATCATCGCCCGCTTCGATCTCGCCGTCGACCGGAATGCCGGCGCCCTCAACGTGATTGGAGAGCGGTGGGAGCCAGGTTGGGAGGGGGCCCGGCGGCCGGTTCGCCCCACGAAGCGAGCGTTGGACGAATTGGCGTCGTTCCTAGGGGTAGACGTCAGGCGCAAGCCTTAGTCCGGTACGCCGTCACGAAGACTCGACAAGATATCGTTGACAAGACATATGTCGCTAGGGTAATATGTGGCGGTGCCCGACGTCTTCCAGATACTGGCCGACCCCACCCGCCGCCGCCTCGTCGACGCGCTCCGCTCCGGCGAGCGCTCGGTGAGCGAGCTGGTGGACGTCGTTGATATCGGCCAGCCCGGTGTGTCACGTCAGCTCGCCGTCCTTCAGGATGCCCACTTCGTCGTGGTCCGTCCGGAGGGTCGGCGCAGGCTCTACTCGCTGCGCCCCGAGCCGTTCCGCGAATTGGATGAATGGATGATGGGGTATCGCGGGATGTGGGAGGCCCGACTCGACCGATTTACCGCAGAACTCGACCGACGGGGCAGGACCCAAGCGACAAACAAGGAGGAAGAAAAATGACGCAGGCGAATACGCAGACGACGACCGTTGCCAACAAGACGAAGGTGCAGAGTGTCAGACCGTGCTTGACGTTCAAGGAGCGCGCCGAAGAGGCGGTCAATTTCTACGTCTCGGTGTTTCCGAACTCCAGGATCCGCAGCATGCTGCGCGCTGACGCGAACGGTCCTCTCCCAGAAGGGAGCCTGTTGCACGCCAGTTTCGAACTCGACGGACAGGAGTACACGGCCTTCGATGGCGGCGCGTCTTTTTCGTTCACCGAAGCGTTCTCCTTCGTCGCCACCTGTGAGTCGCAGGACGAGCTCGATGAGATTTGGGCGCGGCTGACTGAGGGCGGCGGAGAGGAAGGACCGTGCGGCTGGCTCAAAGATCGGTTCGGCGTTTCCTGGCAGGTTGTCCCCGCGGCGTTGGGGCAAATGATGGGTGACCCCAAATCCGGGAACCCGTCAAAAGTGATGGAAGCGCTGCTGAAGATGCGCAAGCTCGACATCGCTACGCTGGAGCGCGCCTACCGGAGCGGTGTTTAGTTTGGCCCCACAGACCCAACCGGCTCGCCGGAGGGTGAGCATCGAGCGCACGTTCAACGCTGCCATCGAGGACGTGTGGGAGCTCTGGACGACGAAGGACGGCATCGAATCCTGGTGGGGTCCACCAGGATTCGAGGTGAAAGTCCGCCGGCTCGACTTTCGCCGCGGTGGTGAGCTCCTCTACGCCATGACCGCGATCGCTCCCGACCAGATCGAGTTCCTCAAGAAGGCGGGGATGCCGCTGACGACCGAGTCTCTCGTCACCTACACCGAGGTTGTCCCGCTTAAGTGGCTCGCCTTCACGCAGCTCGCCGACTTCATTCCGAACGTCAAGCCCTACGAAGTGGCCACGACGGTCGAGCTCTCAACCCACCCAGGGGGCGTGGCGATGGTGCTGACCCTCGATGCGATGCACGATGAGTACTGGACCAAGATGGCGGTCATGGGCTGGGAGAGCGAGCTCGACAAACTGGCGAAACTGCTCACGCCCCGGTGAGCGTGGTCACGGGATGCACCGGGAGCGGCGTTGGCGGTCTCGGTGTTTGGTTGAAATTGAAATCGGCGGCGAGATTCCCCAGAATCTTGAGACTTTCCCGGACGTTGGGTCGCGGATCGGATCGGCCATCGGAGTTGGGGTCGATCCGCTGACCGTTCAGGAACGCGTCTTCGATGAACTTGTCGTAGGCATCGAAGCTGAGAACCTGGTGGTCGATGTAGCCCTGCTTCGCGTACGGGCTGATGACGATGCCGGGCACGCGCAGGCCGTAACCATTGACGTCGACCGAAGGTGGGACCACATGGTCGTAGAAGCCGCCCCAGTCATCCCAGGACAGGAAGATCGCGGTCGAGCTCCAATCGGGGCTCGCCATGACCGCATTCACCAGGCTGGTCACATAAGACTGGCCGACGCTGACCCGCGCCGGCGGGTGCTCACTGACGGCGCCAGAGGGAACCACCCAGCTAACCGCCGGCAGCGTGCCACTGCGGGCCGCGGCGTAGAAGTTCTCGACCGACTGGATGTTGCCCAGCTGCCCGTCGTTCTTGACCGTGTCGAAGTAGGGAAGGGGATTCCAGATGCCGGGAGTCTTCGAGTTTTGCTGGACGGGACCGCAGGAGACACTGGCGGGATTCTGACAGTCGGGCTCGGTGCCGTTGACCACGTAGTATCCCCAGCTCACGTGGTGCTTGAAGAGCAGGTACGTGAGGTCGGTCCACGCATAGATCGGGGCCTGGCGCGGCTGGCCCCGACGGTTTCCGCCGAAGTCTGGCGGCAGGCCCGGGTTCTCCAAGGCGTTAGTACAGCTGCCCGGGTTGTCGTGCTGCGTACACGATGCTGACCACTCGGAGACCATGAAAAGGTGTTGCGGCAGGCTCCATGACGCATTGGGTTCGAACATGCGGTCCTGAAGTACGAAGTTGTTCGCGTACGCCCAGTAGTTCGGAATGTCGCTTTGCGTGTGGTATCCCATCACATCCGGCGAGACGGAATTCGTGCAGGCGGGGTTCGTCACGTCCGTGCAGCCCCGCCTTCCGCTAACGGCCTGCTGAACGAACCCGTCCATCTTTCCGCTGTTGATGTCGGCGGTCGCGGAGTTCGCGCCGTGCGGGCCACCCCCGTTCACGTCGGCGTGATTGGCATAGGGCTTGACGCAGCTGTGGGTCTGGGGATTCGGCAGACAGGTGGTCGGCTGACCGCTCTGCATCGCGATGCCGTCGGCGCCGGGATAGGTGCCGAAGTAGCTGTCGAAGGACCGGTTCTCCTGCATGATCACGATCACGTGCTTGATCTTGTTGATCCCTGGCGGAATTTGGTAGGTCGCCGGAGGGGTTGAGGCTGGGCTGCACGCGGGAAGCAGACCGAGCAACAGGAGTAACAGGAGGGGGAGCCTGCGCAAGCTACACCTGGATCGTTGGAGAGATCCCCAGGACGCTGCCCGCGCCGTCCAGGGCGTGAGCCGCCACGAACGGACTGCTACTGGGCACAGAGATGGTTGTCTCGAAGCCGCTCCGGGCGGCCGCCGCAACCCGTGTCAGGGTCGCCGCACTCGCGCCCGCATGGACCTCCCACTGAGCGACGTCAGTTGCCCCATTCCAGCTTGCGAAGACCTGCAGGCTGCCGCTGCCGGCGCGCCGGCCAACGACTGTCGGCGTGGTTGTCGGCTTCCCGGTCCAGGGGAATCGAAAGGCACGGTAGGACTGGTTGGTGGCGAGCTTGCCGTCAAAGATCATCTCGCCGGCCGGGGTGAATTCGCTGAAGTACGGCAAGGCTCCCCAGCCTATCAAGAAGTGGCCATTGTCGAGCCGCTGCATATTGCCCTGGCTGGTGGCGAGTAAGTCGCCGGTGGAATGAACGAACTGCTGTTTCAGGGTGACGGTTTTCGCGGATTCATCCACCACCAACTGGAGACCTCGCGATTGGCGTTCCTCTTCTGGCGCGGCGGCGTCATCGAATAGTGTGAGGCTGCCGTCCGGGCGCCAGCGTGCGTCGTGCTGCCAGGAAAACGTGACGCCGCTGCCCAGCCTGAAATCGGTTTGCTTGCCCCCAAGGCGCCAGATGACCGCCCCGGTCTGCCGCTGGAGCTTGTAGAGCGTCCAGGTATTTCGGGCGGAAAGCAGCAGGTTCCCATCCGGCCCCACCTCGATCGAGTTGACATGGAAGTAGTCATACGTTGTGGTCCCAGCCTTGGGCGCCGGTGAATAGGACTCGGCGGTGGCGACGTGGTCTCGGCAGTGCCATTCGAGGATCACTCGCCCCGAGGTGAGGTCGATTTCCTGCACGAGGCAGTCGAAGACCATTCCCTTGGCGGAGCCGCCCTGCGCGGACAGGTCCGCGGCCACCGGCTGAAAAGCGGTCAGGAGCGCCGTCCCCTGCGGTGTGAGCACCAGCTCATGGAGGTCGGCCTGCTGACTGTTGCCGGCCTGGATGCGGCGCACCTCGCGGTACTGCGTGTCCATGATGACGTGCTCCCCCCGGCCGAACCCGGGCGGCGCAATGACGCTCCCTTCCCACCACGTGAGCACCGGCTGACCCAGATATTGCTGCACCTTGAGGTCGGAGACCGACTTGCCGGCAGGCGCGGGCTGGTACCAAACGGGGCTGCCGTGGTTGTCGACGATGAGCGGTCCGTTGGCGGTGATAAAGATGAGTCCGCTGGCAACCGCGGGCCCCGTGGCCGTCGTCGTGATGAGGGGCGGCTTGAGGTCGGGACGGCTAACGAAAATGTGCGTGGTTGGCCCCGCCTTTGAGGCGGCCTGTTTGGCAAAAAGGTCACAACCTGTGGCGCTGAGCACGGCCGGTGCCAGTGCCGCCGCGCTCGCCGCCTGCAGGAACTGACGCCTGGTGGCGAAACGGGAGAGGAGTGGCGCTGGAGCGGGGTCCGTCATCTGCTCTGCCGGCATCTAGGATGACACGTTCTCACGTCCTTAGAATGTGGCCGTGGTACCGGCTCACCTTGTCCCTCATCGCCGTGTCGAGGTTCCATTTGCCGGCGACGAGAAGGCGACGCTGAGCGCCTTGCTCGATCGCTATCGCGAGACGATGTTGTGGAAGTTGGAGGGCCTCTCGACGGAGCAGGCATCTCGGCGCCTGGTGCCATCTGCCACGACTCTGCTTGGGGTCGTCAAACATCTTGCCTACGCGGAGATGGGATGGTTCCGCGAGGAGTTCGCCGGTGAGCCCGTCACGTACCCCTGGCCGGAGTCAGAGAATAACAACGATCCCGATTTCATTCTCGAGCCTGGCGATACCATCGAGAGCGTCAGCGCCCTCTACCGGGAGCAGATCGCGCGGTCCCGCGCCATCGTCGCCTCGGCGTCGCTCGACGATGCGTCCAAAAAGAAGGACCGCCCGCGCAGCCTGCGGTACATCATGATGCACATGCTCGAGGAGACTGCCCGGCATGCCGGACATGCCGACATCCTGCGCGAATTGACCGACGGGGCAATCGGCCAGTAACGGCCCGACTAACTCCGCGCCGACTCGGTCTTCGATCCTGCGCGGATCTTCAGGTGCTGGTCCAGGTCGCTCGCGAATCCCTGGAAGTTGGCCGCGATCTGCTTCATCCCAGAAAGTCCGGGCTCGTCCGCCAGTTTCAGGGAAATATCGGCCAGGGTTTCGAAGCGCTCGCGCAGGATCTTCCAGGCGGCGTCGCGGTGGGGGAGGACGAAGAATGCCGGGCGGACAATCTCGAAGGCCGGCCCCGCGGTCTGGCCCGAGTGTTGCGCACCGACCGGGAGCGCGGTCATCATCGGACCGAGGTTTCGCATCACCCAGTTCATCAGGTGCTTGGCCGTCTTGGCCAGCGTCTCGAGTTCATCCGGCGTCTCGCCGTGGTGGACGAAGTAGCGGCTCTGGACCTGCAGGATGACTTCATAGGCGGCGTTGAAGACGTCGGCCACGCGCTTGGTCAGTGGATCTTCGATCAGCGTCACCTGGTCGACGTCGGGCGGCTCGCGAAGGAAGACTGGAATCACCGGACGTGCGGGCTCGAAGGTGGGGTCCGCGCGGCGAATCGCCAGATAGTCTTCGAGGATCCCAACGAATTTGCCGAAGTGCGAGTTGACCCAATCGCCACGGGCGCCCTCGCCCTGCTCGACGATGATCTCGATCGCGGAGCTGGCGGACGCGAGGTTGGTCACGGCGGTCAGCTCCGGCCACTCGAAGATCTGCGTGGTTGCCTGCGCCCTCGGCGGACCGATGAAGACATCCGCCTCGCCGTAGCGATCGACCAGGTGAGCGAGTCCCCGCTCGATGCCGCGATAGAGGTGGCCGACCGTGTGCCATTCCTCAGCACCGCCCGTGATCTGCGGATCGTCGTTAGAGGGTGGCCGCATGTGACCGACGGCGCCAAAGCCCTCGGCATCGTGCAGCGCCATCCCCTCTGGGCGCTCCAGGAACATGAAGTGCCGCAGCGCGCGCTCGCCGAACGGGACCAGGGCGATCTGGACGTCCGGCGGATACCAGCGGGACAGGATCGGGAAGTTGGGCCGCTCGAAATGGGGCGCGGCTCCGATCGCCGTCAGGATGTTGGTGGCCAGCGCCAGGTGGAGCATCTCCTGTTTGACGACGTCGATGATGGTCAGCTCCCAGGCCTGGATCCGTGCCAGCTGCTCCGGCGTGACGCCCTCCTGGACGCTGCGCTTGAGTGAGAACTGGGCGTAGAGGTACTCGCAGAGCAGGCCGTGCTCGAGTTCGCAGGCCT
>DATNMN010000109.1:0-3727 GCA_035602295.1 Candidatus Dormiibacterota bacterium | reverse complement strand
CCGTCTGATCGACCGGCCGATCCGGCCGCTCTTCCCCAAAGACTTCCGCAACGACGTCCAGATCGTGGCGACCGTACTTTCTGTTGACCAGGACGCCGATCCGGCGACCATGGCCATCAACGGCGCGTCGCTGGCGCTGTCAATCTCACCGATCCCGTTCCAGGGTCCGATCGGCGCCGTCCGCATCGGGATCCTCGACGACCAGCTGGTCGTCGGTCCGCCCATCAACCGGCTGGCGGAGAGCAAGCTCGACCTCGTCGTGGCCGGCACCCGGGAAGCCATCATCATGGTCGAGGCCGGGGCCAAGGAAGTGCCCGAGGAAACCATCGTCGAGGCACTGCGCCTGGCGCATCGTGAGATCGTCCGGATCTGCGAGATGCAGGATGCCTTCGCCCGCGAGGTCGGCAAGCCGAAGGTCGTAGTGGCTGAAAGCCCCAAGGACCAGGAAGTCGACGAGGCGGTCGACCGGTTCCTATCCGAACGGCTCGACCAGGCGCTCTTCAATCCCAACAAGGCACTGCGCGAGTCCGCGCTCGACGATCTGAAGAAGGAGACCGTCACCGAGCTCGGCCCGCAGTTCGCTGACCGGCTGCCCTACCTGGTCAAGAGCTTCGAAGCCAAGGTCAAGCATCGCGTCCGCAACAAGATCCTCGACGAGGGTCTGCGTCCCGACGGCCGCAAGACGACCGAGATCCGGCCGATCACGTGTGAGGTGGGCCTCCTGCCCCGGACGCACGGCTCGGCGCTGTTCACCCGGGGTCAGACCCAGGCCCTCAGCATCGTGACGCTCGGCTCGATTGGTGACAAGCAAAAGCTCGACGGGCTCGGCCTCGAAGAGTTCAAGCGCTTCATGCATCACTACAACTTTCCGCCCTACAGCGTCGGTGAGGCACGGCCGCTCCGTTCGCCAGGCCGGCGCGAGATCGGACACGGCGCGCTCGCCGAGCGGGCCCTGCTGCCGGTGGTACCGACCGAAGAGGAGTTCCCGTACACCATCCGATTGGTTACGGAGATCCTCTCGTCCAATGGTTCGACCTCGATGGCGAGCGTGTGCGGCTCCAGCCTGGCGATGATGGATGCCGGCGTGCCCACCAAGGGGCAGGTCGCCGGGATCGCGATGGGCTTGATTACCGGTGATGGGAAGGTCGCCGTGCTGAGCGACATCCAGGGCGTCGAGGATGCCCTGGGTGACATGGACTTCAAGGTGGCGGGGACGCGCAAGGGCGTGACCGCCATGCAGATGGACATGAAGATCAAGGGCATCAGCATCGACACCATGGCCGGCGCCATCCAGCAGGCGAAGGATGGCCGCTTTTTCATCATGGACAAGATGGACGCGACGCTCGCGCAGGCGCGGCCTGCGATGTCGGAGTACGCGCCGCGTATGGTCACGGTCCAGATCCATCCTGACAAGATCCGCGAAGTGATCGGCCCCGGGGGCAAGATGATCCGCAAGATCATCGAAGACTCGGGTGTCACCAGCATCGACATCGAGGATGACGGCCGCGTCATCATCGGCTCGGTGAACGGTGAGTCGGCCGCCAAGGCCGAGCAGCTGATTCGCGATCTGACCGGCGAAGTCGAGGTAGGGAAGAACTACCGGGGCAAGGTGGTCCGCATCATGCCCTTCGGCGCCTTCGTCCAGATCCTGCCCAACCAGGACGGGCTGGTGCACATCAGCCAGCTGGCCGAGGACCGCGTCGAGCGTGTCGAGGACGCGGTCAACGTCGGCGACGAGATCGACGTGAAAGTCACGGAGGTTGATCGCCAGGGCCGCGTGAATCTCTCGCGCAAGGCCGTGCTCCAGGAAGCCAAAGGCATCACCAATGGCGACTGGATCGTGACCGAGCGGGATCGGGGCGGCCCGCGTCGTGAAGGCGGCGGTAGTGGCGGAGGATACCGGCCGGGTGGCGGCGACCGCGGCCCACGCCGCGATTTCGACCGCGCCGGCGGCCGTGGACGCGATAACCGCAACTAGGGACTAGGCCTGTGGAAAAAGTGTATGCCGGGGCGCCGGTCCCGGCATACAATGGGCCCCGGTTTGGATTTTGTCGACCTGCCGAGCTTGAGCGCGGCGGTCCACGGTTGCCGGCGCTGTCCGCTGGGCCACTCGCGGACCAAAGCGGTACCGGGAGTGGGCCCGGGCGATGCCCGCATCATGATCGTGGGGGAGGCTCCGGGGCAGAACGAGGACCTGCAAGGCGAGCCCTTCGTCGGGGCGGCCGGAAAACTGCTCGATCAGCTGCTTCGTGGCATCGGCCTCTCGCGCGGCGACGTCTTCATCACCAACATCCTGAAATGCCGTCCGCCCGGAAATCGGGATCCGCAGCCGGCCGAAGCCGAAGCCTGCTCACCGTATCTCGAGCAGCAACTCCGGCTCATCAAGCCGGAGGTCGTCCTGGTGCTCGGCCGGCACGCCCTCGGGCGCTTACTCCCCGGGTATGAGTCCATCTCCCGGCTGCATGGAAAATTGGTCGTGAAGGACGGCGTGAGCTACATCCCCATCTATCATCCGGCGGCCGCCCTGTATAACAGTTTTCTGATGGGGCCGCTGGAGCAGGACTTCAAGGCCGTCAAGGCCCACCTTGACCGGGTCGAGGAGCGGCGTCAGGTCGTCGCCGCCGCCGCCGAACCGGTCGCAAAGCCGGAGGAGCAGCTCACCCTTTTTGGCTAAACAGCCCAAGTTGCGCGCCATTCCCCTTGGGGGTCTGGGCGAGATTGGTCGCAACATGATGGCGCTCGAGTACGACGAGAACATCGTCGTCATCGATGCCGGCCTGATGTTCCCCGAGGAGGAGATGCTCGGCGTCGACCTCGTTTTGCCCGACGTCACCTACCTGCAGGAGCGCAAGGAGAAGGTGCTCGGTTTTCTCCTGACCCACGGCCATGAAGACCACGTCGGCGCGCTGCCCTACATCCTCCCCAAGGTCTCCGCGCCGATTTACGGTAGCCGGCTGACGCTGGGGTTCATCAAGAACAGGCTCAAGGAGCACAAGCTGGTCGAGCACGTCGACCTCCGCGAGATCAAGGCCGGCGACGTCGTGGAGCTGGGGCCCTTCAAGGTCGAGTTCATCCACGTCGCCCACAGCATCCCCGACACCACCGCGCTCGCTATCGAGACGCCGGTTGGGATGGTGATCCACACAGCCGACTTCAAGATGGACCAGACGCCGGTCGACGGCCAGCCCACGGATATGGCACGGCTGTCGCATTTCGGGAACCGGGGCGTGATGTTGCTGATGTCGGACAGCACCAACGCGGAGCGCGATGGCTTCACCCCATCGGAGCGCACCATCGGAGAAGCCTTCCAGGAGCTGTTCGGCCAGTGCCCAGGCCGGATCATCATCTCGACCTTCGCCTCGAACATCTACCGGATCCAGCAGGCGCTCAACACTGCGGCCCGCGTCAAGCGCAAGGTGGCGGTGATTGGCCGATCGATGGTGAACAACCTGACGATCGCCCAGGAGCTCGGCTACATCCAGATGCCGGGCGACATCATGATCAAGATCCAGGACATCAACAAGGAGCCCGACGAGAGGCTCGTGATCCTGTCGAGCGGCAGCCAGGGCGAGCCGCTATCGGCCCTGACCCGGATTGCAGCCCAGGAGCATCCCCAGGTGAAGCTCAAGGCCGGGGACACGGTCATCCTCTCCGCAACGCCCATCCCGGGCAACGAGGAACTCGTCTCGCGCACCATCAACAACTGCTACAAGCACGGGGCGCGCGT
>DATNMN010000108.1:0-8197 GCA_035602295.1 Candidatus Dormiibacterota bacterium | reverse complement strand
GTGGCGTTGGGTGGGCAACCGGATATCGTCAATCCCCCGGCGTGAGCGATGGCTGGCGACCTACGGGCCCGTAGCCGTCCTGACCATCTTCGTCGCCTGGGGATTGGCCCTGGTGCTGGCCTACGGGATGATCATCGACGGGGTGCGCGACGAGA
Organism: Candidatus Dormiibacterota bacterium; assembly: GCA_035602295.1. Lineage (GTDB taxonomy): Bacteria > Chloroflexota > Dormibacteria > CF-121 > CF-121 > CF-13. The sequence continues at coordinate 8,042 of DATNMN010000108.1, read as the reverse complement.
TGCGTCCAGTCCCCGAATCCTTTGGCACCTCGGTGTATTTTTCGGCCACGACGTTGGTGCCGCTCAGCTATGGCGACTTCGTCCCCGAGGGGGTACCCGCCCGGCTGGCGACGATCGGCGAGAGCGCGACCGGGGTGATCCTGGCGGCACTCGCCATCACGCTGCTGTTCTCGCTCTATCAGTCGTTTCAGCGACGCGAGGAGCTGGTCGTCACGCTGGACGCGTTTGCCGGCGCGCCGCCCTCCGGGGTGCAGATGCTGGAGACGGCCGCGACTCACGGGATGCCGGAGGAGCTGGTCAAGACGTTTGACGACTGGAAACAGTGGGCGGCGGCGGTGCTCGAGAGCCACCTGGCGTACCCCATGCTGGTGTTCTTTCGATCGAGTCATGACAACGAGGCGTGGCTCAACTCTTTCGGGGCGGTGATGGACGCGGCCGTCCTCGTGATGAGCACGGTCGATGACAAGTCGGAAGGGCCTGCGAAGTTGATGTACCGCGTCGGCAACCATCTCGTCGAGGACCTGTCCTGGTACTTCCGCCGATGGACGCCACGATCAGACTCGCCCGTTATCGAGCGCTTCGAATTCGATCAGGCGTGGGAGCGGTTGCACAAGGCAGGCTATCACTGCAAACCCGCGGACGAGGCATGGCCCACATTCGCCCGGCTTCGATCCACCTACGCCTCGCCGATCAACGGCCTCGCCCGGGCGCTGGTGATCATCCCGGCGGAGTGGATCGGCGATCGCTCCTATCTTCCTCACCGCGAACGTGAACAGCGCCGCCTGCGGCTGCGGCGAAAGAGTCGTAAGCGGGAGAGCTGAGACCGGCTAGCGTTTCGGGAGGAAGAGGCGGAAGGTGGCGCCGCGACCATTCTGATCCGCGAGCCGCAGGCTCCCGCCGTGGGATTCGGCGATGGCGCGGCTGAGCGCGAGGCCGAGGCCGGCGCCGCCAACATCGCGCGCGCGCGCGCCGTCCGCCCGCACGAAGCGTTCAAAGAGCGCGGCGCGGGCAGCCGGTGGGACGCCCGGGCCTTCATCACGCACCTCGATGGTCCAGCCCCCTGCCGTCGGCGATCCGGTCAACCACACCGCCGTCCCCGCCGGGCTGTGCCGCGTGGCGTTGTCGAGGAGGTTGTCCATCACTCGACGCAGCAGATCAGGGTCGGCCGAAACGCTCCCGGAATCGGGCGCCTCGACGTCGAGTTGGACGTGGCGCTGATCCGCCATCGGCCGCCAGCGGGCCGCCGTCTCGTGCAGGAAGTCGGCGACATCGAGATTGGTTGCGGCCGGTTGGAGCGCGCCGGCGTCGGCCCGCGCCAGCATCAGGAGCTGGTCGACCATCCTGGCCATGTGCTCGACTTCGGCTTCGAGATCACGCAGGACCTGTTCGTATTCGGCCGGAGTGCGGGCTCGGGCCAGCGTTCCCTCCAGTTCGCTGCGCATCAGCGCCAGCGGGCTGCGCAGCTCGTGTGAGGCGTCTGCCGTAAAGCGCCGCAGGCTCTCGAAGCTCGCCTCCAGACGGGCCAGCATGCTGTTGAAGGTCTCCACCAGCTCACCGAGCTCATCCGGCGGGACCTTGACGTCGACGCGGCGATGGAGCTCGTGCTGACTGAGCGAGCGGGCGGTCGAGGCGATGCGACGGACCGGCTCGAGGATGTTGCCGGCGAGACGGTGAGCGAGCAGCGTCCCCGCCAGGACGATCAGCACCGACAGCACGGCAAGAAAGAGGATGGTCTGTGTCAGGGCGGATTGAAGTTCGCTGATGGAGCGGCTGACGATCAGGATGGCGGCGGATCCCTGCGTGGTCGTCAGCGGTTGGGCATAGACGAGACGGGGCACCCCGCGGCTATCGCGGACATTGAACGGTGGCGCCGCGCTCGATTGCTTCCGGGCGTTCGCCGCGATCGTCTTCAGGGTTGAGGCCGAAAGCGCCTGTCCCGGTGTCTGCTTGACGGTGCCGTCCGCCGCGACGATCGCCGCCTCGACCGCCACCCCCTGCTGGGTCTCCGTCGGCAGCTCGCCGGCGCCGAACTGCACGACCCCGTTGACGTCCTCGATGCCGCCCGCGATGACGCCCGCCTGTGACACGAGGACATCAGCGGCGGTGCTGGTCTCGGCGCGCGACAGCGCGAGATAGAGGGCGGTGTCCGCAACGAGGATCGCCACCGCCAGCACCGCCGCGAAGGCGAGGGTCAGGCGAATGCGCGTGCCGGCGAACCAACGCCTCACGTCCGCGGCTCGAGGCGGTATCCCGCTCCGCGGATTGTCACAAACGGGTCGGGGGTGCCGGCCTCGGTGAGCTTGCGCCGCAGCCGCCCCATGTAGACCTCGACCAGGTTGTGGCCGCCGTCGAAGTCGTAGTCCCAGACGTGCTCGATGATCTGCGTCCTCGAGAGCAGCCGGCCCGGATGATGCATGAAGAAGTCGAGGATGGCGAATTCCTTGGCGGTGAGCTCGACGTTCTTGCCCGAGACCTTGAGGGTGTGGGCTGCCGTGTCGAGCACGATGCTCCCCGCGGTCAGCACCGACGTGCGATCGGGCAAGTGTCGCCGGGCGAGGGCGCGGATGCGCGCCAGCAACTCGCGCATGGCAAACGGCTTGACCATGTAGTCATCAGCGCCGGCCTCGAGGCCGCTCACGCGGTCGTCGACGGCATCGCGCGCGGTCAACATCAGGATCGGCGTACTCACCTTCTGCTGACGCAACTGCCGGCTGACCGCCAGTCCGTCGGTTCCCGGCAGCATGACGTCCATGACCACGACGTCGTAGGGAGCGCTGAGGGCCGCGGCGATCCCGTCGTCGCCGTCGTAGGCGAGGTCGACGGCGAGCCCCGACTCGCCGAGCCCACGCTGAATGCTAGCCGCAAGGCGGCGGTCGTCTTCGATCAAGAGCACCCTCATGGAATTGAGTATGCGAACCGCGCCTAAATGAATTCTAAAAGACGCCTAAGGGGTGCGTCAGCCGGCGGTGCCGAGGGCCCGGGCCCTAGGCGATGGGGGAGGGTGTGTTCTCTGGCCTGGTCCGGCGGACCAGGATGAGCAGGTAGAGGCAGAACGCGATCACAACGACCGCGGGTAGGATCACGTAACCCTCGCGGTGGAGGCTAAGCAGATGGCTGATTCGTCCTCCGAACACGGCTCCCAGGGTGAGGAAGAATCCGGCCCAGACAGCAGTCGAGATCGCGACGCTGGCCACAAAGACCGAATAGCGGACGCGGAAGATCCCGGCCGCCACCGTAAGCGGTACCCGAAGTCCCGGAATGTGCCGTCCGAACACGAGCGTCCAGACGCCCCAGCGTCCAAACCAGCGCTCGGCCTGGTCGATGCGGGCGGGCGTCAGGTGCAAGAGCCGTGCGAGCCGGTGCTCGACGATCGACCGTCCCCAGCGCCGAGAGATGAAGTAGAGGTTGGTGGCGCCCAGGACGACGACGGCAATCAGCCCGAGCCAGGCGGCCAGCAACGTCAACAGGCCGTGGGCGCTGTGATGGCCCGCATACATGACGAAGACATCGCCCGGCATTGGCATCGGAACCCCGGACTCCTCCAGGTAGAGAAGGCCGAAAGCCGCCGGCAGGCCGAACTGTCGCAAGAGGTGCCCGACCAGCCGAGCCCCGTTTCCGACAGCTTCGGGGAGGTCGCCTTCCAGGATCGCGAACGCCGCCACGGCGACGATCGCGGCAAGCAAGACGCCCACGGTCCACCGGCGACGCTGCGCCGCAATGGCGGCCACCGCCCGGCGCGGACCGGGGCTGGGGCTCCATCGCATAGCTATGCACTCTGACGGCCGGACCTGAACGGCGGCTAAAGGACCGTGGCTCGACCAGCAACCTTATATTGCGGCTGGGATTGCGGATACACTGGGCCGGTGCGTGAGTCGGAGCTGATCAAGTCGCTGCGTTCGGTGCGCCTGTTTTCCGAGCGCGAGATCGCGGATGACGTCCTGCTCGACATTGTCGACGCCGGCCGCTGGACCGGATCCGCCAAGAACACCCAACCGTGGGACTTAATCGTGGTGAAGAACCGGGAGAACCTGGCCGCGCTGGCGAACTGCGGCCGCTATGCGGGACACCTCGCGACCGCGCCGCTCGCCATCGCGCTCGTGATGCACGGGGACGATGTTGCGACCTTGATGGACGAAGGACGCCTGATGCAGAACCTGATGCTGGCGGCCTGGGCGCATGGCGTTGGTTCGTGCATCGCATCGATCTACCCACAGGACAATGAGCAACGCGCGCGCGAGCTGCTCGGCATCCCGAAGGACCGCCATCTGCGGACGATGCTCTCGATCGGTTATCCGGCAGGTCCGGAGGCGCTGCGGCTGCCTGCGAACGCCCCGATCCCACGCGGGCGCCGGCCAATGGCCGAGGTCGTCAGCTGGGAGCGATTCGAGACGAAGCGCTAATGACTCCCTCCGCCTCTGGGGGAGGGGAGGGTGGGGGCGTTCGCCGTGCGGAGCCAGCGGACCAGTTCGGCGACGACTTCGTAGCGCCCGAACGATGGCATCAGGTAGACGCCCTGCACCAGGTCCTTCGTATCCCGCAGTAGCTCGCGCGACTGCGCGAGACCTTCCGCGATGCCGTTCTCGCCGGCCAGCCGCATGCGCTCGCGGAGTTGCTGCGGGATGACGATGCCCGGAACTTCGTTGTGCATGAATTCGGCATGCCGGGACGACTGCAGCGGAAGCACGCCGAGGAGGAAAGGGATCGGCAGCGGGCCCGTCTTCTCGAAAAACCGCTCCAGCGTTTGGCGGTCATAGAGCGGCTGGGACATGGCGACGTGCGCGCCGGCCTCGATCTTCTGCCGGAAGCGATCGATCTCCCGGTCAAGGTCCTCGGCCGACGGGTTGACGGCGCAGGCGATGGTGAAGTTGGCGGGCTTGCCGATCGACGTCCCGAGCCAGTCGTAGCCCTCGTTGAGGCGCTGCAGGATCTTGATCAAGCCGATGGAGTCGACGTCCCAGACGCCCGTCGCCGACGGGTAGTCGCCAATCCGTGGGGGATCGCCGGTCAGGGCGATGATGTTGCGGATGCCGAGCGCGTGCGCGCCGATCAGTTCCGCCTGGAGCGCCATCAGGTTCTTGTCGCGCGAGGTGAAGTGGATCAGGGTATCGATGGCGACCTGCTGCTGGACCATGACCGCGAGTGAGAGCGCGCTCATCCGGACGCGTGCCATCGGGCTGTCGCCGATGTTGACCGCATCGGCGCCGGCCTCCTTGACGAGCTGGGCACCGGCGATGCACTTCGCCGGATTGAGACCGCGAGGCGGATCGATCTCTACGCTGACGACGAACGCGCGGTCCGACAGGCGCTGTGCGAACGAGGTGGGGGGCAGCTGCTCGGCCGGATTGAGGTCGATGGCGATCGCGGTCGAGGGCGCGGGCGTTTTGATCCGGGCGGGGCTGGTCGTTGGCTTGAGGGCGGCGCGCATCGCGGCGATGTGGGCCGGCGTGGTGCCGCAGCATCCACCGATGTAGGCGACGCCGAGATCGGCCGCCTGGCGCGCGAAGGTGGCGAAGTATTCAGGCGTCGCGAAATAGAAGAAGCGGCCTTCGACGCGCGCGGGCAGTCCGGCGTTGGGCTGACCCGAGACGGGCAGGCGCGTCTGGTGGCGCATCTGCTCGAGGACCTGGAGCGCGACCTGCGGGCCGACCCCGCAGTTGACACCGATGACGTCGACGCCGGCGCGCTCGAGCGCCTGGACCACCTGGCTCGGCTCTTCCGCGCTCAGGGTGAGGCCGTCTTCGGCGAACGTCATCTGGGCCACGATCGGCAGGTCGGTGGTTCTGCGGGCGGCGCTGACGGCTGCGAGGATTTCCGGAAGGTTGGTAAAGGTCTCCAGCACGAGGAGATCGGCCCCGCCCTCGAGCAGGCCGGCGATCTGCTCCTCGAAGGCGGCGGTCGCCTGGGCAACGGTGATGCGACCGATTGGCTCGAGCTGCTGGCCGATCGGGCCGACCGAGCCGGCGATGAAGATCGGCTCGCCCGAGATCTCGCGGGCCTCCCGGGCGAGCTTGACCGCCCTGACGTTGATGTCCCGCACGCGGTTGTCGAGGCCGTGGCGGGCCAGCTTGATCCGGTTGGCGCCGAAGGTGTTGGTCTCGATCAGCTCGGCGCCGGCCGAGATGTAGGCTCGGTGTATCTCCTCGACGATCTTGGGATCGGTGAGGTTGAGTTCGTCGAAGGAGCGCTCGAAGCTGACCCCCCTAGCGTGGAGCTGGGTCCCCATGGCGCCGTCCCCCAGGAGCGGGCCGCGCCGGAGCCGCTCCAGGAATGGATGAACGCGCGACGTGGGGTCTTTGGGGGCCTGGGCCACGGAGCGCAATAGTAAGGTAGACAGCCCGGTTTTGGGGATGGGCGAGTGCAAGAGGGTCGGTCGCCCGGAGTTGCTCCTGTGCGGCATGCCTGACCTTTCTGCGCCCGGTTTGACCAAGCACGTCGTGGTTATGGGCGCCGGGCCCGCCGGGCTGTCGGCCGCCTACGAGCTGACCCGCCACCGGACCCCGGTGACGGTGGTGGAGAAGGATCCCCGGCAGGTGGGAGGGATCGCCCGCACGCTCGAGTTCATGGGCTGCCGCTTCGACGTCGGCCCGCACCGGTTTTTCTCCAAGAGCGCCGAGATCGAGGCGCTCTGGACCGAGGTCCTGGGCGCGGAAATGCGGTCGGTGTCGCGGCTGACGCGGATCATGTATCGGGGGAAATTCTTCAGCTATCCGATCAAGGCCTCGAACGCCTTTCTGAACCTGGGGCCGTACGAGACCGCGCGCTGTCTTATGAGTTACGCGCAGGCGCGCCTGCGGCCGGTCGTCGATCCGCAGTCGTTCGAAGACTGGGTCTCCAACCAATTTGGCCGGCGGCTGTTCGAGATCTTTTTCAAGACCTACACCGAGAAGGTGTGGGGGATCCCGACCAGCCAGCTGTCGGCCGACTGGGCCGGGCAGCGGATTCGTGGGCTCAACCTTGTCGAAGTGATCCGAAACGCGCTCCTCCCCGCGTCGTGGCGCGGCGGTGGCGAGCGCGCGATCGTGAAGACTCTCGTCGACGCATTCCGCTATCCGCGATTGGGCGCCGGCCAGATGTGGGAAGCGGTCGCGGCGCGATTGGCGGCCGCCGGCCATCCGGTGCGCTTAGGGGAGGAGGTGGTCGCCGTCCGCCATTCGAATGGCCGGGTGATCTCGGTCGTCGTGAAGGATCGGAACGGTGGAACGCTGGATGTCCTGGGGTCGGATTTCATCAGCACCATGCCGATGCGCGAGTTGATCGCAAAGCTCCAGCCGGCGGCGCCATCGATGGTGCGCGCGGCCGCGGACGCGCTCGGATATCGCGACTTCATCACGGTCAATGTGGTGGTGGACCGCGCCAACGTCTTCCCGGACCAGTGGATCTATGTCCACGACCCGGGCGTGAAGGTGGGGCGCATCGGGAACTTCAAGAATTTCAGCGCCGCGATGGTCGACGACAGCGGCTTGACGGGGCTGGGAATGGAGTACTTCTGCTTCGAGCAGGACGGCATGTGGAGCTGGCCTGACGCCGACCTGCTGGATTTGGGACGGCGCGAGCTGGTGGCGCTGGGCATCGTTCGGCCTGACGAGGTCAAGGCAGGGATGGTGTACCGGCAGCCGAAGGCATATCCCGTCTATGACGGTGCGTATCTCGACCACCTGGCAGTCGTGCGCGAATGGCTGAGCCGCGCATTGCCGAACCTGTGGCTGGTGGGGCGCAATGGGATGCACCACTACAACAACCAGGACCACTCGATGATGACGGGGATCCTGGTGGCGCGGAATATCGCGCTGGGTGCCAACTACGACCCCTGGCTGGTCAATACCGATGCCGAATACCACGAGGAGGAACGGGTGGGGGAGGCGGCCGGGGGCGACGGCGGGGCCGGGCGGCAGGTGCCGCAGCGGATCGCAAGCTGACCGGAAGTCGACCGATATACTGGTTCGCGCCTGGCAGTCCGGAGTAGCTCAACGGTAGAGCGGCGCGCTGTTAACGCGATGGTTCCCGGTTCGAATCCGGGCTCCGGAGCCAACTCCTCCCGCCGG
>DATNMN010000107.1:0-8366 GCA_035602295.1 Candidatus Dormiibacterota bacterium | reverse complement strand
CCCATTGGGTCAGCATCCCCCTGACCTTTGTCTTCGTGCTGCTTATCGGCGGGCCGACCGGCGAAGAATTCGGATGGCGCGGATTTCTGCTCCAGCGCGTCCAGCCGGTCACCGGCGTGCTGTGGGCAGCCATCGTCATCGGGGTGATCACGGCTCTCTGGCACCTCCCGCTCTTCTTCATCCCGGACACGCCGCAAAGCGACTTGCCCTTCGCCCTCTTCACGCTGCGTACGGTCTCGCTGTCGTTGATATCGACCTTGCTCTACAACGGCACGCGCCGGAGCCTGCTCCTGGTCCTCCTCTTCCATGCGGCGATGAACACCTGGCCGAATACCCTCTACATCCTCGACGCCGAGACCTCGCTCGTTCCCTATATCAGCTCCACGATCATCTATTCCGTAGCGGCCGCGCTACTGGCGGCCCTGGGTCTCCTTCGCGGCCGAGGCGACCGCCGTAAGGCAGCCAGGACGGAGCCCGCCGTCGCCGCCTGACCCTCAACCGCGCGAGGGATGGCCTCACTCGCGCGGAGGATTCTTAGCCGGCTGCTCGTCAAGAATTCTCTGCAGGGCGTCGGCATTGTCGGTAGCATCCTGACGCTTATCCTGGGCGCGCTCGTTGTGGGTAGCGAGTTTGGCTGGGGGACCGTGAAAACGGTCTACACGCAGCGGCCCGGACGGCTGCAAACGCTGGCCGGACAGGTTGGAGTCGTCAGCGTCATCACCGCCATCTTTACGGTCGCGTTCTTTGCGGTCGCGGCCCTGGCCAGCCTTGGCATTGCCCTTGGGGATGGTGCAACCATCACCTGGCCTGCCACGATCGACATCCTCAAGGCGCTGGGCGCGACCTGGCTCATCTTCGAGTCGTGGAGCCTGTTCGGCATGACTCTCGCCTTTCTCTTCCGGCAGTCCGCGATGGCAATTGGGATCGGCCTTGCCTATGTGCTGGCGATCGAGGGCATTCTCTTCCGGCTGCTCGGCGGGTTCGACGCGAGCTGGGTGACCACGGTCGAGAAGCTTTTCCTTGGTCAGAACGCGGGGGCGCTGCTCAGGTCGTTCGGGCAACCCTTCGCGAACCCTGGACAGGCGGCGCCCATCGTGACGGCAGGCGTCGCGGTACTGGTCCTCGCCGTGTACGCCGTCGTCTTCACCGGCGTGAGCTCGCTCGTCGTGCGAACTCGCGACGTCAACTAACCCTCCTCTCTCTCATTCTCCCTCCCCCCTTGCGGGGGAGGGTCGGGGTGGGGGGCCACCCGACCGGATGGGTCCGTCGTATTCTCGGCTGATGAACGACCGCCGGCGCTATGACGGTCTGGCGGATTGGTACGACCAGGAAGTCCGGCACTCGGCTGGCGCCGACGTCACGGCAACTGCTCTCCAAAGTCTGACCGGGCTCCTCGGTTCTGGTCCTGGCAAGTGCCTCGACGTCGGATGCGGCACCGGGATCGCGATTCCCGATTTGGCGAAACTGGGTTGGACAGTGGTGGGTGTTGATATCTCCGCCGACCAACTGCGCGTGGCGCGCGAACAGACCGCTGGTTTGGCAGCTGACCTGTTGGAGGCTGACGCAAGCCATCTGCCGTTTCCGACTGGCTCGTTCGATGCGGTTGTATCGATGCTGACCCACACCGATTTTGATGACCCTGCGGGGGCGTTTGCCGAGGTCTACCGCGTGCTGCGCCCGGGCGGCAAATTCGTCTACGTCGGCACCCATCCGTGCTTTGTCACACCGTACGTCGAACGAAAGCCAGGCGGTGACCACGTGCTTCATCCAGGCTATCGTCGGCGCGGCTGGACCAGCGCTGGTCCCGGATTCGGCCACGGGATCCGACCTCGGGTCGGCGTCAACCATCAGACCTTGGCCGACTTCTTGCAGGCCATCCTCGAGACCGGCTTGACACTGAAAGCCATCGAAGAACCAGGTGCCGAGGACTATCCGATCCTGCTCAGCGTCGCCGCCGAGCGACCCCTAAATCTCTAGCTCCGATAGACAAGAAACGGCACGAGTTGCTCGGCCGGTGTCAACGAGCCATGGTGCCCATTCAGGCGGGCTTGAGCCGGGTCGACATCCCGCTGGACGATCCCGACCCGACCGTACGCGGCGGCCACCACGTCGCCGATCCGTTCCCGAGCCTGGTCGCTAACCCGTGGGCCGAAGATGCCCGTCGCGATCGCCTCATCGCGGGACCAAATCCACATGCAGTCTCCCAGGATCGATCGCCAGGCGCTGACCGCGTCGCCGGCCGCGCCCGGCGCTGTCCGCAGGTAGCGGGCCCGGGCCTCGCCGGCCAGTAGCGTTACGCCGGCCGCCAGCTCGGGATGGTCGGCGAGATCGAGCCGCTCGTTCGGGCGCAGGTCGACCATTCCGTGGTCGCCGGTGACTACGAGCAGCGTATCCGAGGGCAACTGTTCGGCGAGGATGCGAACGGCATGGTCGACGGCCACCAGCTCATCCCGCCAGACCTGCGAGCCAACCCCCTCGATGTGGCCGGCGGCGTCAAGCCGTGAGTGGTAGCCGTAAACCATCGCGGGTCGGGTTGCGAGCCTCCGCAGCGCCGCCTGCTGGATCGCCTCTAGGGACTCCGCGGTCTGGAACCGCTGCCCCCGGCCAATGGCCCGGCTCAGCCCGGAACCCTGGTGAAGGGCGGGGCCGAGATAGTGGATCGGCACACCCGCCGCCGCAGCCCGCTCGGCCAGCGTGGGCACAGGCTGGAACGTTTCCGGCACCACTTCCTCACGGAGGTCAACCCGTGGGCCGAGCCCGTACAGCGACCAGGTCAGCGTGTTGAAGGCCCGGTCGTAGCCGCGAAGCCCCATCGTGTAGCCGACCAGGCCGTGCTCGCCCGGCGGCAGCCCGGTCGAAAGCGAGCTGAGGCTGGCGGCCGTCGTCGCCGGAAAGCCGGCGGTGACGGGCTCGCGGGCGATCGAATTGAGGAAGGGCGCGACGTTCCGGTTTTCCCGGAGGAGCTCCCACCCAAGGCCGTCCACCAGCAACAGGCACGCGCGGGACACCGGCTCGATCGCGAACGAATTGGCAAAACCGCCGATTCCGAGCGCGCTCAGCAGTGACGGCAACAGCTCGCCGAGCGAACGGACGCCGTACTGAGGGAGCGGCGGATCCGGAGCGTTTCGGAGCATTGTACGGCTCAACTTACGGGCTCCCAGGTGATTGGTAAGCCGGAGTGATCTTGGCACCGGGGGTACCACGATATGTTTGACTTTCACAGAGCTGTTTTGTATACAGTAGGGAGTGCCCAAGACTAACCAGCCGCGGCGCCCCGACCTCCCGGTCAGCGGGCGCCAGACCGCTCCTTCGGGCACCAACGGGTCGCGCCCCGATGGCCAGGATCGGCGACAGGCGCATGGCCTCTCGCCGGAAGATGCCGAGCTGATCCTCGGGGTCCTGCGGGAGCTGAAAAAGGGTAACTTCTCCGTTCGCATGCCGCTGACCTCGAACGGAACCTACGGCAAGATCGCGGCCGAGCTCAACGGCATCATCGAGCTCAATGAGCGGAACGCCAAGAACCTCTCCGGCGTGGCGCGCGTCATCGGCGCCGTGGCTGAGGGCGACCTCTTCCAGACCATGGACTTGGAGCTCGACGGCCGGCCGCTCGAGGGCCAGTTCCTCCGGACGGCCCGTACCGTCAACGCGATGGTCCATCAGCTCCGATCCTTCACCTCGGAGGTCACCCGCGTGGCTGAAGAGGTCGGGACCGAGGGCAAGCTCGGTGGCCAGGCCCAGGTCAAGGGCGCGGCCGGCGTGTGGAAGGACTTGACCGACAACGTCAACCTGATGGCGGCCAACCTGACCGCCCAGGTGCGCAATATCGCCGATGTCACCACGGCTGTCGCCAACGGCGACCTGTCGAAAAAGATCACCGTGGATGTCCGCGGCGAGATCCTCGAGCTGAAGAACACCATCAACGTCATGGTCGACCAGCTCAACGCCTTCGCCTCGGAAGTCACCCGCGTCGCGCGCGAGGTTGGTACCGAGGGCAAGCTGGGTGGCCAGGCGCAGGTGCGCGGCATCGGCGGCGTCTGGAAAGACCTCACCGACAACGTCAACTTCATGGCCAGCAACCTCACCGCCCAGGTGCGCAATATCGCCGACGTGACGACGGCGGTCCAGAAGGGCGACCTGTCCAAGAAGATCACGGTCGAAGTCCAGGGTGAGATCCTGGAACTGAAGAACACCATCAACGTTATGGTCGACCAGCTCAACGCCTTTGCCCGCGAAGTCACCCGCGTCGCGCGCGAGGTCGGTACTGAGGGCAAGCTGGGTGGCCAGGCGGAGGTGCAGGGCGTCGCGGGTGTCTGGAAAGATCTCACCGACAACGTTAACTACATGGCCGGCAACCTCACGGCCCAGGTGCGCAACATCGCCGAGGTCACGACCGCCGTCGCCGAGGGTGACCTCTCGAAGAAGATCACCGTCGACGTCCGCGGGGAAATCCTCCAGCTGAAGAACACCATCAACTCGATGGTGGATCAGCTCAACGCCTTCGCCGGCGAGGTGACCCGCGTCGCGCGCGAGGTCGGTACCGAGGGCCGACTGGGCGGCCAGGCGAGCGTCCCCGGCGCATCGGGGACCTGGAAAGACCTGACGCTGCAGGTCAACCAGCTCGCCGCCAACCTGACAACCCAGGTCCGCAACATCGCCGAGGTGACCACCGCGGTGCAGCGAGGCGATCTGTCCAAAAAGATCACCGTCGAGGTCCAGGGCGAGATCCTCGAACTCAAGAACACCATCAACGTCATGGTCGATCAGCTCAACGCCTTTGCCGGCGAGGTCACGCGCGTGGCGCGCGAAGTCGGCACTGAGGGCCGCCTGGGCGGGCAGGCTCACGTCCCCGGTGCGTCCGGGACCTGGAAAAACCTCACCGACAACGTCAACTCGATGGCGGGCAACCTGACGGCCCAGGTGCGCAACATCGCCCAGGTCACGACTGCCGTCGCCCGCGGCGACCTGTCGAAGAAGATCACGGTCGACGTCCAGGGCGAAATCCTGGAGCTGAAAGACACGATCAACGTCATGGTCGATCAGCTGAATGCCTTCGCGTCGGAAGTCACCCGCGTCGCCCGCGAGGTCGGAACCGAGGGTCGGTTAGGCGGCCAGGCCCAGGTGCGCGGGGTGGTCGGCATCTGGAAGGACCTCACCGACAACGTCAACTTCATGGCCGGCAATCTCACGGCGCACGTGCGCAATATCGCCGAGGTGACCACCGCAGTTGCCAATGGCGACCTGTCGAAGAAGATCACAGTTGACGTCCGCGGCGAGATCCTCGACCTGAAGAACACCATCAACGGCATGGTCGACCAGCTCAACGCCTTCGCCGGCGAGGTCACTCGCGTGGCGCGCGAGGTCGGCACCGAAGGCCGGCTGGGCGGCCAGGCCTACGTGCTGGGCACGTCCGGCACCTGGAAGGACCTCACCGATAACGTCAACCAGCTCGCCGCCAACCTGACGACCCAGGTCCGCAACATTGCCGAGGTCACCTCCGCGGTGCAAAAAGGCGACCTATCAAAGAAGATCACGGTCGAAGTCAAGGGCGAGGTCCTCGAGCTCAAGAACACGATCAACGTCATGGTCGACCAGCTGAATGCCTTCGCCTCGGAAGTCACCCGCGTCGCCCGTGAGGTCGGCACCGAAGGCAAGCTAGGCGGCCAGGCGCAGGTCAAGGGTGTGGCCGGTACCTGGAAGGACTTGACCGATAACGTGAACTTGATGGCCGGTAACCTCACCGACCAGGTGCGTGGCATCGCCCGCGTCGTGACCGCCGTCGCGAACGGCGACCTGCGCCGCAAAGTGGTCTTCGAAGCCAAGGGCGAAATCGCGGCGCTCGCGGACACCATCAACGAAATGACCGACACCCTGGCGACCTTTGCCGAGCAGGTCACCACGGTGGCCCGAAAAGTCGGTGTCGAAGGCGAGCTCGGCGGCCAAGCGAGCGTCCCGGGCGCTGCGGGTACCTGGAAGGACCTGACCGACAACGTGAACCAGCTGGCCGCCAACCTGACCGGCCAGGTGCGGGCGATCGCCGAGGTGACGACCGCGGTCACCGAAGGCGATCTCACCCGGTCGATCCGGGTCGAGGCGAGCGGTGAGGTGGCCCTCTTGAGCGGCAAGATCAACGAGATGATCCGCAACCTCAAAGAGACCACCCAGAAAAACATGGAGCAGGACTGGCTCAAGACCAACATCGCCAAGCACACCCGGATGCTGCAGGGTCAGCGTGACCTGCGCACGGTCGCGGACTTGATCCTCACCGAGATCGCTCCGCTGGTGTCGGCGCAGTATGGCGCCTTCTACATCGTCGACACCGCCGAGGCCGAGGAGCCAGTGCTTCGTATGGCGGCCGGCTACGCCATCAGTGAGAGCGAAGGTGCCGGGAAGGCCTTTCGCTGGGGTGAGGGACTGGTCGGCCAGTGCGCTCGGGATGCGCGGCGGATCCTGCTGACCACCGTGCCGTCCGGGTACATCGGCATCCGCTCAGGTCTCGGCGAAGCGACCCCGAACAGCATCGTTGTGCTGCCGGTGCTCTTCGAGGGCCGGGTCAAGGCGGTGGTCGAGCTGGCCTCCGTCCAACCCTTTAACGAAACCCACCTCGACTTTCTCGATCAGCTGACCGATGGCATTGGTGTCGTTCTCAACACCATCGAGGCCAACATGCGCACCGAAGAGCTACTCAAGCAATCGCAGATCCTCTTCGCCGAGGCCCAGGAGGCGAGCAAGAGCAAGAGCGCGTTCCTCAGCATGGCGGCCCACGAATTGCGCACGCCGCTCTCGGTGATCACCGGCTACCTGTCGATGCTCCAGGATGGCACCCTCACGCCCGACAAATGGGAGCGCCCGCTCCGGGTCCTGATCGGCAAGGCGACCGAGCTGAACAGCATCGTCGACGATCTGCTGACCGCCGCTCGCATCGAGGGTGGCACCGTACCAACCGATACCAAGACGCTCGATCTCCGCGAGATGGCTCGGCAGGCGATCGCTCGCGCTGAGGCCCGGGCCGGCCTGCTCCGGGCCGAGATGACCTACAGCGAACCGGACGAGCCGGTCGCTGTGAACGCCGACCGCGAGCAGCTGGCCCGAATCATCGACAACCTCATCAACAACGCACTCACCTACAGCGCGGGCCGGCCGTGGGTCAGGCTGACCGTTGTCGACGAGGAAGGCCCGGCGCTGATCATCGAAGACCACGGGGTAGGCATCCCGCGCGACAAGCACGACAAGATCTTCGAGCGGTTCTTCCGCATCGATGATCCAGGCCTCGGACCACAGCCTGGTACTGGTCTCGGCCTCTTCATCAGCCGCGAGCTGGCCGACCGCCATGGCGGCTCGCTCACCCTCGAGCGGAGCGAGGTCAGCGAGGGCAGCACATTCGTCGTACGGCTTCCAGCCGCATCCGGCGTGCATGCCGCGACCCTGCTGTCGGTGGCGCCCGCCCTGGAAGGCAGCCCTACCTAGCGCATAATCCCCTCCCCGTTTACGGGGGGAGGGTCAGGGTGGGGGCTGCAGCCCTACCAGGACTTGGGTGGCGCTGCAGAGAAGAGTGAGATTGCCTGCTTGACGTCCGTACTGCCGCACTTCGGGCAGGCATGATCCTTCTCACGCTCTGCGTAGCTGCCCATCACTTCAAAGAGATCGCCGCACGCCGAGCATTTGAACTCATAAATCGGCATGGCGCTCATCCTCCTGGAACCTCGCACCGTTCGGTCGCCTACAAGACCACTCTATTCCCCTCCCCCACTCGCGGGGGGAGGGTCAGGGTTGGGGCCGTTATTCCCCTCCCCCTCTGGGGGAGGGCATTGTGGGGGCTAGCGCCAGCACGAGCGCCAGCACGCCGAGCACACCGCCAACGATCAGTCGCACTCCTCCAACTCCGGCCTTTAGGTGAATGGCTGTCAGACCGACGTTGCCTGCGGCGACCAGCCCCGCAAGCCCGATTGTCGTTGCGCGCCATCCGCGTCGTTCGCCTCGCGCGTAGCGCAGCGTCGCCATCCCGAGGAGGGCGGCCCATGCGACAAGCCCGACGACCGAACCCGCGGCGCGGCCTGGCGCGTCCGTAAACATTGTGCTTCGCGTGGCCAGAAATTCTGCGACGTCGGCAGTCCCTGCCAGTGAGACGCCGATCAAGGCAGCAAGCGCGGCCCTTGCCGACTGTCGAACAACCATCGTCACCGACTCATCCTCCTACACGCCCATGCTCGAGGCGACGCAACGGGTTATTGACCGCGCACCCCTTCTCGTTGTAACGCCGCCCGGGCACGCAACGCGGACCACTCAGGCCCGGTGGGCTGCGGCGCCCCCGGCACCCCGCTTACTGCTGCTTCCTTCCGGACCTGACAGGGTTCACGGAACCAGGTCGC
>DATNMN010000106.1:0-4638 GCA_035602295.1 Candidatus Dormiibacterota bacterium | reverse complement strand
CCAGTCGCTGCCGCCGACGAACGAGGTCGCCGACTTGTCACCCTTGGGCATGGGCGCCACCGCCCACTTCGACTGGTCGAGGCCGGCCTTCGTGATCAGGCCCATCATCCACGGCCCTGAGATGAACATCGGGTCATCGCCAGTGACGAACGCCTGGATCAGGTCGAAGCCGGGCGGAGACGATCCCCGGGTGAGGCCCTTCTTGAAGAAATCGGTGTAGAAGGTCAGGGCCTTGACCGCCGCCGGGCTGTCGAGCGTGAATTTGCCGTTCTTCATCACGTCGCCGCCTGCCGACCAGACCAGCGGCACGAATTCCTGCCAGTCGTTGGTCTGGAGGTTGATGCCGTACTTGCTGCCGCCGGCTTTGAGCTTCTGGGCCATCGTCATCAGCTCATCCCAGGTCGAGGGCGGCGCACTGACGCCGGCCTTGTCGGCGAGATCCTTGCGGTAGAAGACCACGCGGGTCTCGACGTACCAGGGGAGCCCGTACGCCGTACCGTTCCAGGAGGCGGTGTCCATTCCGCCGGAAAAGAAGTCACTCTTGTTGACGGACGACGGCAGGGTGGTGACGGCGTTGAGCTTGGTCAGCTCGCCCATCCCGGTGGTGCCGATCATGGCTACATCAGGCGTCTGCCGGCCGGCAATCGCGGTGATCAGCTTGTCATGGGCCACGGTCCACGGCAGCGGCGTGATCTGGAGCGTGATATTGGGATTCTGGCTTTTGAACGAGGTGATCGCCGGGCTCGCCGCGAGCTTGTCCCCTTCGTCACCGTTGGCCCACACCTGGAGGGTCACCGGGCCGTTGACGTTGGCGCCGGTATTTGGATTGCTCGCTGAGCCGCAGGCGGTGGCCAGCAGCGGCAGCGCTACGAGTGCAAGAACACGGAACGGGCGTAGGAACGATCTCATCTCCGTGGATACCTCCTTGTTCGGCCAGCACAACTCGAGGAAGACGGGCGCGCTGGAGCGGCCCTACGCTCGGAGAGCGAATCAATCAGCGGGGTGCGCTTCCACAATGCTTTCCCCAATCGAGGCGATCTGGTCCTGACTTGAAGCTAGCACAGCAATAGCAGATTTGGGAAGCCGCCATATATCACATGAAAGGCCACCATGGGTAACCATTACTGAAGTTCGCTCTTGCGCATTACATGGAAAGATGAATACACTGGATCGAAATGGCAGGTGTGAGTTACGAGCACGTGTATAAGCGGTACCCCGGCAACACCGTGATCACCGATATGAGTGCAGAAATCAAGGACAAAGAGTTCGTCGTCCTGGTCGGCCCCTCAGGCTCCGGTAAGTCGACGGCGCTCCGGATGCTGGCCGGCCTCGAGGAGATCAGCGACGGCACCGTCAAGATCGGCGATCGGGTCGTCAACGACGTCGCCCCCAAGGACCGCGACATCGCCATGGTCTTCCAGTCCTACGCGCTCTACCCCCACATGACCGTCTACGACAACCTGTCCTTCGGGCTCAAGTTGCGCAAGACCCCCAAGAGCGAAATCGACAAGCGCGTCCGCGATGCCGCCCAGATCCTGGGCTTGGACCCGTTTCTGGACCGCAAGCCCAAGGCGCTGTCCGGCGGCCAGCGCCAGCGCGTGGCGCTGGGTCGGGCGATCGTCCGCCAGCCCCAGGTCTTCCTCATGGACGAGCCGCTGTCGAACCTGGATGCCAAGCTTCGGGTGCAAACCCGCGTCCAGATCCTCAAGCTGCACCAGCGGCTCCAGACCACCTTTATCTATGTCACCCACGACCAGGTCGAGGCGATGACGATGGGCGATCGTATTGTCGTGTTGAACAACGGCATCGTCCAGCAGTTCGACACACCCCAGACGCTCTACGAGCATCCGATCAACCTCTTCGTCGCCGGCTTCATCGGCAGCCCGGCCATGAATTTCTTGACGGTCAAAGTCGGAGGCGACGGCCAGGCTAGCCTCACCGGCGAAGGCTTCCAGATTCCGGTCGAAGAGGGCGTCCTCTCCGAGGCGGGCGCATCCCGCGGCCAGGAGGTCATCATGGGCGTCCGGCCCGAGGACATCAAGGACGTTCGCTTCCCGGGCCGTGACGGGCTTCCCAAGATCAACAGCAAGGTCGAGGTCGTCGAGAGCATGGGCAGCGAGATCTTTGTTTACTTGAACATTGGTGGCAAGACGCTGACCTCCCGGATGGACCCGCGCAGCAGCGACATCCAGCCCGGGCAGAACGTCGAGGTCGCCATTGATTCGCATCACCTGCACCTCTTCGACCCCAAGAGCGAGAAGGCCCTGGTCAGCCGCGGGGCGCCGGCCGCCGCCGTCCCCGCGATCGCCGAAGCTCAGACAGTCCGCTAAGCGTTGAATCTCGGTCTGCAGGACCGGGTTGCCGCCGTGACCGGCGGCAGCCGTGGGCTGGGCTATGCGATCGCCCAGAGCCTGCTGGCCGAGGGCTGCCGGGTCGCGATCTGTGCCAGGGATCAAGTCCGTCTCGATGCCGCCGCTCGGACGCTGGGTCACGATGTCTTCGCCCGTCCGGCCGACGTTGGCACGCCCGGAGAGGTCGAAGCCTTCATCGAGGCGGCCGCTTCGCACTTCGGCGCCCTCGATATCCTGGTGCACAACGCGGGCGGCGGTGGCGGTGCCGGACTCGAGTCACCCGACGCGGAGTTCACCCAAAGTCTGGAGGTCAACACTCTCGGGGGGTTGCGAGCGGCGCGCGCGGCGGTGCCCTTCATGCGCCGCCAACGGCGTGGCCGGATCATTTTCATCGCCTCCGTCTGGGGCCGCGAGAGCGGTGGGCGAACTGGCTACAACATGGCCAAGGCCGCCGAGATCAGCCTGGCGAAGGCGCTGTCGCGCGAGCTAGCGAAAGACAACATCCTCGTCAACAGCGTGGCGCCGGGTTCCCTGTTGTTCCCCGGGGGTAGCTGGGAGCGGCGGCAGCAGGCGGACCCCGACGGCATGGCCGCCTACGTCAAGGCGGAGATGCCGCTGGGGCGCTTCGGGACACCGGACGAGGTCGCTGCCGTCGTGACCTTCCTTGCCTCCGACCGCGCCAGCCTGGTGACCGGCGCCAGCTGGACGGTCGACGGCGGCATGTCGCGCAGCAATATTTAAAGGCCGGCGGAGGGGAAATCCGCCGGCCCAGGAGAGATCGGCTATGCCTGACGAGGCTTCAGGATCCAGACCGCCGCGCCGATCACCAATCCGAGCACCAGCAAGGTCATTGCGGTTCCCATCGGAGCGGTTGGGGCGTCGAGCGGCCGGGTCGCTGTCGCATTCCCATCGACGATCGCCATTGGCTTGGTGCCGAAGGGTGCGACCTTCACGACGCCCATGGGCGTAACGCTCATGTCGTAGGTCACCTTGCTGTCGGGCGCGTTCAGGCTCAAGTACGTCAGCCAGCTGTCGCTGCGCACCCAGCCCATGTTCTTGTCGGTCGAGAGGTCGTGATACAAACTATCGGTCATCTTTTCCTGGAACTCGAGCTTGAAACCCTCGGCCCCGGGAACCGTCGTCCCCACGCCGGAGGCGCCGATCAACGCCCGCCACTCACTGGTGTTGACTGGCTTGTCCGACAGGAGATACAGGTCCGCCTGCACTTGCTGACCGGCCGCGAGGACTTCAAACGGGATCCAGGGATGCGGGATCTTCATCGTGATCAGGACCGGCGAGCCGTCCCCGAACAACAGCCGCTGCTTCTGCGCGCGCCCGGCGTTGTACTTCGCGGCCATGAAGACCGGGCTGCCCTTCGCGTACTGAATCACATGGGCGCGGGTCTCCGCATCGACGGCGAAGCCGTTTTCGCTTGCCCAGTCCAGGACGGCCTGGCCACTGCCGCGCAGCACGGTAATGTCAAGCGCCTTGACCTGGACCTGCTGCAGGACCACCGCGGAGTCGGCCGATAGCGCCCTCGCGGCGAATGCCAGCTGGGCGATCGCCGGCTGCGGATGGGTCTCGCGGAAGAGCCGCTGGAGCGTCCAGCCTCCCCCCTCTTCGACTTTTTCAGGAACGGCCGGTAATGGGACGATCCAGCCGAAGGTGGAGGCTTCACCGTTGTAGCTGAAGCTGGTCATGTAGCGTTCGACGCCGTCGTGCCACGCGACCAGGGTGGTCGCGCGGTCGAGCCGGATCGCGCCGTTGGGGGCGATCAGGCCGCCGCAGGCGGCCGCCGGGAGCGCCTGCGTGAGAAAGAGCGCCAGGGTCGCCGCCGCCGCGGGAACGAGCTTATGGACCATTGGGAACCTCCTGTTCCGTCGTAGACGTCAGTACTCAGACGCCGACGACCCAGGAAAGTTCCAACCCCCTCCCCCGCCGTGCGGGGGAGGGTCAGGGAGGGGCTTAGTGCGCGGCGGCCCCCGTTCGCTCGAACGCGTTGACCGGCTTCATGATCTGGACTTTGACCGGCGCGGCTTCCTTCGCAAACGCCTCGCCATCCGACGCCACCCCCACGACGAATCCGTAATGGTTGGGGACGGCCAGCTGCGGCCGGATCTTCTTCACCACCCCGGCCGCCTCGGACGGGCCCATGACGTAGGGGTCGCCACCGACGCAGATCAGGGCGACGTCGGTTTTGATCTTTTCGATATCCGGATTTGGATCACCATCACCCGAGAACCAGTAACGATGACCGTCGAGCGTCAGGATGTATCCCACCCAGTTG
>DATNMN010000105.1:0-2604 GCA_035602295.1 Candidatus Dormiibacterota bacterium | reverse complement strand
GGGAGCTCATCGGCGGGCGCCAGGCGGCGTTCCTTGATCGATTTCACGGTGACGCGAAACACGACGTCAGAGCCGGCGAGATCCTTCTTGGGGTAGTCCGCGGGCAGCGTCAGGCGGACATCACGCGTTTCGCCCTGGGCTTGCCCGGTGAGGCCCTCGGCCAGTCCCGGAATCAGTCGTTCCTTGTCAACCTCGAGTTGGGCATCGGTCTGGCTTTCGCCGATCAGGACCGCGCCCGATTTGACGATGTGGGTGTCGACCGTCAGAAAATCGCCGGCCTGCACCGGCCGCTCGACCGCATGCAACTCGGCGTAACGGTTGCGCAGCCGCTCGATGGCTTCGTCCACATCGTTATCGCCAATCTCGGTCTGCGGCCGCGGTACCCGGATGTCCTTGTAATCCTTGAGCGTGATTTCCGGCTTGATCGACACCGTGGCCGTGAACTTCATCGGTTGGCCGCGGTCGAACTGCTGCACCTCGACCCGGGGCACGTCGATCGGGTCGAGGCCGGCTTCGTCGAGCGCCGAGTTGTAGGCGGTCGGAAGGATGAGGTCAAGGGCCTCCTGGCGCAGCGTCGACCAGCCGATCTCGCGTTCGACCATCGGACGCGGCGCCTTGCCCGGTCGGAAGCCGGCGATACGCACGCGCGGCGCCAGGCGGCTGTACGCCTGGTCGATCGACTGTGAAACCTGGGCGGCGTCGACCTCGACGGAGAGGACGACCTGCGAACCAGGCTTGCGCTCGGTATCGACTTTCACCGCTGCCACGGTGATTTACGCTACCAGTTCGCCCGAGATTCGCCACTGGCCGAATGGCCCAAGTAACTTGCGGGCGAAGGGACTCGAACCCTTATGGCTTACGCCACACGGTCCTAAGCCGTGCGCCTGTACCAATTCGGCTACGCCCGCAGCCCAATGAATATACCGACGTAAGATCGGCACGTGGCCTCGTTGGCGATTTCGCCAGATGTTGAGCACGCGCTCGAGAGCGGCAAGCCGGTCGTGGCGCTCGAGTCGGCGGTGATCACGCACGGTCTACCCAAAGCCGCGGCCATGGAGGCCGTTCGCCGTCAATGGGTGGCCTGCGCCGAAGCGGGGGCGACGCCCGCGGTGGTGGCGGTCTTCGAGGGCGCCCTCCGCGTCGGTCTCTCGCTCGACGATTGCGCTACGCTCGCGGCGCGCCGCGATGCCGTTAAGGTCTCACCCTGGAATCTCGCAGCCGCCATCGAGCATCCTGGTTTTGGCGGCACCACCGTCGCGGCCACGGTCGCAGCCGCCGCGCTGGCAGGCATCCGGGTCGTCAGCACCGGAGGGATTGGCGGCGTCCACCCGGGGCGCGACGGCCAGGACGTCTCCGCAGACCTGACCGAGTTGAGCCGGCGCGCGGTTTGCGTCGTCTGTGCCGGCCCCAAGTCGACGCTCGACGCGGGAGCCACGCTGGAGCGCCTCGAGACACTTGGGGTGCCGGTCATTGGCTGGCAGTCGGCACTGCTGGCCGGCTTCCTCGCAACCTCGGCCGGCCTTCGCCTGACGGTGCGAGCCGACACGATCGACGAGCTAGCATCGATCCTTGGGACCCACTGGGGGCTGGACCGCGCCGGGGCGATCGTGAGCCAGCCGCTCACTTCAGACCTCGCGATCCCGATTTCAGAGCTGGGCACGGACGAGTTGGCGCCGGTTCTGGGCCCCGATCGGACCCCGACGGAGCTGAGCCGGCTCCAGGCCCGACTCGGAGACCGCGTGATTCAGGCCAACGTGGCCCTGCTCGAACGGAACGCCGCCCTCGCCGGGGCGCTGGCAGCTGCGCTTATCCGACCTCGGGTAGGATCGCCCGCCCATGGCTGACCTACCGCCGACCGAAGAGCAGCTCCGCCGGCTGAAGAACACCGTGATGGGCGCCGGCTATCGCCTATCGGAGCTGGCCCGGTTGGGCGACCTGCACGTAGGCGCCGCCACGGAACTCGCCTCGATCAGCCGGGACCTGAACGAGGCGGTCGGTCGCTTAGAGCGCCTGCTGGCCACCCTCCAGGGTGATCGGTAATGGTTCTGGCTTGAGCGCGCGGTAGACGGCCGCCGCCGCGCCAATCGCCACGATCAAGCAGGCCGCCGCGGCGGTGAAGAGGGGGATGACGATCAACGCAGGCGTGTTATGGCCGGCGGTGAGGTAGAGGCCCGCGGCCAGCGTCCAGAAGCCGGTCAGCGATAGCGCCAGGCGGACCCACGCCGGGGCCGCCTTCCGGTACCGCTCGTGGGTCCCCAGTTGCATCGGAAGGCGCTCGGACCAATCCGGCCGGAACGCCCACGCCGCCGCGAGCGCCGCCCAGGATGCGGCGTTGACCAGGGCAAAAAGGGTCAGGAACCCCCGCAGCAGATCCATCCCCAAAATAACGGCGCCGACTCCCCTTCCCTACGGCGGGTCGAGCACGGCCCGGAGCCGGTCGGCCGATTCCTCCGCCAGCGTGTCGTTGATGAAAACGCCGGCGCCCGATTCCGAGCCCGCCAGGTACTTGAGCTTCTCTCGCTCGCGCAGGATCGGATAGAACTCGACGTGCAGGTGCGCCTGCTCGGTGACCTCCGCCGGCGACTGGTGCATCGCCATCATGTA
>DATNMN010000104.1:0-6324 GCA_035602295.1 Candidatus Dormiibacterota bacterium | reverse complement strand
ATTCTCGATCACCGACAGCGGCCCCGGGTTCGAGCAGCAGCTCGGCGAACCAGGCCCCGGCCTGCAAACGATGACCGACCGCGTACGCGCCCTGGGTGGCAGCCTCGAGGTCCGATCCGCGCGAGGTGCCGGTACCACTGTCGAAGGCTGGATTCCAGCGCGTGCCCTGGACGCTGCCTCATGAGCCCCCGGACCGCAGCCAGGATCGCCTGGACGGCTGCTGGGCTAACGGCTGCAATGGGGATCGGTGGGCTTGCCGCCAACGCATTGGCGGGACTCGGCATGACAGGATCGTCGTCGATCCTCTTGATCGCATGGAATCTGATGTTCGCGCTGGTCGGTGCGCTGATTGTTTCCAAGCAGGCAAGAAACATCTTTGGTTGGGTCTTCACGCTGGTGGCGCTGCTGATCACCTTCAACCTTGCCGGAACCGCCTACGCCATCTTTGCGGTGGTGAAGGAGCACGGTGCATGGCCCGGGGGTGTCGCGATCGCCTGGCTGGCGGGTGGATGGAACTGGATTCCGATCATAGCCCTGCTGGTGATCTTCATCCCGCTGCTCTACCCGACCGGCCGTCTGCTGTCGTCACGGTGGCGCTTTGTCGTCTGGTGTGCCGCTGCATTCGTTCTGCTCGCTGGGATCCCCAACGCCTTGATGCCGGGGCCGCTCTTTAGCACCCCCAGCATTCGAAACCCGTTAGGACTCGAGGGCTTTGGCGGTGTGCTCGAGCAGGTGAGAACCGTCTCACTGATCCCGGCGATTGTCGGCGTCTTTGGTGCCCTGGCGTCGCTTGTCGTGCGTTTTGGGCGCGCCCGGGGTCAAGAACGCCAGCAACTTAAGTGGTTTATCTACGGCTGCGTTCTCTTTATGGCCCCTATCTTGGCTCGTGAACCGGTTCCCAGCCAGGTCCAGCAACTCCTGACCGTCTTGCTCTGGCCTGCGCTCCCAATCAGTGTGGGGATCGCAATCCTGAAATACCGGCTGTACGACATCGATATCGTCATCAACAAGTCGCTTGTGTTCGGCACCCTCGCAGCTTTCATCACAGCGGTCTACGTCGCCATCGTCGTCGGCCTCGGCGGCTTGCTCGGCGGCGCTACCCGGCCGAACCTCGCGTTGTCGATCCTCGCCACCGCGATTGTCGCCGTTGCGTTTCAGCCGGTTCGCGAGCGAGTCCAACGTCTGGCGAACCGCCTCGTTTACGGCAAACGCGCCACGCCCTATGAAGTGCTCTCGCAGTTTTCCCACCGCGTCGCCGGCACCTATTCGAGCGAGGACGTCCTCCCCCGGATGGCCCGCGTGTTGAGCGAGGGTACCGGCGCATCGCGTGCCGATGTCTGGATTCGGCTCGGAGATGGCATCGCGCCTGCCGCCTCCTGGCCCTTGAGTGACGGTCCGGCGCCGTCACGCATTGCGATCACCGGGCAACTGCTGCCTCCGGTCCCAGGGATCAGCCGGATCGTGCCAGTTCGGCACCAGGGGGAACTGCTGGGCGCCCTGAGTATCAACAAGCGGCCAGGCGAAGCACTGACCCCCATCGAAGAGAAGCTGATGACCGACCTGGCAGCACAGGCAGGAATTGTCCTGCAAAGCGTGCGCCTGTCTGCTGAACTCCAGGCTCGGGTTACCGAGATCTCGCAACAGGCCGTCGAGCTGAAAGCCTCGCGGCAGCGGATCGTGGCGACGCAGGATGCCGAGCGGCGCCGGCTCGAGCGCAATATTCACGACGGAGCCCAGCAGAACCTTGTGGCCCTTACGGTGAAACTCCGCCTCGCGACCACCCTGGCGAAGCGCGATCCCGAGCGCGCACGCGCGTCGGTCAAGGCGCTCCAGGCTGAGAGCGATCAGGCGCTCGAGACGCTACGCGCATTGGCGCGCGGGATCTACCCTCCAGTGCTGCGGGAGAAGGGTTTGGCCGCGGCGGTTCGGGCCGAGGCGGAGAAGATGCCGCTCACGGCCATCGTCAGCGCCGACCACCTCGAGCGCTACCCGCCCGAGGTGGAGGCGGCCGTCTACTTCGTCTGCCTGGAGGCCTTGCAGAACGTCACCAAGCACGCGCAGGCCTCGAGAGTCGAGATCAACCTGCACTCCGTTGGCCATGAACTTTCCTTCGAGGTCTCCGACGACGGATCTGGCTTTGACGTCAGGAACGACGCCCGCGGGGCCGGGCTTCGAAACATGATGGATCGGATCGAGGGCATGGGCGGCCGGCTCGACGTCCGCTCGGCGGCCCACCAGGGGACGACCGTCAGTGGCACGGTGCCGATTAGGGCGATGGAGGCGGCGCTGTGAACGCTCGGAGCGCGCCTCGAGTAGCCTGGGCTGCCGCTGGGCTGTCCGCCGTATTGGGGATCGGCGGCCTCGTCATCGACAGGTCGGCCGCGCTCGGGATGGAGAACTCCACCGTCTACGGCCTTCCGATCTTGTGGGCGCTGTCCCTCTCCGTTCTCGGCGGACTCGTTGTTTCACGCCAGCCGAGAAACGCCTTGGGGTGGGTCTTCAATCTTGTTGGGCTGCTGATCACTTTCAACTTCGCGGGGTCCGTGTATGCCGATCTCGCGCTGACTCGCGGGCACGGATCCTGGCCCGCCTTCCTTGCGATCGCCTGGCTAACTTCGGGTTGGCTCTGGATTCCAATGAGCGGGCTCCTCGTCATCTTCGTTCCGCTGCTCTTTCCGACCGGCCGCGCCCCGTCTCGGCGATGGCGCTTCCCCGCATGGTTTGGGGTGGCGTTCATCGTGCTCTCAGGGATCGGCAATGCGTTGATGCCCGGACCGCTATCGAGCATTCCCTCCATCCGCAACCCGATCGGAATTGCGGGTCAGACATCCTCTCTGAACACGCTGGCTAACCTCGGCGCCATCCCACTGATCATCGCGGTCGTTGGCGCGATGAGCTCTCTCGTGGTGCGATTCAGGCGTGCGAGGGGTCAGGAGCGCCAGCAACTCAAGTGGTTTCTGTTCGGCGGCGTCCTATTCATCGTCCCGTTCATGATCCACAATTTTGGGGTTCCTTCCCAAATCCAAAACCTGCTGTTCCTCCTTTGCCTCCCAGCACTTCCGATCAGTATCGGGATCGCGATGCTCAAATACCGCCTCTACGACATCGACCTCGTCATCAACAAGTCGCTGGTCTTCGGCGCCCTCGCGGTGTTCATCACCGCGGTGTATGTCGCGATCGTCGTTGGGATCGGGGCATTCGCCGGCAGCGCCGGCAGACCCAACCTCGCTCTTTCGATTGTCGCCACAGCCATTGTGGCCGTCGCGTTCCAGCCGGTGCGGGAACGGGTGCAGCGAATTGCCAACCGGCTCGTCTACGGCAAGCGGGCGACGCCGTATGAAGTAATGGCCGATTTCTCCGAGCGGATGGCTGGCGCTCTTTCGGTCGATGAGGTGCTGCCCAGGATGGCGGAGGCAGCGGCGCGCGGCGTCGGAGCGAAAGCCACCCGGATCCGCCTCGACCTTCCGAACGGACCGGAGCGCGTCGTGTCCTGGCCCGTCGGGCTGGAGGCCGACCACTTCGACCGACTCCTGCCCGTTTCGTACGGCGGTGAGGCGGTGGGCGAAATCGCCGTGGCGAAAGCGGCTGGCGAAGCTATTACGCCGGCGGAAGGCAAGCTGCTGACTGACCTCGCCGCCCAGGCCGGCCTGGTGATGCACAATGTGCGGCTGACCGTTGAGCTTCAGAGGCGCCTCACGGAAATCTCATCGCAAGCCGCTCAGCTGCGGACTTCCCGTCAGCGCATCGTTGCGGCGCAGGACGAAGAGCGTCGACGCCTCGAGGAGACGATCCGGCGCGGTAGCGAGGAGCAGCTCATCCGCATCAGAGACGCGTTGACCTCCGCGGAGCTGGGACTGGCGAGCGACCCAGGAGCTGCCGTGGTGACGCTGGAGCAATTGACTGCGCAGGCGACCGCAGTCCTCGAGGAACTGCGCGAGCTTGCTCGCGGAATCTACCCGCCGGTACTCGAGGCTGAAGGATTGGCCGCTGCGCTCCGGGGCCAACTCGCCAGGGTGAGCCCGTCAGTGGCGATCGAGAGCGACGCGATCGACCGTTATCCGTCTGAGATCGAGGCCGCCATCTACTTCTGTTGTGTTGAAGCCTTACAGGACGTGGCCGGTCCCGCTGCGGTACGCCTTGGCGGGCACGATGGGGGCGTCGACTTTTCGATCAGCGGCTGCGGCCCCCTCGACGGCCGCTTACAGCGCATGGAGGACCGGGTCGAGGCGCTTGGCGGCACCCTGCAATTCGCGGGCGGCACGCTCGGTGGAACGATACCGCTCGGAGTCCCCCTCTATCCGGCGGCGACTAGCCGGTAGAGCGCGATGGCCGCGTTGATGAGTCCAATGACCAGGAGGATCACAAAAACAGACCGTGGTCCCTCCCGCCTCGCCGCGGACGCGGTGCCGAGGAGCCAGACCGCCGCTGGGATCGTCTCGAGCGTCTGCCACATTCCCAGGACGACTGCCCGGTACAGCATCCCGAACGCCGGCACGAGCGCCTGCTTCTGGGCCGCACTCGCAGAAACATAGTCATTGATCAAGGGCGGCGCTGCGGTCGCCATGCTGGCCGCGCCGATCGACCCGATGACCACGACCGCCAGGCCCGCCGCAGCAAAGAGATCGATGTGTCTCGCAGTGGCGTAACGAGCCCGTAGATAGATGACCACCGGCGCGATGCTCAGGTACCCCAGCATGTCGATCACGCTGCCCCAGCGGATGAGCGAGGCGCCGGTGGGGCCTGATGCGAGCAGTTTCGATGGCTCGACGCTCAGACCGTTGGAGGGACCGGCTGCCGCCGAGTACATCAAGCTCGCCACAAGCTCCAACGTAACCGCCGCTACAGCAAACACGATCGCGGCGCGACTCGAAATGCTAGGGCTTCTTGTGCGCACCTTCCCAGGCGGCGGAGAGCCGGTCGGGCTCGAACTTCGATTTGGAAATGTAGGTGGCAGCCCCACACTCGGCAGCACGCGGGGCGTACTCGGCCTCTTCATAGGTGGAGAGCAACAGCACGACCACGGTGCCGTTCGAGTTTTTGAGGATCTGTCGGGTCGCCTCGAGGCCGTTGATGCCCGGCAGGTTCACATCCATCAGCACCAGGTCGGGGTGCAAGCTCAGGCTGGCTTCGACCGAAGCCTCGCCGGTCTCGGATTCGGCAATCACTTCGAAGCCATCCGTCGCCTCGACCACGGCCCGCGCCGCCTGCCGAAACGGCGCCTGATCATCGACGATCAATACCCGTACTGCCATGTTTCCAGCTACAGAATGGCAGGTTTTGGTCGTGCGTCAAATGGTGCCAGCACTACCCGGACTCGGCGGCCAGCCCGACCCGCTGGACCCCGCGTGAAGCCCTATTCTGTTGCCGTGCCAATCCGGGTCGTGCTGGCCGAGGACAATTACCTGGTCCGGGAGGGTGTCCGGCAGCTGATCGATGCCCAGCCCGAGCTCCAGGTGGTCGCCGTGTGCACAGACTTTGACTCCCTGTTAGCCGCCGTTGAGGAGCATCAGCCGGACGTCGTGCTGACCGACATCCGCATGCCGCCAACCGGGACGGACGAGGGGATTCGGGCGGCGGAACGCCTGCGGCAGCAGCACCCACGGATCGGCGTGGTGATCCTGAGCCAGTTCAGCGACCCGGACTATGCGCTGGCGTTATTGCAGAAGGGCGCCACCGGCCGGGCATACCTATTAAAAGAGCGCGTCTCCGACATCGAGCAGCTGGTCACAGCCATCCGCGAGGTGGCAAACGGCGGCTCCGTCATCGACCCGAAGGTGATCGAAAGCCTGGTGGCCGCGAAGGCCCGCAGACCGCAATCGCCGCTCGCCGAGCTCACCCCGCGCGAGCACGAGGTCCTCGCGCTCATGGCCCAGGGAAAGAACAACGCCGCCATCGCAGCCAAGCTCTTCCTCACCGAGCGCGCTGTCGAGAAGCACATCAACTCGATCTTCTCCAAACTCAGCCTGGCCGAGGAGAAGGACACGCACCGACGAGTGAGAGCCGCGCTGCTCTACCTCTCTGAAGAGAAGCCGTAATCATGCCGGGACCAACGGCGCGCAGCCGGGTCTGCAACGTCCTGGTCATCGGCTCGGGCGCTGCCGGGCTCCGGGCGGCGATCGCCGCGACCGAAGCGGGAAGCCAGGTGCTGGTGGTCGGAAAGCGACACCGCCTCGATGCCCATACCGTCCTGGCCGCGGGCGGCATCAATGCGGTGCTCGGCACGCGCGATCCGCAGGACACGTGGGAGCAGCACTTCGCCGACACGTTGCGGGAGGGCTACTTCCTGGGCCATCCACGCGTGGTCGAGATCATGGCCCGGGAGGC
>DATNMN010000103.1:0-10780 GCA_035602295.1 Candidatus Dormiibacterota bacterium | reverse complement strand
ATACTCAGTATCAAATGACGCGGGTTATCAACGCGCTGCTGATCGGCACTCTCGTTTCCACGGTTCTGGCCGCCTGCGGAGCGCCCCCCGCCGGCGCCGGCGGTGGCCAGCCGCTCCAGGTGGTCGCGGGTGAGAACTTCTGGGGCAGCATCGCGGCCCAGCTCGGCGGCTCGCACGTTTCCGTGACCAGCATCGTCAGCAACCCGAATACCGATCCGCACAGCTACGAGAGCAGCGCCACGGACGCACGCGCCTTCGCGACGGCCGACTACGCGATCTTGAATGGCGCTGGCTACGACGATTGGGGGCAGAAGCTGCTCTCGGCCAACCCGAGCCAGAACCGGAAGGTGTTCACGGTCGCCAACCTGCTCAACAAGAAGGCTGGCGACAACCCACATTTCTGGTACAACCCCGCCTGGGTCGACCAGGTCGCCGACAAGATCACAGCGGACTATCGCGCGCTCGACCCGGCGGACGCCGGCTATTTCACCCAGCAGCGCGAGGCGTTGCGGACCGCGCTCAAGCCATACCACGACGCGATCGCGCAGATTCGTTCCACCTCGAGTAGCGTCCCAGTGGGGTCGACCGAAAGCATCCTCGTCTACATGGCACAAGCGTTGGGCCTCAACCTGACCTCGCCGCCGGAATTCATGCAGGCGATCTCTGAGGGCACGGACCCGCCGGCCCAAACCGTGGCCCAATTCCAGGACCAGATCTCGCACCGCCAGATCAAGGTGCTGGTCTACAACTCGCAGACCTCGACGTCGATCACCGATAACCTCAAGCAGCTGGCGACGCAGAACGGCATCCCTGTGGTCGGCATCTCGGAAACGATCGAGCCAACCACCGCCTCGTTTCAGGACTGGCAGACCAAGCAGCTGAATTCTCTGCAGGCCGCGCTGAGCCGACAATAGCGGGCAGCATGGACCGTTCGACCCCTCCCGCCATCGTTGCCGAAGGCCTGGCCGCCGCCTACGGAGACCGGCTGATCTGGCAAAACGCCCGCTTCACGGTGAAGACCGGAGAGTTCGTTGCCGTGCTGGGCCCCAACGGCAGTGGGAAATCCACCCTCCTGCGACTGTTACTGGGGCTCACGCCGCCAGCCGCGGGCAGCCTCCAGGTTCTCGGCAAGCGCCCGCATCGCGGGAACGCCCAGATCGGCTACGTTCCCCAGCGCCGCAACATCGACCGCGACCTGCCCGTGCGGGGTCGGGACTTCGTTCACCTGGGCATCGACGGGAACCGGTGGGGGGTCGCGCTGGGCAACACCGCCGACAGCCATCAACAGGTCGACCAGGCGATCACGGCGGTGGAGGCGCGGGCCTACGCGGACCGCCCGATCGGGCGGCTTTCCGGCGGGGAGCAACAGCGCCTGCTGCTGGCCCAGGCGCTGGCCGGCGGGCCACAGATGCTGCTCCTCGACGAGCCGCTGGCCAGCCTCGATCTCCGGAATCAGATCGTGATTGCCGAGCTGGTCGGGGAGTTGGCGCGCGCGAACAAGCTCACCGTGCTCCTTATTGCTCACGACATCAACCCGCTGCTGCCCATCGTCGACCGCGTGTTGTACGTGGCACACGGCGGCGTGGCGATCGGTAAGCCGGCCGAGGTCATCACCACCGAACAGCTGAGCCGGCTCTACGATGCGCCGATCGAGGTGCTTCACGACACCCATGGCCACATGTTCGTGGTGGGCCTGGAGGCGGAAAGCGCGCATCACGATGCTTGAGCCGTACCTCGTTGCTACCCCGTATTTCGGCTGGGACGTGCTCCGCGACCTGCAGGAGCTCTTTCGCTACGCCTTCATGCAGCATGCCTTCGAGGCCGGGACGATGGTCGCTCTCTCAGCCGGTGTGATCGGCTACTTCGTGGTCCTGCGCGGCCTCTCGTTCGCCGCCCACGCGCTGTCGCACATCGGGTTCGCCGGGGCAACCGGCGCGGTCCTGGTGGGGGCGGGCCCGCTTGTGGGATTGCTCACCTTCACCATGGCAGCCGGCGGCGTCATGGGCGCCCTCGGCCAGCGACTTCGTGGCCGCGACGTGACCATCGGCCTCGTCATGGCATGGTCGCTCGGCCTTGGTGTCCTCTTCACTCGCCTGTACCAGGGGTCGGCCAACCTGGCGATCGGCATCCTCTTCGGCCAGATCTTCGGCATCACGACCCAGGAGGTCGCGGTGACGTTTATCGCCGGAGCTCTCACGGTCCTGGCGCTGGTCGTCATTTACCGTCCGCTGCTCTTTGCCACCCTCGACGAAGAGGTTGCTGAAGCCAAAGGCGTGCCGGTGCGCGGTCTGGCGATCATCTTCATGGTCATCCTGGCGGTTGCCGTGTCGGAGGCCGTGCAAGTCGTCGGCGTGCTCTTGATCTTTGCCTTGATCGTCGCGCCCGCCGCCATCGCGGATCGCTTCACGACCCGTCCCAGCCGTGGCCTGCTGCTGTCAGCGGTGCTCGCCGTGCTCTTCACCTGGGCAGGCCTGACGATCGCCTACTATCTCCCCTACCCGGTCGGCTTCTTTATTACGACGATCGCGTTCTGGAGCTATGTCCTCGCGCGCGTGCTCAGCGCCGTCGTCGCCCGTCGAGCTACCGGACGGGTCCGTCCGTGGCGCGAGGAACAGGTCCGGCACTCGCCATAGAAATCGAGCGTGGCATGGTCGACCCGAAAGCCGCGTTGGCGTGCAATCGTTTCGGCGAGCGGGGCGACGGCCTCCTCCCCCAGGTCTTCGACCGTCCGGCAGGTGGTGCAGATCAAATGGTGGTGATGCCCGGGCTCGCACCAAACGTATGCGGAAATATGGCCCGGCCGCTCGAGCCGCTGTGCCAACCCGGCGGTGACCAGGGTGTCGAGCGACCGAAAGACGGTCGCCCGGCCGATATAGGCGTGCTTCTTGCGGACCCGCTCGTACAGTTCCTGGGCCGAGGTCTCCTTCCCGGTCTGGGCCAGCACCGCCGCAATGGCGAGCCGCTGGGGCGTCAACCGGACCCCGGTCTGCTGGAGCGCGGTCTGGGCCACTGTCTCAACCACAACCAAATGATACTGGGTCGCTTTCCCTAAGGCGACCCTCTTCGTTTGCAGGGAGGGTCGGGTGGGGGGTTTTTCCCGATCGCCCCGTTATTCCGCTGTGGCCACCGCCGCGGTTCTTTCGCGCCCGCGGCCCCGCGCGGCCCTGCCGGCAGCCCTCTTCGGTTCGCTGTTCTTCCCCGCCGGGATTTTTGCCTGGCTCCTGGCGCATCCGGCCGCGGACCCCAGCCTGGTCGTGCCGCGCCAGCACTTTGTCATTGTCACGGTGGTTTCGCTGCTGGCGTTCGGGCTGGCGGCGCTTCTGGCGATCGCCGCCGTGCAGATCGCTCAGTATCGTGTGCTCTTCTTCTGCCTCGGGTTCATGGCCATGGGCGGCATCTTCGCGGTCCACGGCATCGACACGCCTGGCATTCTGACCCATGGTGAGGCCACCGGGTATGCCGGCGCAGTGGTCGGCGTGTCGGCGTACCTCAGCTTATTTGTCCCGGCCCTCTTCTTCGCGGCGTCCTACACGCCGTTGACGGCCGCCTTCGAACGCCGTCTTCCCTTCTCGCCCGCCGGCTGGCTGATCGTGTTGCTCGCCACCGCCTTGCTTATCTATGGTGGGCTCGCGATCGCCAGCACGGAGTTAATCGCCAATCTGCCGTTTGGTGTGCGGCCGTACTCCACGGTAATGGGCAGCGCGACCATCCTGTTGTTGCTGTTCTGCGCATGGCGTCAGGCCAACTCCTATCTCGTGGCGCGTTTGCCTCTCCAGGGGGTGCTCGTGCTCTCCTTCATGCTGCTGGTCGAGGCGCAGCTCATCATGATGCTGGGCCAGGTGTGGCGACTCTCCTGGTGGATGTACCACGTTCTGATGCTGATCAGCGTCGGCCTCGCGGTCTGGTCGCTGGCCGCGCAGCGCGCGAAGGGCATGTCCCTCCGCGCGGTGATGGAAGCCACCCTCGAGCTGGAGGTCAAGGTCGGCGTGGAGCTCGAGCACGCCGAATCGATCGCCGCGCTGGCCGCGGCAGTCGAAGCCAAAGACGAGAACACCAAGGGTCACAACACCCGAGTCGCTGAGCTGGCGGTCCAGATCGGACGGGCCATGGAGCTGCCGACCGATGCACTGCGCACACTCGCGCGGGCCGGGCTGCTCCACGACGTGGGCAAGATCGGCATCCCTGACGCCATCCTGAACAAGCCTGGTCCGCTCAACGCCGCCGAGTGGGCCGTTATCAAGCGTCACCCCGAACTCGGCCAGGAGATCCTGCTTCGTGTGCCCAGCCTGCGCCGCGAGGCGGAAATCGTTATCGCGCATCACGAGCGCATCGATGGGAGCGGCTACCCGCGCGGCCTGCGCGGTGAGGCGATTCCGCTCGAGGCGCGCATCCTAGCCGTGGCGGACACATACGACGTCCTCACCACCAATCGGCCCTATCGCCAGGCCTTCGACAACGAGCATGCGCTCCGCATTCTTCGCGAGGAGTCGGGAACCCACCTCTGGGAGCCGGCCGTCCGAGCGCTCCTGCGCAGCCTCGGCGAGCGCGCCGACGACCAGGCTGCCGCCTGATGGGATTGCGAGCCCTATCCCGCCGGAGGCGATCCCTTGGCGCGCGCAGCCTGTAGCTGCTGCGAAAGCGAAGCTGCCTGCTGCGCCTCCCCCAGCCGCGGCACGCCCAGCTGGTCGCTGATCGTCGCCGACAGCGAGTAGTGGTCGAGCGGTGTGGCGATCTGGCCCCGCAGGGACGGCGTCACGACGAGCAGCGCGACCCGGCCATCCGCGGCGCTCGACTCATCCCAGGCGATGAAGAGGACGCCGTCCTGCCGCCAGGCCGGCGAGCTCGTGATCTGCGGGACCACCTGCGAAAGCCACTGGTCCGCGGTTCGGATCCCGCAATCATGGCCGTCGTTGCAGAGCCCGGGAGTGATCCACGAAAGCTGCGGCGTGTCGCCATTCAGATCCGTCGCGAGGTCCGTCATTGGCACCACGTTCGCCGGGCATGTGCCACCGTAATAGGCGTAGGGATTGTGCTTGAGCGCATAAGGATAGGGGCTGTTGAAGCAATCGCCTGTGAACCCCTCCATATAGGCCTTCCACGAGATGCCGGCGTCGCTGAGCTCACTGCCGACGCCACCGGGAGACAAGCGGTGATACCCGTCGTCCCGAATTCCCCAGGTCGACCCGGAGGTCATCGCGAGGTAATTGGGCAGGCTCGGATTGGCCACCGAGTGGTAGTTCGTCGCCAGTGCGTACTGCTGGGCCAGGCTGGCGATGTACGGCTGCGCGAGCGCCAGCTGGTACGAGGTGTTCTCCAGCACGATCACGAAGACGTGCTTCGCAGCCGGCGTCGGGCTGGGCGAAGCGGAGGCCGACGCGCCGGTCCCACTCGCCTTCGCGCCAGGCGTGGAAGTCGCTGCGGGCTGACACGCGGTCGCCAGCAATAGCGTGACCAGCGGTGCCGCCACGACGCGGGCGATCTTGCTAGCAGCGATGTCAGAAATACTCCCAGAAGAAGCTAAATTGCTCCTGAACCGCGAGTGAGAAAGGGTTAAGAAATGAGCCAGATCGATCAGCGGCCGCGGAGCAGCGTGATCGACTCGGTGCCAGCCTGCATCCACGCGGGCGAATCGAGCCAGTTTTCCACACCCCAGAGCAGGTAGACGCTGACGCCGTGGCCACGGTAGGCCAGGGCGCTGGCGATCAGGTCGTCGATTGTGAAGCCGGTGGTCCCGATCCACGGCGTCGCCTGCATCTCGGTGACCCAGAGCGCCCGCCCGTGGGCCTGCGCCTGTCCCTGCCAGTAATCGAGCGTTTCCTCTTTCCAGGCGATGCGGGTGCTGGCGGTCACGACGTCGAGCGGCGTCGACGCGGTGACGACGTACAAGTCAAGGCCCAGCGTATCTCCCATCGTCAAGACCTGCGCGGGGTGGCCCGCGGGCTTGGCTCCAGGCAAATGGGCGTAGAGCCAGGCGAGCGGGCTCGCCGCCCTCGCGTCGAGGCTGACGTGCGAGGAGTTGAAGGTCGTCACGACCACGTCATGCACCAGATCGATGGAGCGGAGCAGGTCGACCTCCGACCGAATCGTCGACGCGGGCAGCGCCCCATTCGTCAGCGCGTTGAGGCTCGCGTTGTCGAGCGGCTCGTTTTCGACCTGCCAGGCTCGGAGGAATGTCAGCGACGCGTAACGGCGATAGGTGGTCTCCAGGTAGGTGTGATAGGTCGCCGTCTTCAGCAGTTTGTCGAGCTTGTGAACGTCCCTCGTATCCAGCCAGTCCGGCAGGTGCACCTCCGGATACACGAGGTTGCGGGCACCGACCACCAGGACGACCTGGGTCTGGCGCGAACCCTTCTTGCTGTTGTGCGCCTGGATGGTCGCGATCAGCCGGTCGACTTGCGTATAGTCGAGCGAGGTCGGTGTCGGTGCCACCGTGCTCCAGTAGATCGGCAGTCGGACCAGGTCCGGTTGCAGCGTCGAGAGGAGGGTCGCCAGCGCCTGCTCCGGATCGACGCCGGAAGGGACCGCGGCCGGACTAAACGAGAACCCGACGAGTGGGGGGTTCAATGGCGGCGGGGCGGGGTCGACGGTAATGGTTGGGAACGCGGCCGCCGGCACGATCACCGACGCCAGGGCGGACGCGATGACAGTCGCGAGCCGCTTCAGCACGCAAGCCAGCATGTCGCAGTTTCATGAGAAGACGCTGAGGACGCGCTCGGCTTTTCGGCTTAGCTCCCACCGACGTCGCGACGCTGGAAGATCAGAAGGCTCAGGATCGAGAAAACGACCAGGTAGATCAGCAGCGTGAGTACGCCACGACCGGCACTGACGAGCTGCGTCGTTGCGCTGGTATCACGGATCGTTACGGGGAAAGCCGCGTTGACCCCGTCGGCGTTGATGCCGGGCAGGAACTTAAGAACTTCCTTCACGATCGGCGTGTTTCGAAACAAACCACCCAAAAGAGCTTCGCCGACGAAGAGGTAGACCAAGCCGCCGCCGATCGCCGCTGCCGCACTCCGGAAGGCAATCCCAAGGAACGCACCGAACGCGGTCCAGACGGCCAGTTGGAGAACGAGCGCACCAAAGCCCTTCAACATCACTTCCAATGTTGGCCAGGCACTCGAACTGCCATCGAGCGTCACCGCAGCATACGAGGCGAGCGCCGCGGCCGCAAACATGGCCACGCCGACCAGGAGCGTCGCGACACCGAGTAAGAGCAGCTTTCCACCGAGCACCGCGGCGCGCGTCGGCTTCTGAATCAGGATCGTTTGCACTGTCAGCCAGCCAAACTCGCTCGCGGTACTGAGGGCGCCGAAGATCAGCATGATGGCCGCTCCGATGCTCGAGCCGGCGTTCAGGACGCTTGGCACAAAGTTCTCGGGGAAGAGGCGCCGCTTGAGAACGCTCGCCGGGATCGGGCCCTGGATGCTCTTGGGCGATAGCGTCACCACCAGGAAGAAGGTCAGGTAGATAAGCAGGAGGATCCACGCAAGAAGAATGCCGACGAGGATCCAGTTGGCCCAGCGCTTTCGGGCCTTCAGGCTCTCGGCACTAAAGCTGGCAATCATCCGGTCACGCCTGGCGGGTTCTCGGTCAACTGGAGGAATAGGTCTTCGAGCGATTGCTCGGAGATGCGCAACTCGCTGACGTCGATCCCATCGGACACAAGGCGCCGATTGATCGACGCCGCCTGCGAGGGGTCAACGGACAGGACGAAGGCGCCGGCCTCGACGCGCACCTGCTCCGGTTTGAGCAGCGACTCGAGCAATCGTCGAGCCTGGTCCAGCGGTGTGGCCCGGACGAGAAGTGCGATTCCGCCGCTGCGGGCCCGCAGCTCATCAACAGTGCCCTCGGCGACGAGCTTGCCTTTGGCGATCACGCCCACGCGGTCGCAGGTGAGCTCCACTTCGTTCAGGAGATGGCTGGAGAGCAGTACCGTGCGGCCGCCCTGCTTCAGCTCCTTGATCAGCGCCCGCATCTCGATCGTGCCCTGGGGATCGAGACCGCTGGTGGGCTCGTCCAGGATCAGAAGGTCCGGACCCTTCAGCAGCGCGGCCGCGACGCCGAGCCGCTGCTTCATTCCCGTCGAATAGGTCTTGAATTTGTGCCTGGCGCGGTCAGTCAGGTCGACCTGTTTCAGCACGGGCTCGATTCGAGATTTTGCGAGGCTCGCATAGCCGGCCACCACTCGCAGGTTGTCGCGTCCCGAGAGGTACGGGTAAAAGGCTGGCGTCTCGACCATCGCGCCCATTCGGGCCAGGCTTGCGGGACTCCCGGGCGCCGCGCCTGCGACGGTGGCACTCCCGGTCGTCGGACGAAGCAGCCCAGAAAGAAGCCTCAATGTCGTCGTCTTGCCCGCCCCGTTCGGCCCCAGGAAGCCGTACACCTCCCCAGTCCTCACTCGAAGGTCGAGGTTATCGACCGCAAGCACGCCGGTCGAATATCTCTTGGTCAAGCCGTGGGTTTCCACGGCGAACGCCTGCGCCAAAGCCAGCCCTCCTAGAGAGCCAATGTTATCGGCTCGGACCCAGTGTCGGGCGAGTCCATACTCAAGGTATGAAGTGGATCACCCGCGCCAATGCCAATGTCGACCGGGTCGCGTGCCCCTGGCTGATCAAGCGGTTCGTGGATCCGCAAGCAGAGTTCTTGTTCGTCCCCGCGGATCAGGTCACGGCGACGGCGCAGCGTGAACGCGCGATCCCCTACGACGTCCCCAACGTTGAGCTGGGCCATGTAGATGGACGATGCAGCTTCGAATCGATCATCCTGAAATATCAGCTGACCGATCCCGCGCTGAACGAGCTGGCGCGCATCGTCCACGGCGCCGACGTGGACGAAGACATCCAGATCACGCCGCAGTCGGCCGGGCTGAGTGCGATTGCGCGCGGCTTTGCCCTCGTGCACGGCGAGGCCGACCACGAAAAGATCCGGCTGGAGAGTCCTATGTACGACGCGCTCTACACCTGGTGCAAGAGCAGGGTGGCAGTGCCTGACTAATTCCACTTCCTGATGTCCCGCGACTTCGCGCTAATCCTGGCCGCCCGCCTGTCGCGCGCCTTCGGCTTCGGGATGGCGGCCGTCCTGATTGGGCTCCACCTCGAGCGCCGCGGCCTCACCGCCAGCGTTATCGGCCTCGTCCTGAGCCTAGGTTTGCTGAGCGCGGCGATCGCCGGCGTCATCGCGGCCGCACTCTCGGCAAGAATCGGCCGTCGCAACACACTCGCGCTTGCCGGCCTGCTCATGGCGTTCGCGGGCCTCGACCTCGCCTTCGCGAATGCTCCGTTCCTGATTGGGCTCGCCGCTTTCACCGGCATGCTCGGCGCCGCAAGCGTCGACCTCGGGCCGTTCGCCTCGATCGAGCAAGCGGCACTCGCCGAGTCGGTCCAACCCCAGCGCCGCAACGTCGCCTTTGCGCGCTATTCACTTACCGGCGGGCTGGCTGCCGCCGCCGGCGGCTTAGTGGCGGGGACCGCCACCGATCTTTCGCGGGGCCAGGTTCTCTTTGCGGTGTACGGCGTCATCGGCCTGATAACCGCGGCACTCGCCATGCTCCTCTCCCCTCGAGCGGAGGCACCCGTCCGGGCGGCCGCGCTTTCCTCAGCGCAGATCCGGGCGCTGGCACCTCTCTCGGCGCTCTTTGCGATCGACGCCCTGGGCGGTGGCCTCGTCGTCAACGCCGTCATCGCCTACTGGCTTCATGTCCGATTTGGCGCGCCGGCCAACGTCCTCGGCCCCGCCTTTGCGGCGATTGCGCTGATGCAGGCCATCTCTTACGAGGTTTCCGGGCGCCTCGCCAACCGCATCGGCCTGATCCGCACGATGGTCTTCACCCACATCCCCAGCAATATCCTGCTGCTGCTGGTCCCGTTCAGTCCGTCACTGCCGTGGGCGATCGGCCTGCTGCTGGCGAGGTTCAGCCTCTCGCAGATGGACGTCCCGGCCCGCCAGGCCTACGTCGTGTCGATCGTGCCGCCCGCGGAGCGCGCCGGCGCGGTTGCCTTCACCGGACTCGTGCGTGGAGTCGGCCAGGCCGCCGGGCCCATATTCTCGGGTGCGGCAATCCAGGGTGCCCTACTCGGGCTGCCGTTTTTCGTTGCCGGCGCGCTCAAGCTCGTTTACGACCTGAGTCTCTACGTTGCCTTCCGATCACGGCCGGCGGAGCACGAAACGACGCTCTAGCCATCAGGTCATCCCGGTGCGTCTCTCAGGTCCCGGGCGGTTCGGACGTGGGCATGAATATAGGTATGAACACCATGCAGCGACCGGTCCGGTCCGCGGCGCCCAACGTCACAATTCGCCGCCTACCTGCCAGTGGCAATACCGCGCTCGCGGCGTCGGCGTTGATCCAGGCCGCCCTGGGCATCGAGTTCACGCTCTCCGGCCTCAACAAGTTCGCCGATCCCAACTTCGCCCGCAACTTCAAGGCCTTCGTCGATGCCAGCCCCGGTACGCACGACGGAGTCCTGGCCGGGCTGATCCACACGCTCGTTCAGCCGAACATCGCGTTCTTCGCCGGCTTGACCAAATACACGGAACTTGTGCTGGGCATCGTCCTGCTGCTGGGCGCGCTGGAAGTAGGACGCCGCCGCCTGTCTGGGCGAGTCGGCATCGAGCATGGCTATGAGGCGCCGGTCGCCCTGGTCGCGGCGCTTGCCGGTCTGGCCGCGGCTGGTCTTTCCCTCTCGATCGCGCTTCTGATGGGAGAAGCCCTGCCGACGATCACACCAGGGCGGGCCCTGACGACGGCGATCCCGGTCGAACTCCTGCTCGTCCCGCTGGGCAT
>DATNMN010000102.1:0-15510 GCA_035602295.1 Candidatus Dormiibacterota bacterium | reverse complement strand
GATCTTCAACACCTTCGACCTGCGGAGCCGCCTCCCGAACATCACGACCGCGACGCTGGTCATCACCGGCGACGAGGACTTCATCTGCGGCCCGCTATGCGCGAAGGAGATCTGTGCCGGCATACCGGGCGCGCGCATGGTTATCGTCGGCGACTCGGGCCACTTGCTCTTCGTCGAGCAGCCGCAAACGTTCCACGACGAGATCGCCGACTTCCTGGGTCTTAACAACCAGGGCTGACTCCAGAGTAAGTCCTCGATAACTTCGCTCTCGTGCTCGGAAGCGTCGATTCATGCGTGCTCGCGGGCCTCGACGTGCGACGCGTCCACGTCGAGGCTGACATTGGCAGGGGCAAACCGGGCTTTTTTCTCGTCGGCCTGGCCACGACCTCGGTCAAGGAGGCGCGCGAAAGAGTTCGCTCGGCGATCAAGAACAGCGGGATCGAGTTTCCGCAGAACCGGCTCACCGTCAACCTTGCGCCGGCTGAGCTCCGCAAGGAGGGCACCGGTCTGGACCTACCTATTGCCACAAAAACCCCTCTATAGCGCAACGGGCGGCGGAGGTCGAGGCGCGGAGGCAGGGCTAGTGGGCGGTCGACGGTTGCCAACCCCCTGTGAATGCTGTTTGGCAACCTTCCATAGCCCGAGTAAACTGTCTCGCGACGGTCCCGGGGATCGCGCGAGCCCGCCACTCGCGATGACCCCTATACCCATGGGACTGGAGGTGCTCGGATGTCTAGAGTGCGGCGGGAGCTCGACCTATCACAACCAATCCGGCGCCCATCCGACCAGCGGCGCCTGATCGAGGGAATCCTCGACGGGAGTCTCGGGGTAGACGAGACCACATGGTTGGAGTGGAAGTCGCGGGTCGACTGGCGAAACGATGCCGAGATTGCAACGAACGTTGCTCGGCACATCATCGGCTTCGCCAACCGCGATCCGGACGAGGCACAGGCTTTTGTGGGTGGGGATGCCTACCTGGTTATCGGTCCTGATGAGGCCTCGGGCACGCGAATCGATCCAGCAGATATCGAAAACAAGCTGTCACCTTACCTGGGCGAGGACGGCCCTGGATGGTCCCTGTCGCACGTCGAGGTAGACGGGCGCACGAGTCTGTTGATAACAGTCGCGCCTCCCCGCGCGGGCGGCGACATTCACGCCTTGGCGAAG
The DNA here is from genome assembly GCA_035602295.1 of Candidatus Dormiibacterota bacterium. GTDB lineage: Bacteria > Chloroflexota > Dormibacteria > CF-121 > CF-121 > CF-13. The sequence goes on along the minus strand of DATNMN010000102.1, from coordinate 14,343 downwards.
GACGCGGGCAAATACTTCGATGGTCGCGAGACCGGGAAGTACCTGAACGGCACTGTTTTCGTGCGTCGCAAGGGAAAAACCGAGCAAGCGACCCGTGGTGATATCCGTCGCCTTCAACTTCGGGCCGAGGCATCAACCAGCCAGATCGCTATCGAGGTCGGCGTGCGTCCCGACACGCTTAAGCGACTGAGTCTCGAAAAGGACATCGGCGCGTACCTCCAAGCTGAGCGAGACCGACTCCTCGGGCCGTTGGCACTGGAAGAGGCCCGCGTCGGTGGGGGCCAATCGGGTGTCCTGGAGTCGCTCATGGGACAGGGCCAGCGAGATGTCCTGGAGAAATTCGTGAGCTCAAGCTTCGCCGCGTACCGGGAACGCCGAAAGCCAAGCGAGTTCCGCACCCAATGCGAAACGTACCTTCGCGACGTGGAAGGGCTCCTCAAGGACTCGGCACACCACATGGCAGCGCGGAGGGGCCTGGGAGGGGTGGAGGTCCACCTCACGAACCCAGGAGCACGCAACCTACTCGGCGTCGAGGTTGAACTGTTGATTCCAGCCGAGGTCCTGGCGTCACGCGGGCGGGCGGATGGACCTGACGATATGCCGGATCGGCCGATGCCTTGGGGACAAGACACCTTCATGACGGAGATAGCGAAACCTATTTGGAAAGTCCCTGGCTCGCTGTTGTCACCCGGCATGTCGCCACGGGTTTGGCATCTCAAATCAGCTAACGGTGTGCGGTTTGACGACGTTGACCTTCGCCCGTATCAGAATCGTGTCCTGCCACCGGTCCACTTGTTCTGGATCGGACCGAGTGCTAATGGAACGGTCGAGCTTCAATGGCGCGCAACTGCACAGAACACCGATGACAGAGCGGAGGGAGTGCTCACCTTTCGCATCGATGACTCTGTGCTGACCCTGAGTGATCTTCTGGGCGCGCCGGTCGGGCGCTCCTAGCACCGGAATTCCGTCATGGTCGAGGAAATCATCGCTTTCCTGGTCCGGTGTCGATGGTCACCGCAGGAGATCGCCTCGTGCGACACGACCTGCCTCGGTGGGAGCGGCACCTTCGGAGGCGTGGCATCACCGTCGTCCCAGGTCCGCAGGCGCACTGGTCCGACGAGGAGGACCGCTCACACTCGGAGCTGTTCCTGCTGATGATGCAAGCCGGTCACGGCGTCGACGGATGGACCGAGCACCGGCAGCGCGACATCACGAACGTGCGCCCGCTCAAGCTATTAATCCGCACCCTTGGCGACTTCACAGAGGACCCGGACCCGGAGATAGGCTGATTCATCGTGATCGAGCCGCTGAAAAGCCAGGCCGCGCGAGCGATCGCCGCCGTGGTCGAGGCGGAGTGCCCGCTGTGCAAGGTCGAGCTTTGGATACGACGACCGCGGGTGCTGTCCCTGCTGTGGCGACAGCTACGTAGTCAGCGCCAACCGCCTTGATGTCCGGCAGTGCGCGGAGCACGGACGCCGTTGTGAGCATTGGCAGGCGGTCTTGGCGGCGATGAACGAGATCACGATTGCCGAAACCGGTCTCGGCGCCTTGAAGATGCTCATGGAGGCCGCCGGTGGCGTAGGTAAGGCCTACGAGAACAGGACGAAAGGATCTCCCGCTCAGCGAGTCGGGCGGTTCATCTACTGGGAGATCGCCTACAACGCGTTGATGGTCGATCTCTCGCGCGGCCTGATGCCTCCGCGGGTCATAGCAACACGACACGAGTGGGACCAGCCCGGCAGGGCCGAAACCCTGGCGCAACTGCTCTCCGCCATCGAGACTGGCAAGGTGGCGGCTCCCTACCTGGAGCTCGATAGTTACGACCGCCTTCTCACAAACTCGATAGCCAACATCGGGGTCCGGTTTCGAGGCGAGGACCGAGATATCATCTCGCGTCTGGCGGGACTGTTTCGTGACTCCGAGGCGGTACTGCGTCGGCACCTGTTCTCGGCCGAGCAACAGAAGCGGCTAGGGGCGGCGATAGAGGAGAACCGTGCGAAGGAGCCTCGACCGCTGACGTTCCTGGATCGCTGCGCCAACGCCGCCTTCTGCGTGCCGGTCTGGGTCGTCCTCATTCCTAACCTCTGGCTTCTCTACGACCGCGCGATGAAAGCTCTCGAACAGAAGCGGAGCTAGGTACGCGGATGGCAGCGGACGACAAGTGGCGTCTCTACGAGATGGCGGTGAGACTCCTTGAACACGACACCCAGAACCAATGGGCGCTCTTCGCGACCTTCTTCGTGCCGCAGGCTGTTCTCCTTGGTCTCGCGCTTCAGTCGCTCTCGTCCGATCCCACCAAGACCGTGTACCTCGCAGGCTCAATCCAGCCGGCCTATGCGGTCGGCGTGTTCGGCCTCGTGCTCGCGATCCCGACCCTGATCACGCACGCCCGGTCGAACCTGATCGCAAGACTCCGAATCCGCGAGGCTCTCGCGATCGAATCACAGACTGACTCGTCGGTGTTCCGCGAAGGGCTCGACCTGGTGCAGGGCCGCAGGATCAAGGGCCTCCGGTTGCCCTGGTACATGAGGTATCCGTCGAACAACACCGTGTTGCTCCGTGCGCTGATTCTGTTGTGGGCGGCAGCCGACGCCGTGATTGCCCTTACTCACGAGCCGTCTGGCTGGATCGCTCCGGCCGTGGTGGTAGCTCTGTCGTTGGTGAACGTGTACCTCGCGGTCGACTCAGCGGTTAGGGGTCAGTCATGAATCGGAGGCGCGCGACCCTGCCGGTTTAGACGCGGAACCCGTTGCAGAAGTCAGGCCCCATGCAGTCGCGGCCGGGTAGACAAATTCAGCGACGTCCCGAATCAGCGGAAGAAGCTGCTCGGCCATGTCTCGTACATCAGCCTCGTCCCAGTCCGTGATCTGAGCAAGCTCGAACGATCGCGTCACCAGCTTCTCCCAGTCCCCGACCGGCTTGGAGGCGGCGGCTGTATTGCTCGGCTCCACGCCTAGTAGGAATTGTTCGATGCTCGCGCAGCCAGCGTTCGCCGGGAGCTCGCTCACGAATCGGAGCAGTTGTCGGGCGGCCTCGGGACCGTTTGACTCCACGAACTTGTAGTCCTTGTCGTTGAGGCCTTCGCTTCGGATGCCCTGCGGCCTGTGCTGATGACCCGGACCGCCGGAAGAACCATTTGCACGGCTCTTACTTGCTGACCGGTGGGATCGCAGTCTGCGGGGCGGTGAAGGCGGACGGAACCGCATGTGGGAAGCCGCTGATCGCTCGACCGCGCGGAGACGGGCGGCGGTGCATGGTCTGCGCATCGGGCGTCCCACATCACGGCTGCGGCAAGATCAGGACCCTGGCCGAGCCGGTCGAGACCCTGGTCGCGGAAGCGGTCTTGCGTCGGGTCGATCGCGGCTCGCTGGCTCGGACGTTGCGGGGGAAAGAGGATTCCCATGCTGCCCGCGAGCTGGCGGATGTTGAAGACCGTCTGATCCAGGTCCAGCGCGAATGGGCGAGAGGGGACCTAAGCAGCGCTGAACGGAACGCGGCGCGCGGCGTGTTGCTCGGCCGGCAGCAATCCCTCAAGGAAAAACTCGACGGCTCGCGCCGTGCCGTCAGTCTGGACGGTCTGCCCGCCGACGAGCAACTGCGCCAGGCGTGGCCGCAACTAGAGCTACACCGGCGGCGCGCGATAGTCGCCGCTCTGGTCGAGGCGGTGGTCATCAATCCGATCAGGAAGCCCGGCCGAAACACCTTTGATCCCAAGCGCGTCGACGTGCGCTGGCGGGCCTAAGCCTCTCTCCATCAGCCGCGGGCGCCCCGCACCCGGCGATCTAAGATGGGCGCGCAAAATGGACACGAACGTCCTGTACTACGGCGACAACCTCGATATCCTCCGCCGGTACGTCCCGGACGAGTCGGTCGACCTCGTGTACTTGGACCCGCCGTTCAACTCCGAGCGCAGTTACAACGTCATTTTCAAGAACGAAGCGGGCAACAACACTGACGCCCAGCTCGTCGCGTTCGAGGACACCTGGCACTGGGGGCCGAGCGCCGAAGCCACCTATGCCTATCTGACGAACACGAGCCGCCACGAAGGACGAGTGCCCGAACAGGTCAGCACCCTGGTCGCGGCTTTGCGGAGGGGAGTCGGCGAGAACCAGATGATGGCTTACCTGGTCGAGATGACGATCCGTCTAGTTGAACTCCACCGCGTCCTGAAGCCGACTGGCTCTCTCTACCTCCATTGCGATCCCACTGCCAGCCATTACCTAAAGCTGGTGCTGGATTCGGTGTTTGGGCCGCGCTCGTTCCGAAACGAAATCATCTGGAAGCGCACCAGCGCGCACTCCGACGCCAAGCAGGGCGGTAACCGGCTCGGTCGCGTCCACGATGTCCTCCTGTTTTACGGCAAGGCGGAGTCCAACACTTGGAACCCTGTCTTCGTCGCGTACTCAGAAAAGCACCTTGACAGCAAGTACGCGCAGGTCGAGCCCGAGACTGGGCGTCGGTACACGACGTCTGATGTGACTGCTAACAAGCCCGGTGGCGACACGCTCTATGAGTGGAAGGGAGTCCATCCACCGAAGGGCCGCTACTGGGCCTATTCCAAGCAGGGGATGGAAGCCTTCGAAAAGGAAGGCCGCCTGGTCTACACGAACAGTGGCTTTCCTCGGTACAAGCGCTACCTGGATGAGATGCAGGGTGTTCCGCTGCAAGACCTCTGGACCGACATCCCGCCGGTCAATTCGATGGCATCAGAGCGGCTGGGTTGGGCAACGCAGAAACCGCTGCCCCTTTTGGAGCGGATCATTTCGATCAGCTCGAACGAGGGTGACGTCATCCTCGATCCGTTCTGCGGTTGCGGTACGGCTCTGATTGCTGCCCAGAAGCTCGGGCGATCATGGATTGGGATCGACATCACCTACTTGGCGATCGCCGTAATGAAGGCGAGACTCAAAGACACTTTTGGCCTGCCGGACGTGAAGGTACTCGGACAGCCAACAGAAGTTGAAGGCGCCCAAGCCCTTGCTCAGTCACCCGAGGGTCGCTACCAGTTCCAGTGGTGGGCGCTCAACCTCGTGGACGCCCAGCCGGTCGGTGGCAAGGAGAAGAAGGGGGCTGACCGCGGGATCGATGGCGTGATCACATTCACCGACAAGCACGGGGTCCTCCAGACCGTCCTGGTCAGCGTCAAGAGCGGCCATGTGAACAGTGGAATGGTGCGTGACCTAAAGGGTGCGATGGAAGCAGAAAAGGCGGTCATCGGATTGTTCATAACCCTTGAGGAACCAACCAAGGAGATGCGGTTGACGGCAGACACGGCGGGCTTGTTCCACTCCGAGGTCTGGAACCGCGACTATCCGAAGCTTCAGATCCTCAGCATCCGCGAGCTCCTTGAGGAGGGCCAGAAGCCACAGTTGCCGCCATTTGTGATGCCCACGTTCCAGCAGGCCGTCAAACACGATCCGGCAGCCGGCGATCAACAGGACCTGTTCACCGGAGGGAAAGCGAGCTGACAACCGGACGCGACGGACTACGGCAGATCGTCGCCGATGTTGTTGAGGGCTTCTGCCCTCTGTGCCGAGCGGCCCTGAATGCTCATGAGAGCGGAGCCTGCTGTCCGTGTTGCGGCGACTCATACAAGGCGAGCAGCGGCCGCCTAGAAGTCAACCAGTGTTCCATTCATGGTCGCCACTGTGAGCATTGGCAAGCCGTGTGGGATCGGCTGCCGACGACGGGACGACCAAATGGCTGAGTCGTTCCTTCCGCCCAAGCTCTCGGAGCAACAACTGACACTCTTGGGTGCCATTTACGCTGGGTTTCGACAACAGGGCAAGTGGCCGACCGTCTATCGCGTTGACAAGGTTCTCGATAACGAAGGTCTCAACATGGAGGAGATCGCGGGAACGATGCCGAGCGGGCTCACTAATCTCTCGTCGAGGCCATTTAGTGGCAACGACGAAGCGACCCTCACCGTCGTGGGTCTCATTTATGTCCCTGAGGCGATTGACGACGCGGGGGTATTCATGCAGATCCTGTCGCACTCAATCAAGGCAGAACAGGTCTATGAACCGCCAACAGATGGCTCACCAACGGAGGGACCGCTCATCACGAGTGACGAGCTAAAAGCTCAGCTCGGCTTGTCTGTCGACCAGCTCAAACGGATCTACCACATCGTCAGATGGGAACCGTGGTGTGGTTCAGGTGGGTGGGGTGCGGACGGATTCGATTTCCATGTGACACGAGAGATCCGGCGATACCGTGGCGTCAATGACCTCCGGGAGTACGCAGACCGAAAGCTTAGGGCCATTCGCGATGCGTATGGCCAAGTAGTTAGGCCAATCATCCCGAACCCATTTGTTCCTCATTCGCCGCCCACGATTCCAGAGATGGTCCGTACTTATCCGGCTCAGGGGCCTGGATCGGAAGATGTGATCGGACCCATGAATGCCGAGCCGAAGCGAGTGTTTGTCATCATGCCGTTTCAGTCAATCCGGAACGCCGTGTATCGCGAAATCCAGGAGGTTTGCGGCGCACTTGGGGTCAGCTGCCTACGCGCCGATGAGATTGAGAAGACGGGCCGGATCACTGAACAGATTTACGAGGCTATCGCGAACGCCGATGCTTTGGTTGCCGATATCGGCGGACTGAACCCCAACGTCATGTATGAGCTCGGCTACGCTCACGCATTGAAAAAGGAGGTCACTCTTCTTAATGACAGCGATGAGGCCCCCTTCGACCTGAAGGACTTCCGCTGGATCCTTTACGACATTGATGATTTGCAGTTTGTGACTTCAAAGTTGCCGCACTTCCTGCGGAACTCCCTCCGCCTTGACTGAGAGAGGTCGGTGGCGCCGAGTCCCCTTCTCCCTTCGAACATAGTCACCCGACCCTCCCGACACGTCACGCGATCAGGAACTTCCTCGTCGCCGGTTTCGGGGGAGGACCGCTGGAGCCGGGTCGCTCGACCGCGACATCGGTGGCCCTGCCCTTGCGTTGGTTGCAGCCGAGGCAGAGCACTTGGAAGTTCGTCAGCTCATTGAGGCCACCCATGCTCAGCGGGATGATGTGGTCAACGGAGAACCGCTCGCACGTGTGGGGCGGCACGCCGTACCCGGGACAGACGCGGCCATAGCGCGCCAGGTGGGCGTCAATTGCCTCCTTGCGCAGCCGCCGATACCGCGAGTCGTAGCCTCGGGCAGATGCGCTGCCTCGCAGCTAGTCGCGGGTACGTGAGCGCGTCCGACGGTGCTCAGGACAGCGGCTCTCGTCGCTGAGGCCCCGCAGTCGAGGCACATCCGGAGGGGCCTAGGCACCGGTCAAACCGTGGTGAAACCGGCCGAAAACAACCTGGTTTTGGCCTGTTTTCACCCGATTTCTCGAATTCGGATGAACTCGTTTCGCCCAGGGCCCAGATCCGTACACCTCGCGACGCCCCCTAAGAGGACGGAAGGCACCTTGGAGCCAACATACGTTGAGGTTGTGTGGGCGCGAGGCGACGTGTGCGCTAGATGGTCTACGAGGCGACGGGTTTGTCTCGCCCTTACCTAAGTCCCGCCCTGCCGACGCGGGGGTTGTCTCGGTTGGCCCGATTCTGCACCAGAGTTCTGTTCCCGACCTCGACGTTGAATCTCGGCAGTCCGCTCTTTAACTTCTCGCCGCCTAGCGTCGAACTCCTGGCGAAAAGGCGCAGCTCCCGCAAGATAAGCAGGAGGTTCCCCGGTTGGAACTAGAAGCCGTCCAACCTGGCGACCCTTGTCAGAAAGGCCAACGAACTCCCGGCTGTCCGTAGTCGGGGTGAAACGCTCGAGGAGGTCGGACCATCTTTTCTCGTCCACATCAGCAGGCAGCCCTGGGCCAACGGCATGGCTATCCGCGTCTCGGTATTCAACGTCGTCGAACAGCAAGGAATAGAACAGTTGTTTCTGCTCCGGAGTTAGCGACCCTAGGTGGTTGATTAGCTCCGGCGCCTCCTGTTCTGACGGCCAGGTGTTAAGGATGCTCAATATCGCGCGGTTGACCGACGGTGGACTGCCAGGGGGGTAATCGCGCTCACGTGACTCCAGGAGCTCTGATCGCGATGCTTGCCGCCCTTCCGCACTCGCCACGGCAGCCGTCTTGGGAGCGATCAAGTCGTACATGCGGTCGCTCATTCTGCGGACCTCCTCGTGAGTACCCGCCGTCCTTTCACCGATCTGACTCAGCACCGTCGCCATCTGGCCGTACAGCTGCTGCGCTTTGGAGCATTTGTTGGCTTGCAGCGGTCGTTTGGACGATGAACACGATGAGCTGCACAACAAACGCAAGGATCGCCAGCGCCAAGGCAATAGTCGCAAGCACATCGCTGCCGTTCGAGCGTGTGGTGACCACTAAGGTAGCTGCGAGCGCCAGGCTGATGATCGCACCAGCCGCGGCGAGCCACCGGAACTCCACGACCAAACGTGATGGGGGGCCTGCCTTGTCGTCCGGCATGATGGCTGCATCCTAGCGTTGCGTGAAGTACGTAGCCGCAGCTCATGTGTTTTAGGAATTAAGTTGCACGCCCGACCACCACGGTGTCCTGTTCCTCGACGAGCTGGCCGAGTTCCAGGACTTCCCGGACGGATGACGTCGTGATGGCGAGCGCAGACACGAAGGCGCTGGTCGACCAGGTCGTCGGGTTGAAGCAGGACATCACGGACGCGGTCAACAAGCTGATCTACAGCATCCATGAGGTGCAGGAGCTGGCTCAGTCGCAGGGTGACGAGTCGGCGGCGTGGCAGTCGGGCCTCGACACGCGCGACGCGGTCCAGGTCTACCTCGTGATCAAGGCCAACCTCGACCGCTACATCGAGCGGCTGGAGGAGCAGCAGGCGCGCGACCGCGATGGACAGGGGACACGGTGAGCGTGACAGTCCGACGGAGCCGGACTGCAGGAGACAGAGGCGAGTGCTCGGCCTGCGGCCTGCGCGCGAAGTACCAGAGGTTCATGAAGACCTGGTGCCACGACGCGACCGTGGCTCAGGTGTTGGTGGTGGCTGCGTCGCTGGAGCTGCGGCCTGCCCATCCAGTGAGGCCGCTGCTCGATGACTGACCACGAAGGCGGGGGGGCACCCCCCTACACCGACCGAGGGGACACCGGCCCGCAGCCTTGTCCAACATCCCACTCTGGAAGTTTCCGTCCAGGGCGGCCCGAGACCATCGTGACCTACCAGGAACGACCACGCCGGGCGGGGAGGCGGTGCGGTGACTGAGGTCAGGGAGACAGCCAGGCGTGGCGGTCAGGGCAACTGCGCCGTCTGCCACAGCCCGGACCAGGACGCGATCAACGAGCAGCTCGTGCGCGGGGTCGCCTTGAACCGTCTGGAGAAGCGCCTCGGCATCAGTAGGAGGGCTCTGCGGAACCACAAGCTCAACCACATCACGCCCGCGTTGGTCGCCCTGAGACAGGAGCGGATCGCAGACGGCGTGCGCAAGGTCTCTGACCGGATCGAGGACCTGATCGGGCTCGCGGACTCGATCCTCACGGCGGCTCGTGCGGGCGGCAATCCCTTCATGGCCTTGAAGGCGATCAGGGAGCAGCGCGCGAACTTCGAGCTTCTTGCGCGGGTCACCGGGGAGCTGGACGAGCGCGCGCAGGTGACGGTGAACCTCCAGTCCACGCAGGAATGGATCCGGATCCAAACCGTGGTGGTGAAGTTCGTTACCGAGCGGCTCAGCGAGAAGGACGCAGCTGAGCTGTCGCGCAGGCTGAAGGTCCTCGACGGAGGCCGGACCTAGTACCCGCAGCTACGCTCAAGGTACTCACGACTTCAGAGATGCCTGCGACCGGTCCTGGTGGCTCGCTAGTCCTTAACGCGAGTGAGCCAGTCGGCCATCGACTCACCAAGTCGGCGCCCACGTCCGTCGCTGCCTTCCTCGACGTGCGCGAACGTCTCCTTAATGAGGGCCGTTGCCTCGGCGGAAATCTCGGTAGACGTGCGCATGTACTTCTTGGGATCAACCGTTAAACCGGCTCGCCGGTCCCGAATCATCTGGTCCCGAAGGCGGGTTCGGACGAGCTTTTCCATCCGGGCCTGCAGCATGCGGTCAGTACGATCGAGCTTGCGCTGAGCAGCCGCCATTACCTGATGGGTCTTGACCGCCGTGCGTTGGTTAGCCACCGCTGCCCGCTGCTCAGCCACCGCTGCCCGCCGCTTTCGGGCTGCTCGCCGCCTGTCTGCTCGACGGGCTGCTCTAAAGACCCAACGAAGAAGGTCGCCCAGTCCCACTAGCCGATTATTGATCGTGTTGGGCTTCCCTGCGCGGAGGCCTGAGAGCCAAACCAGGCCGGTCCAGCACTGAGCTACTCAGAACAGGCTTTCGGGCTTCCTGGAGGCTCTGAGCAGGCCAGAGAACAGCCGTTCGGTGTGGCCCTGGCATCGCGAGAGGGCTGAATCAGCTCGTGCTGCTTTCGTCGGGTCGCTGCTCAGGCTTCTTAACGACAGGGTATGGGTCCGTCCGGTCCAGCTCAGCGAAACGCCGGTCGTGTTTCTCAAACGTAGACTCGCGACCGGGAAGTAGCTCACGCCAGTGGCGCAGCCACATTTCTCTGCGGCCTTGGTAAACCACATCGAAGTAAGCCTTGGCCGTTTGGAGGGACGCCTCTCGGTAGTGGTCCGAGGTACTTGGAGGGACCGCGATTGCTCTCCTGAATTCCCGGTCGGAAGCAAAGTAGAGTTCGAACGCGGCGTCTGCACCGCGCTGTCCCGCGACGAGGGCCAGCTTGCCCTGTGCGTGATCAATTTCCACCAGGTGCTGGCGTACGCGTTCCGCGAGGGCGATCCACTCCTCGTCGCGCTTCGCCATATCTTTTCCCGAAGTCCAGAGCTGACCCATGGGCACGCTGGAGCGGTCAAGCGCTTCAAGCAGGCCGACGTATGCGTCGAGAACCTGCTGCCGGCGCCAGGTCCACTTGTCGGCCAGCGTTTTCAGGAGCCAGCCGAGGACTGCGCCGACGAAGATGGTTATTGGGTCCGGCAAGTTAGTCCTGCGTCCCTACCCTAGCCAGGCCGTGCTCCGCTGCACCAAGCGGTCACGGCTGCCAAGACGAAGACCGCAGCAATCGCGAGACAGCCGTACCCAACGCAGCTATTCCAAGCCCCACGCGGCTGCTTGACCACAACGACCTGAGGCGGCGACTGCGGCGGCGACTGAGAGGGAGCCTGCCCTTGCATGGGCACCCAGCGTTGACCGTCCCAGTAGAACTTGCCGTCCGGAGAAACCTGCGGCGGAGGCGGTGGGCTGCTCACGGTTTCCTCTCATTCTCCACGGGCCGCTGCGGGACGCGGAAGCGCCGGTCCTGCCGCAACATCTCGCCAGCAGCGGCGAACCGGGCGCGCAAATCCTCAGCCCTCTGCGGGTCAATCACGTATGGCTGCACCACACGGTCCGCATCAGTAATGTCCTGGCGGTACAGCCACGAGGGAGAGCGGAGCGGGGCATATGCCTGGAACAGCTCTTGCAGGGCTTCCATCGAAAGCTCACGACCGAAAAGAGGCTCTGCGTCGCGAAACGCTCGATCGAATGCTTCGAACCGACCGAGCCACTGCTGAGCCTCAACGCGGAGCGTCAGGTTGACGTTGTTCTCAGCAAGTTCTGAAAGCACGACACGGATCCTCCCGGTCATCAGTGCGTCGTGCTCTCGCTTCGCTCGCTCGGTGTCCCGCCAGCGAATGAACCACGCACCACCGAAGCCTCCGAAGATCGCACTCACCGCGCCGAGGATCGTCTGCCAGAAGCCGTCCATCAGAAGGCTGGAAGATCGCGCATGAGGTTGACGCCTTCGACCGCGAACCACCCGAGCTTGGTCTGGAAGTACGCCCGCGCGCCGACCCGCACGATCCGATTGCTTGGCGTGGAGGGCTGCTGCTTGATCAGCTCAACAGCACCGGGCGTCAGCGTCGCTACGAAATAGATGCCCGACTCCGTTGTGTGGTGCGCGACGGGATAGCGATGCGCCATGACTCCGTAGGCGACTGGCTGCCCTACTGTGATTTCAACGACGATCCGATCGAGCACAAGATCCAAGACGCTGTGGTTCTGAACCTCGAACCAAAGGTTGATGATGGGAACCGCTGACGAGAGGCTGATAGTCACCGGCGACTGCCCGCGCAAATCGAGCTTGACCTGCTGGGCGACTTGAGTGAGCTTCACGAGCCGGCGTAGTAACCAGTTCGGTAGCACGTCGAGCAGTTTTCCGCCGAACCACGTGAGGAGAATGTCCATTCGAGAGCTACCGTTGGCCCGTTCGGGCTGTCCACACTGCCTGCCAATGGCCGCAGTGGCGACCGTGCTCCGGGCACTGCCTGACCTCAAGTCGGTTCGTCTCGGCCTTGTAGCTGTCGCCACAGCAGGGACAGCAGGCGCGGCCGTCGTGGACTTGCAGCTCAACCTTGCAAAGCGGGCACTCGGCCTCGATGACGGATGCGATGGCGCGCTCTGCCTGGCTACGCAACAACCTCACGGTACTCGCCGGGAGAGGTCACCGTCGCCGCTGGACTGCTGGCCGCGGTTGTGCTCGCACGCGGCGGACCGACATGAGACAGGCAGTCGGGCCGGGACAGCCAAACGGGATCAGGGGTCGCAGAGGTGGATCCACGAACGTGGACCCTTGCGCGTGGATCCAGTTTGTGTATCATTCAAATCAAGTCGCCACAACGGCGGTCTTCCGGTAGTCCGAGAGAGCCTCACCCCCTGCGCTCAGCCGGACCCGGTGTGAAATGAGCAGGGGAGAAGGAGGATGCGCAAATGAGCGCAGCTACAGTCGTCACCGTCGTTCTGGACGAGCACCAGACCCGGGTGCAGGAGATGGCAAACGAGCCCCTCGAGATCGAGGTGCTCGTGAGCAAGAGGCCTCTCCAGAAAGCGGGCGTGAGGATGGCCACCGGCTTCATTACGGCCTCGCAGTTGCACGCTCGGTACAAGGTGCCGAACCTCGACCCGGTCACGCGGCAGGGATACCAGCGCCCGCCCCAGATGCCGAGGGTGGCGAGACTGGTGGCCCGTTTGAAGGACGGCAGCGTCGATCTCCCGACCGCGCTGCTGCTGAACCTTCGCAAAGACCAGGTCGCCGGGCGCATCGTCGAGAGGGAGGGCAAGACGTTCCTCGTCCTGAGGCCCGGCGATGCCCTATACGTTGTCGACGGCCAGCACCGTGTCATCGCGGTCGTCGACCGGCTGTTCTTGGAGGACCTCGCTAAGTGGTTCGACTTCGAGATCCCCTTCGTGGCCATGCTCGGCGCCGACGAGGCGATGGAGATGACCGAGTTCTACGTCGTCAACAGCACCGCGAAGCAGGTCCCGACGGACCTGGCTTACGAGCTGCTGCAGCGGCGGGCCGAAGCCGACGCGGGGCTGATGGAGCAGCTCGACGGCAGCGGTCAGGCCTGGATCGTCCGGGCCCAGTCTCTCGTCACCTTCTTGAATGATGCAGGGGTCTGGAAGGACCGGATCCGTCTCGCAGCGACTTCCAAGGGTGACACGACCATCAACAACGCCGGCATGGTCAACTCGCTCAAGCCGTTGCTCCAGATGGCGTACTTCGGGACCACCATCACGGAGGACAACCAGGTCAAGATCCTGGACGCCTTCTGGCGCGGCCTCCAGCGCGTGCTGCCCGAGTGCTTCGAGGAGCCTGCCGAATACTCGCTCCAGAAGTCGGTGGGAGTGCAAGCGATGCACCACGTGCTTGTCTACGTCCTGGAGTACCTGCGCTCGGAGGGCCAGTTCGTGACCGACCCCGAGAACTACGAGGCGGCGTTGCGCGACGCCTTGAGAGACCTCGAGGGTGCCAACCGGAGCGGCGACCCGGTCACCGGTCCGGACTTCTGGCGGGTCGGCGCCGAAGGCGCGGCGGGATCCTACACGAGCAACGCGGGTCGCCGCGTCCTGGTTGCCAAGATCCGCTCGCGCTTGCCGAAGGCTTCAGTCCGCTAACAAACGACCAGGGGGGCGCCGGACCATCCCGGCGCCCCCAACCACCTTAAGAACCTCACGTACACGGAGGGCATCGCATGGCCCTTCTCCTCTCGACAACGACCTGGGGCTTTATCGGGGACTGACCGTCATCTACCCCGCCGCGCACAGCGTGCTTGCGGATGCGATTCTCCGAGGAGGCGGGGCGCTGGTCAGCCAGTTCCCGACGGAACTGCGCCGCGGCGGCACAACTTTCTCGCCCGCAACTACACAATGGCGGCGCTCTCGGACGTGGTCGTGGTGGTCGAGGCTGCGGAGGGGTCCGGCGCCCTGATCACGGCGGAGGCGGCGCTCGACCTACATAAAGAGGTAATGGCCGTGCCCGGCAGCGTCTTCTCGCCGCTGTCGGTCGGCACCCACGGGCTCATCCGCGACGGCGCCGGCCTGGTTCAGAAC
>DATNMN010000101.1:0-10177 GCA_035602295.1 Candidatus Dormiibacterota bacterium | reverse complement strand
GTGCTGCAGGCCCGCGCGCTTGACGACCGGCGCTTTGTCCTGAACCGCGCGGGAAAGCTCGCGTTCATCATTTCGCCGCGTGGCCACGAGGTCGCACAGGTGGCGGCCATCGCCGCGCTCGAACCGGGGCGCGATCGTTTTTGCCTCTATTACCGTGACTTCGCGGCCGCCATTGCGTGCGGCTTTACGCCACAAGAGCTGATGCTGGCGGCCTTTGCCCGTGACGCCGACCCCTCGAGCGGCGGGCGCCAGACGCCCGGGAATTTTGGCAGTCGCCGTCGCGGCGTCATCATTGGCTCGAGCACGGTCGGGCCGCAAATCCCAAAGGCGGCGGGCATCGGTCTGGCGCTGAAATGGAAAGGGGAGGGAGCACTCTGTTACGTCAGCTTTGGTGAAGGCGCGACCAGCCAGGGCGACTTTCACGAGGGACTGAACTTCGCCGCCATCCATCGATGCCCGGTGATTTTTTTCTGCGAGAACAACCACTGGGCGATCTCCGTACCGCAGCGGCTCCAGGTGGCCGGGCCGGGGGTTGCGGAACGGGCCGCCGCCTACGGCATCCCGGGCGTGAGGGTCCATGGCGATGATTTTTTTGCCGTCCATGCTGCAGTGGCCGAGGCGGCCAAGAGGGCGCGGTCCGGACAGGGGCCGACCCTGATCGAGGCCGAGGTGTTGCGCTTGCAGTCGCATTCGACCGACGACGATCAGCGCGCTTACCGCGATGCCGCCGAGCTGGCGGCCGAGGCGGAGCGCGACCCCATCCCCCGCATGCGAGATGCGTTGATCGAGCGAGGCTGGCTCAGCCTGGACGACGACGCGGCCCTACGCGAGGACGTCAATCGCGAGGTCGAGGGGGCAACCGACGCGGCCGAGGCGGCGCCCGATCCAGACCCCGCATCACTCGGCCGTCATGTGTATGCCGATGCCTGATCGGACCCTGGTGCAGGCGGTGCGCGACGCGCTCTACGAAGAGCTCGAACGTGACGATCGTGTCTGCGTGCTCGGCCAGGACGTCGGCCTCAAGGGAGGCGTCTTCAAGGCGACGGATGGACTGCAGCAACGTTTTGGCGCGCAGCGCGTGCTCGATATGCCGCTGGCGGAGTCGAGTATCGCAGCCGTCGCCCAGGGTCTCGCCCTGGAGGGCTTGCTGCCGGTCGCCGAGATGCAGTTCGCCGACTACAGCTACCCGGCCTTCAACCAGATCGTCAACGAGATCGCCAAGGTGCGGTACCGATCGAACGGCGACTTTTCCTGTCCGCTGGTGATTCGAGCGCCGACCGGCGGCGGTGTTCGCGGCGCTCTCTATCACTCGCAATCACCGGAGGCGTTTTACTGTCACGTGCCCGGTCTCAAGGTCGTTCTACCGTCGACGCCTGCCGACGCCAAAGGTTTGCTAAAGGCCGCGATCCGCGACCCGGACCCGGTGATTTTCCTCGAACCGAAGAAGCTCTACCGGGCCGAGCGGCAGGACGTGGCCGACGGTGAGGCGGCGGTGCGTCCGTTGGGGTCGGCAACGGTCGTCCGAGAAGGGGTCGACGTGACCGCCGTTACCTATGGGTACATGCGTGCGGTCACTGTGCAGGCCGCCGCGCGGTTGGGCCAGGACGGCATCGAGGTCGAGGTCATCGACCTGCGTACGTTGCGCCCGTGGGACATCGAAACCTGCGTACGCTCGATCGAAAAAACCGGTCGCGTGGCGGTGATCTACGAGGCGAATCGGACCGGCGGCTTCGGCGCAGAGATCGCCGCTGAGCTCGCTGAGCGCTGTTTTGCCAGCCTGGATGCCCCGGTCAGCCGGATTGCCAGCCCGGACGTCCCGGCTATGCCGTTCAGTCCCAGCCTCGAACACGCGTTCATGCTCAATCCGGACAAAGTAGCGGACGGATTACGGCGTGTGGCCCGGTATTGAAAAGCTGTATGTCCGCTAAGAGAGCCATGAGGAACCGGTGGAAAACCGAGGGGCAGTTCCCTATACTTTCCCGTGGGGTTCTTGTTCCAAGCCCCCCGGAACCAGGACCCCACTTCCTTTCCTCCGGGGGAACAAACGCGCCCTGCCCCAAACGTTTGCCGTAAAGCGGCCTAAGAAGGCCCAGACGCTTGCCATTCAAGGGGCCTCGCCGGAGCCTGCCTAGAATTGGAGGACTTTGGCCACAGCCCGGCGCCCTCGCTCGTCCGAGCGCAACGGCGTGTTCATTTCGGTCGACATGGAGGGGATCGCCGGCATCGTCCACCTGAACCAGGTCATGCGCGGGACGTCGGAGTACGAGCGTTCCTGCCGATTGATGACCGCCGAGACCAACGCTGCCGTGGCCGGCGCGCGCCGGGCGGGCGCCACCCGGTTTGTGGTCAACGATTCGCACGGCGATATGCGGAATTTCCTGCTGGATGAGCTGGACGACGGGGTAGAGGTGATCAGCGGGGCGGACAAGCCATATTCAATGGGCGCGGGCCTCGACCCGACGTTCGAAGTGGCCTTCTTCGTCGGCTATCACGCCTCCGTGGGAAGCGAGCGCGCCATCATGGACCACACCTACGGGGGACGGACGATCTACGCCTTGCGGGTCAACGGTCGCGAGCAGAGCGAGGCGACGCTCAATGCGGCGCTCGCCGGCACCTTCGGCGTAAGGACGGCGCTGGTCACCGGCGACCAGGCGACGATCGACGAAACCGCGGCCGAACTTCCCGGGATCGAAGGCGTGGTCGTCAAGCAAGCGCTCGGACGCCAGGCGGCCCGTTCGCTTCACCCGGTCGAGGCTTGCCGGCGGATCGAAGAGGGCGCCTACCGCGCCTACGCGCAGCGAGCCAGACGGCCGCTCTACCGGTCAAAGGGCCCGTTCACGCTCGAGATCGACTGGATGAACGCCAGCATGGCGGACCTCTGCGTTCAAATTCCCGACGTCCAGCGTGCCGGTGGACGGACCGTCCGCTATCGGACCGCGGATTACCAGACCTGCTACCGGATGCTCCTCGCCCTCCTGGTGATGGCAACGCCTGCCGCGTACCAATACCCGCGGCCGTGACGCCCAGTCAGGCGATCGAACAGCTGCTCCAGGGCACGCCCCTGACCCGCGAGCAGGCACGCGACGTGATGGATCAGGTGATGGCGGGCGAGGTGACGACCGGACAGCTCGCCGGCCTGCTGATTGCGCTGCGGGCCAAAGGCGAAACCGTCGAAGAGATGACCGGCTTCGTCGAGTCGATGCGGGCGCACGCCACGCCGCTCGAGGTGCCACCGGGGACGATCGATACCTGCGGCACCGGCGGGGATCGCGCCGGGACGTTCAACATCTCGACGGCGGCGGCTTTCGTGGCGGCCGGGGCGGGCATTCCGGTCGCCAAGCACGGGAACCGCGCGGCCTCCAGTCGTTGCGGCAGCGCCGATGTTCTCGAGGCACTTGGTGTCGACATCCGGCTGGGCGCGGAGGGTGTGCGGCGGTGCATCGACGTCGCCGGGATGGGCTTCTGCTTCGCCCCGACGTTTCACCCGGCGATGCGCCACGCCGGCCCGGCCCGGAGTGAGCTCGGTGTCCGGACCGTCTTCAACGTCCTCGGGCCGCTGGCCAACCCCGGGCGCGTGCGCCGCCAGGCGCTCGGAGTCGGCGCTCCGGCGCTGGCGCCATTGATGATCCGCGTGTTGCAGGACCTCGGCCATGAGCGGGCGCTGGTCTTTTATGGCGAGGACGGGCTCGATGAGCTGACGACGACCGGTCCCTCGCGAGTCTTTCAGTTGCGGGATGGGGCGGTCAGCCAGTACGAGTTGGAGCCTGCCGAGCTCGGGCTTGGCCGATCAAAACCGGAAGATCTCCGGGGTGGCACGCCGCCCGAAAACGCTGCCTTACTGCGGCACGTGTTGGAAGGGGAAACCGGAGCCCGTCGGGACGTTGTCTTGCTGAATGCTGCCGCCGCGGTGCTGGCCGCCGGCAAGGCGCAAGAGTGGCCCCAGGCGATGGCGGTGGCCCGCGAGTCCCTCGACAGCGGGCGGGCCAAACAGGCGCTCAGCCGGCTGGTCGAGACCTCAAAGATGACGATTCCCTCCCCCTCCGGGGGAGGGCAGGGTGGGGGCGCCTAGCCGGACGCCAGGCCGGCGACGCCGCCAGCGAGCAGCAGGAGGCACACGACCCCGACAAATCCCCAGGCCGCCCAATAGGTCAGGCGGGATAAGCGGCGGACCCGGCGGAGGCGGCGCATCTTGCCGAGCGCCACATTCAGAGCCCTCTCCTCCGTCAGCACTATGTACTGGTATCGCGGGGGCGGCCGTAATCTTTCTCCTGGCCGCTGCCGATATGCTTGTAGCCGATGCCGTTTCGGATTGCAGTCATCCCGGGCGACGGCATCGGCCCCGAGGTCATCGCCCAGGGAATTCGGGTTCTCCAGACAGTCATGGCCGCGACCGGGACCGATCTGGATTTCGTCAGCTATGACCTGGGCGCGGAGCGGTACCTGCGGACCGGCGAGATCCTGCCCGACTCGGTCTTCAGCGAGCTCACCCAGGTCGATGCCATCTACCTGGGCGCCGTCGGCGACCCGCGCGTCCAGAACCCGCAGTATGCCGCCGGGCTCCTGCTCCGGCTGCGGTTCGACCTGGACCTCTGGGTCAACCTGCGACCGTCGCGGCTGCTGGCTCCCGGGCTGACCCCCCTCCGCGATGGCGAATCGATCGACCTGGTGGTTGTACGCGAAAACACCGAGGGCAGCTACGTCGGCATCGGCGGCCAGTTCAAGCGAGGGACCTCCGATGAGATCGCGATCCAGGAGGACGTCAATACGCGCAAAGGCGTTGAGCGCATCCAGCGATACGCCTTCGAACTGGCGCAAAAGCGCCGCGAGGCCGGCCATCGCGGCCGGGTCACCATGGTGGACAAGAGCAATGCGCTCTACCACGCGCACGACCTGTGGCAGCGGGTCTTTGCGCTGCAGCGCCAGTCGGCACCCGACATCGAGGCGGAGCATCTCTTCGTCGACGCGGCGGCGATGCAGCTGGTGAAGGACCCCGGCCGCTTCGACGTCATGGTCACCTCCAACATGTTCGGCGACATCCTGAGTGACCTCGCCTCGGAACTGGTCGGCGGCCTCGGCCAGGCGCCGTCGGCGAACATCAACCCGGACAACCGCCGCGGCCTGTTCGAGCCGGTGCACGGGTCGGCCCCCAAGCACGCGGGCAAAGGCATCGCCAACCCGGTCGGCGCGATCCTGGCCGGTGCGATGATGCTGCGACACCTCGGCGACGTGACGGGCGCCCTTCAGATCGAGGCGGCGGTGATGTCCGCCGCGCGCGATCGCCGGACGACCAGGGACCTGGGCGGGACCCTGAGCACCACTGCCGCTGCCGACGCCGTGCTCGAGCGGCTCGAGAGGGTTGAATCATCGCGCGCCTCATGAACACGATCCAGCCCGCGCATCCCAAGGCGGGAGCCGCGTCACCCGCAGAGCCGGACATATCCCCGGTCGACAGCTCGGCCCGTAGCAACCGGCTCGTTCGCGGGCGAGCGCTGATCTTCTGGGACCCAAAGATCCCTGGCAAGAAGCTGGACGCGATCGACACGGATCAGATCACACCGGCGGATGATTGCGTGTCGGAGAGCCTCGACCGTCTCGACGAGCGCTGGAAATTGGGCGCGTTCCGTTACCTGATGCCCGACTTCCGCCAGCGCGTGCATCGCGGGGAGACGTTCGTGATCGCCGGCGAGCGCTTCGGCATCGGGTCATCGCGCGAGATGAGCCCCGCGGGTCTCAAGGCCGTCGCCGAGGAAGTCGGGCTCGAGCTCGTGATCGTCTGCGGCGATGGCGTGGGCGATATTTTTCGCCGCAACGCGCTGAACCTGGGTCTGCACGTCGTCCAAAGCCGGGCTGCCTCGGAGGATGCCCAGGAGGGCGACGTCCTGACGTTCGATCCGTCCACCCGCCGCCTGGCCAACGAAACGCGTGGAAAAACCTACGACGCGGTGCCACTCACGCCAAAAGAAGAGGACATTCGACGCTCCGGCGGCATCATCGCAGTCGGACGGCGTGAGTTCAATGAATCCATTACCCATCTGCCCCTCGTGGAGTGGCCTGATGCGAAGACCGCGTCGCGCCTGAGCAGCACGGAGCAGATCGTCTGGGCGCATCGGGTCGATAAAGACGCCGACGTGCGGCCTGGCGGCACGCTGCGTGTCTGGTGCGACTTACTGCCGGCGTCGGACGGTACCGCGCCGTTTTCGATTCATACCTTCAACCAGATCACGGGCGGCGATACGATCTTTCCGCGGCAGGCGGCGATCGCCAACGATCATTTCGTTTTCTCTGGCCGCAATGCCGACGACAAGCAGACATCGATCGGCCGGGAGTTCGCGGAGCGGCACGGCATTGGCAAGCCCTATTACGCAACACCCGGCGATGGGATTTTTCATTTCTATTTTCCTGAGCAGGGCCTCGTGGTCCCCGGCGCGTTCATTCCCGGCGCCGATTCGCACAGCCGCGCCTACGGGGCATACGGTGCGGTCGGCACTGGGGTCGGCAGCACACAGCTCGGCTTCGGCTGGTCGACCGGCTACATCTACTTCACGCCGGCGAGGCGCCGGCGGGTGGTCTTCACCGGAAAGCTTCGGCCCTGGGTCAGCGGCAAGGACGTCGTGCTGGCGTTGCTGCGCCGATGGGGCAAGGCGCAGGCGCAAGGCATGAGCGTCGAGTTCGTCGACGCGGAGCGGCAGCTGCCTATCCCGTACCGGAACACCGTGGCCAACATGATGGCCGAGGCCGAGGCGCAGAATGGCATCTTCGCACCGGACGACGTCACTCTCGACTGGTACCGGCGCAAGGGCATCAGCGACCTGCCCTATCCGTCGTTTGAGCCCGGGGACCAGGTCGCCTGGGACATCGACGAGACGCTGGATCTCTCGGAGCTGGTGCCCTTCATCGCCAAGCCCTTTGCCCCGGGCAATGCCTTTCCCGCCGACGAGGTCGCGCTGGAGAAGCTCACCTTCGATAAGGCCTTCATCGGGTCGTGCACCAACGGCGGCTATGACGACCTCCTCGAGGCGGCCCTGGTCATCCGTTCCGGCCGTGAGCATGGCTTCGAGAAGGCGCCGAAGGCGTTCGTCATCTTCCCCGGATCGGGTGGCGTCAAGCGCGACATCGAAAACCCGGAACCGCGGTTGGGCGGCGAGTCGATCGCGTCGGTCCTGCGATCGGTCGGCGCGGAGATCCGCGAGTCATGGTGCGGGCCGTGTTTCGGCCAGGGACCGGACGCTTTGAAAAAGGGCGAGGTCGCGATTACATCCTTCAATCGCAACTGGCAGAACCGCATGGGTGTTGGTGGTCTCGGCTACCTGGCGAGCCCCGCGGTCGTTGCCTCGTCGGCGCTTCTCGGTTACATGGCCGGACCGCAGTCACTCGGCATCAAATGGGATCCGGAGCGCTTCGATGTCTCAATCTGATCGCGAACTTGCGGACAAGGCGACCCATGACCCTGAAGCCTTCGGGGCGCTCTACGACCGCTATTTCGGGAGGATTTATCGACTGATCTACTTGCGGGTTCGACAACAGGCGCTGGCAGAGGAGATGACGACCCAGGTCTTCGTCAAGGCGCTCGGACACATCAAGCGGCGTAGACATGCAGGCACCCGGTTCGCGTCATGGCTCGGGACGCTCGCTCTAACGACGCTGGCTCGAAAGGGATACCCACTGCGAACTCGACGCGAGGGACCTTCGGGCGACAACGGCTTGCAGTCAGCTGGTTGCCCGGTGCCACTCCGTCCGCAGATGCCATCACTCTCTGCGGCCGCCGCCGCGCTGCCGCCAAATGACGACGGACCGCGCATCACGTACGCGCTTGGTCGATCTCGCTAAGCCGGCGCCTTCGATGTCTCGAGCCATCCAGCGCACCGCGGCGGTCCATCGCCGGCGTCACTGGTCGTATGTTGCTCGAGTCGTGAAGAAGGGTGACCCCGGCGCCACCGCGTCCGTCGCGTAATCGATCACGCGGGCGGAATGGACACCGGCACGCAGCCGTTCCGTTTGCGGCAGTGATGACGCGATCATGCCGCTTCCCCAGATCAGCGCGGCGACGATCGCCACGGCGCCGAGGATCCGCCGCCTCGACAATAGATGGCTCATATCGCCGGCTCCTTGAGCACGTCGGACGGCATCGCTCGGGACTTGCCCATCACGGTCAGGAGCGCCGCGATCGCCGCTCCGTGTGAGCGCAGGGCGCGGATCACCGCCGGATCGAACTGGATTCCGACTCCGGCCTCGATCGTGGCCACGGCCGCCGCAAAGGTCATGGCGCTGCGGTAGGGTCGGTCCGAGGTGAGCGCGTCGAGCGCGTCAGCGACCGTCAGGATCCGGACTGCCAGCGGGATGTCTTCCCCCGACAGGCCGTCCGGGTAGCCGCTCCCGTCCCAGTGCTCATGGTGGTGGCGGACGCCGCTGAGGCTGGGCTCCAGGAAATGCAGGCCCTTGAGCATCTCATAGCCGATGACCGGGTGGGCGCGCATCGCTGTCACTTCCCGCTTGGTCAGCGGGCCCGGCTTTCGAAGGACACGGTCTTCGACGCCGATCTTCCCAATGTCGTGCAGCAGCGCGGCGCGGCTCAGCGTGCTGAGCTGGTCCGATGGCAGCCCCATCTCCCTGGCGATCTCGAAGCTCAACCTCGCGACCCGAGCCGAGTGCCCGTAGGTATACGGATCGCGCGCGTCGATCGCCCGGGCGAGCGCTTCGACGCTGGCGAACGAGGTCGCCTCGAGCGCCTTCGTTTTCTCCTCGAGGCTGGCGGTCATCTCGTTGAACGACGACGTGAGGTACCCGATCTCATCGGCGGGGGCGTTGAGGGCCCGATGGCTGAGGTCGCCGGCGACCATCGAGCTGACGAGCTCCTCTAACGGTCGGGTGATGCGGCGCGCCAGCAGTCCGCCAACCACCAGCACCAGGAGCGCGGTTCCCGCAAACACAGCGATGAGGAGAAGCCGCAACCTGAACACATTGTCGACCATCCGGTCGGCCGGCAACCCGACCCCGAGATATCCCAGTCGCTCGCCGCGCATCGTCCAGTCGCTCACGGCGACGGCATAGGTGTGACCATTGGCGGTGGCGCTCAGTCGCATCAGGTGATCGGCGCTGACAGACTGCCGGACATCACTGCTTAGCGATGAAAGCCCGGCGGTCGACGCGTCGAGCGGCTGGCCGTTCGGGCCGTAGAAGAAGAGCCGGCCGGTTTGCGCGCGGCCGATTTCCGTCGCGAGCTCGCTGATCGATACGCCCAACAGCACCGCGCCAATGACCCGGCGGCTCGTGTCGCGAACCGGAGCGGCCCAGTAGACAAACGGTCCCGAGCTCTCGGGCGCCACGGTGACGAATTTGTCGCCGCGGCCGTCGCTGATCCCGGTGAGGACGCGCCTGATGGCGGGCAACCCGCCGTACGAAGCTCCCGCTTTGCCATCAGGGATAGAGAGCAGGCGTTTACCCCTCCCATCCAGGATGCGGATGACCACATGCGCCTCGAGCGCGGCCTTGGTGTCGGCGGCGAAGAGTGCCGAAAGTTCTGGGTCACCGGCTTCCACGGCCACCGACAGCCCGGGCTTTGCGGCCAGAGCTCGAAGGTCGTTGAGCCGGCTGGCCTCCAGCGTGGCAACGGCATCATTGGCTTGCACGCTCGCGCGAGCAAGGTCCTGGTCAAAGCCCGCAAGGCCAGCCCCGGTCGCCTGGTAGGTCAGCGCCGCGACACCCACGACCGCGACGAAGACGAGCAGGAGCAAGAAGGGAACGATGATTTGCTGTCGAAGCGGCCAGGGCCACGCGGCATCGAGTCGGAGCCCTGTGAGGCCCGAGTGCCGACGTGCACTCCCGGTGGAAGAGAACCACTGCACGCGCGGTTCACTCACCGCGTTTCCCCCCGTAACAATCTGCCTCCTTAGTGCGATCGTCGAAGGATCGGCCCACGACACTTACCATCGAACGTGGGTGCTGTCAAGCAAAAACCGGCGCTGTTTCGGCAAATTCAGCGACGGCTCGTGTCTTTAAGCCACGGGCGCTGCGGTAGGACCATTTCGCAGCGAGTCCGGCCACTCCGCGAGAACCTGACCAACCCTCTAGAAATTTGAGTTTTGAGCGTATGCTCATCCCGAATTTGGACAACAACGGAATATCGGACTCATAGGAGGCTTACGTGTCGAACCGTGCGGCGTACCTACAGACCATGATT
>DATNMN010000100.1:0-5560 GCA_035602295.1 Candidatus Dormiibacterota bacterium | reverse complement strand
GTCTACAAGCGGCGGCCGAAGGATGACGTCGTCAGCGAGCAACGCGTGGTCGGCGATGTGGACGGCATGGACGCGGTCGTCGTCGACGACCTGATCTCCACCGGCGGCACGCTGGTGGGCGTCTCGCACGCGCTTCGCGCCGAGGGAGCCACCAGCGTCCGGGTGCTCGCCACCCACGGCGTGCTGGCGGGCGACGCGGTCCAGAAGCTGGTCAACTCCCCCATCGAAGAATTGGTGATCACGGACTCGATCCCGCTACCACCGGAAAAACAACATCCGAAGATCAAAGTGCTCTCTGTTGCACCCTTGCTGGCCGAGGCGATCCGCCGTGTGCACGAGGATCGTTCCGTCAGCGAGCTCTTCAAGTAGGCGCGGCCTTGGACACGACGGCCTGGATCGAAATCGTCATCATCGTCATCGCCCTGATCCTGGCGGCCACGGCCGCCTCGGCCGAGACGTCGCTGACGTCGATTTCCCGAGTGCGGTTGCGGCAGCTCGTCGAACAGAAGAACCGGCGGGCGATCCTGATCGAGCGCCTGCACCGCGATCCCAACGCCTACCTGTCGACAGTCCTGATCGTCAATACGGTGGCGATCATCGTCGCGTCGTCGGCCGCCACCTTGCTGGCGCTCCATCTCTATCACGAGCGGGTGGCCGAGTGGCTGGTCAGCCTCGTGCTCTCGCTGGTGGTGCTGATCGCCTGCGAGATCACGCCCAAGACGCTCGCGCTGCAGCGGGCCGAACGCGTCGCGCTGCGCCTGGCGCCGCTGGTGGCCGGCGCGACCCTCGTGATGCGGCCGGTGGTGTACGTCCTGACGGCCGTCACCCGGCTGATCCTGCGGCTACTGGGCGGCAAGGCGGAGGTCCGCGGCCCGTTCGTGACGGAAGAAGAGCTCAAGATGCTGGTCACCGTCGGCGAGGAAGAGGGCGTGATCGAAGAAGAAGAACGGGAGATGATCCACGGCATTTTCGAGATGGGGGACATGAGCGTTCGCGAGGTCATGGTGCCGCGGACCGACCTGGTCGCGATCGAGGTCAACGAGCCCGTCGAGAAAGCCGTGGACCTGGTGACCAAGCACGGCCACACACGCATCCCGGTCTATGAGGGCGACCTCGATCACATCGTCGGGGTACTTTACGCGAAAGACTTACTCCGCGCCGTCGTGCGCGGCGAGAAGAAATCACTTCGGGAGATCGCCCGCAAACCGTACTTCACGCCGGAATCCAACAAAGTCCAGGATGTGCTGCGCGACCTACGGAAAAATCGCGTCCACATGGCGATCGTTGTCGACGAGTACGGTGGCACGGCCGGGGCGGTGACGATCGAGGACATTCTCGAGGAGATCGTCGGTCCCATCCATGACGAGTACGACATCGGCGAGGAAGACGAGATTCAGTTCATCAATCCCAACGAGGTCGTCCTCGACGGGCGGGTGAGCGTCGACGACGTCAACGAGCTCTTGAAATTGAACATTGCCGCCGACAACTACGACACCATCGGCGGCTACGTGCTCAACCAGCTCGGCGCCGCCCCGAAAGTCGGGGCGACCCTCAGGCTGGGCACTGCGGAGCTACGGGTCGAGGCCGTCCAGGGCACGCGGATCAAGAAAGTCCGGATCAGAAGCGCGACGCCGTTTCAGATCCCCGAGCCATCGCACGAAGAACCGACCCTGTCGAGCTCGCCCGAGCCCGCCCGGCCGACCCCGCGCCCCAAGTCCTGAACCGTCCAGCTACTTGAGGACCGTCAGTTTCAGCTGCACGTCCGCGCCGCGAATGATGCCGCAAAGATAATTCTCATAGACCGGCAGGATGCGGTTCATCGCGCGCGTGATTCGCAGGCGCGCCCAGAACGGGCTGAGGGTCACCCGCCGTTCGTCGAGTCGAAACCGGACCTTCGAATAGAAGCCGTAATGTCCGGCCAGCTCGGTGCCGGCGATGAAGTAATCAAGGAAGCGGCCGGACAGAAAATGCACGTGTGTCGGGTCGGTGTAGGCGTTAGCGCTGCTGAAATGCGGCGTGCCGATGAGCACCATGGCGCCGGGCCGGCCGACCCGGTGCACTTCTTCCATGACGGCCACGAGGTTGTGCAGGTGCTCGACTACGCTCCACAGCCGGATCACCTCAAACGAGCTGGTTTCGACGGGCCAGGGGAGGAGATCGAGATCGTGGACGATGTCAATCTGCGGTCCGGGAACGAGATCGATGCCGACCGCACCCGGGATCTTGTCGTTGCCACAACCGACGTCGAGGGTCGGGGTCTTGCTGGTGTCGATCTGGCCCGTGACATCCCGATAGGTCGCGACGCGCATTCAGGCGATGAGGCGCGCGTATTCGGCGCTGACGCGACGGGCCACGGAATCCCAGCTGTATTGCGCCATGTCCTCGTGACCCGCGTGGCCCATGCGCGAGGCTCGCTGCGGATCGCCAAGGATTTCGTCGAGCCGGCGTCGCAGGGCCGCCGGGTCGTTGGGGGGCACGACGAAGCCGGTCACGCCGTCGCGCACAAACTCCGGCATGCCGCCGACGTTGGTGCAGACAACCGGCGTGCCGACCGACATCGACTCGAGCAGCGGCAAGCCGAGGAGTTCGGAGGTCGGCGAATGGTTGCCGTACATGTCGCGATACACCGATGCCTGGACCGTCACGGCTGAGCGGCGATACGCATCGAGGATCGTGGCGTCGTCGACATCGATGAGGAATCTTACCGGCTTGCCCGCGGCCATTTTGAGCAAGTCCTCGTAATAGGCACGGTTCACGACCTTGCCGGCGATCACGACCGCGAGATCCTGGCCGGCCGCCTCGATCAGATAGTTCTGGCCCTTGTGCGGCATCAGCCGGCTCACCTGCAGGACCTGCCGTTCACGAGGCCGGTCATCATAGGCAAAGCGATCCTGGTCGATGCCGCCCTTGATGACGACGGCCCGAGTGCGAGCCGAGGCCGGCAGCAACCTGCGCGAGTAGTCGGAGATACAGATATAGCCCGGGATCAGGCGATAAAGCCTAAGTCGGAACGTCGCGCTGCGACCCCCGCCGCCGAGGTCGGTGACGACCAGCGGCCGGCGGGCGGCCCGCCTCAGGACCGTCGCGATATTGGTGACGACCGTCCGCAAGTGAAAGCAATGCACAACGTCGAATCGGCTGCTGGCAAAAGCGAGCGAATACGGCACGGGGTTATCGGGATTGGCGCCGGGCCGGCCAGGCAGCACCACGTGGCGGACGCCGGCAAATAGCTCTTCCCGGTAGGTCGGTCCGAACGTAAAAAACGTCGCGTCGCAGTAGGGGCCGAGCGCCTGGGACAGCTTATGCACGTACCGGTCGCCGCCGCCCATGAAATCGATGTCGCTTTGAAAGAAGCTTGGAAGGACCAGGGCGGCGCGCAAGCTACTGGGCAACCGGCCGGCTGATCAATTGCCGCAGCTCGGCCTGGAGCCGCCGCCCGTCCGCGATCCAGAGAATGCCGATGTAGGCCAGCCCGGTCGCGAGGATAAGAACCACGAGGGTGACCAGCGTCGGCGCCAGCAGCTGACGGATGAGAAAGCACCCGCCGCAGGCCAGCAGCGCGGCCGCGGCCGGTACCCGCACCTGGCGCCACAGTCGCAATGGGAGAAAGCGGCGAACCACAACGATGGCGGCCGTCGAGGCAAAGACCATCGTCACGCTGTAGGCCAGCGCAATGCCGAGGAATCCAAAACGCTGGAGAAAGACGAGCGCGAGCAGCACCGTGGCGGCCGTCCAGGCCGCGCTCAGCGCCAGGGATAGGCGTGGATGACCCATCGCGTTCAGCGCGCTGACCAGGGGGCTCGTCAGGTTGGCGCCGGTCCAATGAATCGATAACAAGTACAGCGCGGGCAGGGCGGGGAGCCACTTGTCGGAGAAAACCAGCTGGATCAACCACGGCGCCAGCGCCACGATGCCGAGGTGCAGCGGCAGGGCGACGAGGGCGAGTCCCCGGATCGATTGCTCCACCGCACGAGCCAGCGACGCCGGCGCATCCTGATAGCGCGCGAAAGCCGGCAGCGTGACGCGGCCGACGATCTGCGCCAGCTGGCCGGGGACCCCGGTCAGGGCGAGCGCCCAGTTCAAGTACCCGACCTGCGTCGTCGTCACCAGCAATCCGCCAACGATGGCGATCATGTAGTCGCGAAGAAAGAAGGTCAGCCAGCTGAGCTGAAACGGCAGTCCAAAGCGCCAGAGCTGGGCGAAGCGCGAGGCATCGAAGCCAAACGCGGGCCGCCAATGCGCGAGCCCGTAGGACAGCAGGGTGCCGACCAGTTTCGAGAGCAAGACCGCCACCAGGAAGCTCCAGACGCCATAGCCCATGAAGGCGAGGATCACGGCAATGACCTGGAAGAGTCCGAAGTCGACCGCTTCGATGACGGATAGCCTGCCGTAGCGGAGCTGCCGTTCGAGGATGATGGTGGGCGCCGTCCGCAGTGAGGTGATCAGACCCGCGAGCAGCATCAAGCGGATGAACAGGACGCCCATCGGGCCAAGGTGATAGGCGCCGGCGAGCACCGGCGCAAGAAGAAAAAGCACAACCAGCATCGACACCACGAGCAGCTGCTGGGCGGTGAAGACGGTTCGGACGTCGGCCTCGCTGATGGCCTTTCGCTGCTGGAGCAGTGAGGCACTGAGGCCGAAGTCGCCCAGGAAACTCAGGAGGACGAGGAGAAAGAGGGTAACGGCGTAGATGCCAAACGCCTCCGGAGACAGCAACCGCGAGAGGACGATGTTGGCCGCCAGACCGAGCACTCGGATACCGGCATAGCGCGCAACCAGGAAGGCGACACCGCGCGTTGCCCGTGAGCGGATCAGCGATCGGTCAATGTCCTCGAGCACGGTGTCAGACATGACGCATGGCGCTATAGTAAGTGGCGCCTCTTTGACACATTGCATGTTTCGGACGCCACAGTGACGGCGCCGCCGCAGGTCACTCCGGTCCGCCGGCTGGCCCGGCAGCTGAAGCGGGGAACCAAGGAGCTGCTGGGATGGTCGCTCCCACCCGCATCGCCGGAGGAGATCCGCCTGCTACAGACCGTCAGGCCGTACACCATGGTGCCGCTCCCGCGCCTGCGGACACTGTGGAGACTGGCCAATCGCGTGAGCGCGCAGCACATCGATGGGGCATTTGTCGAATGCGGCAGCTGTAACGGTGGGACCGGTGCCCTCCTCGCCCACGTCGCCGCGCGCGACGGTCGACGCGTCTTTTTGTTCGACTCGTTCGAAGGTCTGCCCCAGCCGAGCCCGCAGGATGGTGACCGCGCAAGAGAATGGGTCGGTAAATGCCTTGGCCAGGAAGAGCTCGTGCGCGAAGTCCTGGGACGGTCGGCCGCTCGCATGGACGATGTCGCGATCGTCAAAGGCTGGTTCGAGAACACGCTCGCGTCGGCGCAGACGGGAACGATCGCCTTATTGCACCTGGACGCCGACTGGTACGAGTCGACGATGACGATTCTCGACGCGTTTTACGATCGCGTGCACCCGGCGGGTTACCTGGTCCTGGACGATTACGGACACTGGCCGGGTTGCCGGCGCGCGCTCGACGAGTTCATGGGCCGGA
>DATNMN010000099.1:0-9037 GCA_035602295.1 Candidatus Dormiibacterota bacterium | reverse complement strand
CTATGCCACCGCCCACGCCGTCTTCGCGCTCACCGCGTCGGCACCCGACGCCTGTCTGAAGGCCTTTAGCTGGCTGCGGGACAGCCAGCGCGAGGACGGCTCCTGGGGCTGGTT
The DNA here is from genome assembly GCA_035602295.1 of Candidatus Dormiibacterota bacterium. Lineage (GTDB taxonomy): Bacteria > Chloroflexota > Dormibacteria > CF-121 > CF-121 > CF-13. The sequence continues at coordinate 8,923 of DATNMN010000099.1, read as the reverse complement.
CTCACACGGCACCCCGGAAGAGACGGCCTACGCGGTCCAGGCCCTGATGGTGGCGCCAGCCGAGTTCCGTGCCGGGCTGAAGGATCAGCTGAACCGGGCTGCCACCTACCTGAATGAAACCGAGGGAGAGCCCGTCATTCCTATGTGGGTCGGCAAGACGCTCTACGGGCCCACCCAGGTCGTCCGGTCGGCGGTGCTTTCCGCGCGAATCATGCTGGCGAGGAGCGAACATGCTAGACCGGCGGATTAACAAACTCAAGGAGACCCTGTTACGGCAGAGCGACGAGCGCGCGGTCATCCGCCACCTCGTCGATGCCAACCCGCGTGGCGAGGACATGCTCGGTGAGGTCTGCCGTGCCGCCATCCTGCTCCATCCAAGCGCCAGCTTCGAGCAGGCACTGACGCTGGCGCGGACGATGGCCTACATCGTCTACATCGACGACTACCTGGAAGAAGAACATCCCGAGCTCGACCTCGCCGACTACCGGCGCGTCTGCCAGAACTTCCTGCTCTGGCCCAACCGCGACCTCAGCCAGATGCCGCTGGTCAACGCCACGGTCACGCGCAAGATCGAGGAGCAGTTCCGCGAGGACGAAGTCCCCGAAGAATGGACCGCGATGCGCCGCCTGGTATGGGAGAAGTCGATCTGGACCATGCTCCAGGAGAACCACTGGCTGAAGAACAAAGAGCGCGTCACCCTCGACGCCTACCTGGCCAATGGCATGTACAGCAGCTCCTTCCCCATCGTCCAGGTGTCGATCCTCGCCTTCTCGTACCAGGATGTCTCGCAAGAGCTCAAGAACCGGATCTTCGGCCACATCTGCCAGGCGGCGCGCGTCGTGCGGCTGGCGAACGACCTGCGGACGCACGAGCGGGAGGCGGCCCAGGGGCGCTTCAACTCGGTCGACCTGATCTTTGACTCGCCGGGCGAGCGCACGCTCGAGAGCGCGCGGCTCGCCGTGCATCATCTAATGGAGGAAGAGTTCGAACAGCTCAAGAAGGCGATTGCCCGCGAGCGCCGCACCGGGATTACGCAGCAATTCTTGAGCCACCTGATCGACAGCACCCAGGTGCTCCTCGACTTCTACGAAGTCCCACGCACCAAGCCGCGCTCGGATCGCCTCCTGAGGGCCACGGGCTAAGCCGAAACCATGAGCAGCACCATCAACCTCAAGCTGGGTGCACGCAAGCCGGCACAGCCAGGGAAGCCGGATGCCTCGGCGATGGAGATGGAGCGGCGCATCATCTGGGTCCGCTGGCTCGCGATTCTCGTCTCCCTTGGCGCCCTTCCCTTCCTGTCAGCGAGCCTGAACGCGCAATCGCTCGTGACGTTGCTCGCCTTGATCGGCCTGGGCGCGATCTACAACCTGACGCTGCTCATCATCATCCTTCCTCGCAAGCCCGCGTGGCTGACGAGCGGCTATATCTCGGCAATCGGCGACACCCTGCTGGTCACCGGCGGCGTGGCCGTCACCGGCGGCCTGGCAGGCCCCCTGGCCTCACCCTTCTTCCTCGCCTACTTCGTGGTGACGGTCACCACGGCCGTCCGATTCGGTGGGCTCGCGGCCATCGTCGCCGTCCTCACCATCGCGCTGAGCTACACGGCAGTCGTCTACTACGGCAACACCGTTCTGGGCACGGCGCTGACGCTGAACGACCTCACGAACCTGGCGATGCGCACCGGCTTCGTCGCCATCACCGGCATCTTCGTCGGCTTCGTCGGAGACCGAGCACGTAGGGCCGAGCGGGCTCTGCAGGAGGAGTTGGAGCGAGCCCACGCCTCACTCTCCGAGGTCACGGTTGAGCTGAACCGCGACCTCGAGTTCGAGCAGACCTGTCAGCTCGCGGCCGAAAAAGGCCGTTCGCTGCTCAATGCCGATGCCTTTTTGCTCCAGGTCCAGATGCCGCCGCTGATCGGTCAGGACGAGTCGGCGCCCCCTGCCTCGTCGCTGTACATCGACTGGAGCCCCGAGCTCAAAGCGCTGTACACGGGGGTCGACATGACGGGAGCGCGGCTCTCGCTGACGCCGGCCATGGGCGAGCAGGTCATCCCGATCAGCGATCCGAACATCGTGCTGCCCGACAACCTCAAGTCGTTGCCGGCCGGACTCTGGTACCGCGTCCCGGTCTTCCACGGGGCGCGGGCGATCGCGGACATGATCATTGGCTTCCAGAGCCGCATCGAACCGCTGCGTCAAACCGAGCAGGAGCTGATGTTGACCTTCGCCGAGCGCGCGGGCATCGCCATGCGCAATGCGCACGCCCTTGACCAAGCCCAGAAGCTCTCCGTCACCGACTCGGTCACCGGCCTGCCCAACCACCGCTATTTCCACACCAGGTTCGACGAGGAGCTCGAGAACACCAAGGACACCGGCGGGTCGATCACCGTGATGATGATCGACCTCGACCGCTTCAAGGTCTACAACGACAGCTTTGGCCACGCCGCCGGTGACGTGGCGCTCAAAGCCGCCGCGCGAACCATCTCCTCGACGATGCGCCGCGAGGACACCGTCACCCGCTACGGCGGCGAAGAATTCGTCGCCATCCTTCCCGGGGTCGACATTCAGACCGCGCCGATCCGGGCGCAGGAGATTTGCGACACGCTCGCCAAAGTCTTCATGTACAACCCCAAAACGATCTTCGCGCCGCTGACCGCGTCGGTTGGCTGGGCCACCTATCCCGTCGACGCCAAGAATCGCGATGAGCTCCTCAACCGCGCCGACCTCGCGATGTACATGGCGAAGAAACGCGGGCGTAACTGCATTTGCGGTGCCTGCGAGCTCGAGAGCGTCGCCGCGCTCGACTCGGTGTTGAGCGAGGTCGTCGCGCAGCTCGCCAGCGCGGATACCGTCGGCCCCGGCATGGTCGCCACCCTGGAAAAGCGGCTCGGCCAGATCGCCAACTCGAGTCACCTCGAAGAGCTCGCCGAAGGCATGCTGTCGCCCAACAGCGAGGCGACGTTGGAAGCACTCAACGCGCTGGCGGCGTCGATCGACGCCAAGGACCCGTACACCAGCGGCCATTCGCAGTCGGTCGCCAAGCTCGCCGAGGACCTGGGCGACATGCTGCAGCTGTCGGCCGCGCACAAGAACCAGCTGCGCCTGGCCGCCATCCTCCACGACGTGGGCAAGATCGGCGTCGTCGACAAGGTGTTGCTCAAGGAGGGCAAGCTCGACGAAGACGAGAAGCTGATCATGCGCATGCACCCCATCCTGGGCGCGCGCATCCTGCAGCCGATCAAGGCCTTCCGGCAGATCCTCAACGTCGTCCTGCACCATCACGAGTGGTACGACGGCAGCGGCTACCCGGACGGGCTGGCAGGCCAGAACATCCCACTGCACGCCCGCATCGTGTCGGTCTGCGACGCCTACCACGCGATGACATCGACCCGGCCCTATCGGCAGCGGCGCACGCCGGACTTCGCGCTCGCCCAGCTCGAGGCGGGCAAGGGCACCCAGTTCGACCCGATCATCGTCGACTACTTCATCCAGATGATGCGCAAGCGCCAGGCGGAAAACCCGGATGCCCTCGACGCCGACGTGCACGACGACCACCCAGCCCCGCCCGACGCGGCGGCGGCGAGTTAGACGATGGCGCTCGACGCAAACGGTCACCCGGTTTCAAAGATCGCCCAGCGTAAGCTCGAGCACCTGCGCTTATCGCTGGAAGCCTCGGTGCAGTCCACGCGCAGCGCCGGCTTCGACCGCTATGCCTTTTCGCACGAGGCGCTTCCCGAGCTTGACCTGGATGCGATTGATCTGGCAACCAGCTTCCTCGGCAAGCCGCTGAAGCTACCCTTCCTGATCTCGAGCATGACCGGCGGCGCGCACGCCGCCGGCGACATCAACCGCCGGCTGGCGCTGGTCGCGCAGTCGGTCGGGATCGCCTTCGGGGTGGGCTCGCAGCGGGCGGGTATCACCCACAAGGACCTGCGCGCCACCTACCAGGTGCGCGGCGTTGCCCCCGACGTCCTGCTGTTCGCGAACCTGGGCGCGGTCCAGCTGAACTACGGCATGCGCAAAGAGCAGTGCCTGGAGGCGATCGAGATGATCGGGGCGGACGCGCTGGTGCTGCATCTCAACCCACTCCAGGAGGCGCTCCAACCCGAAGGCGACCACAACTTCAGCGGGCTGATCGAGAAGATCGCGGCCCTCTGCGACGAGCTGCCCGTCCCTGTAATCGTGAAGGAGGTCGGCTGCGGCATCTCCGGGCGGACGGCGGAGCTGCTGGTGGGCGCCGGCGTGGCGGCCATCGACGTCGCCGGTCTCGGCGGCACCAGCTTCGCGCGGGTGGAGGCGTTCCGCCGGGAGCGCCCGGAGGAAGTCGAGCTGGCGCTCGCCTTTTCGGAGTGGGGCATCCCCACGGCCGAGGCGTTGATCGCGACCCACCGCGCCGCACCTGGGCTGCCACTGATCGCGAGCGGCGGCCTGAAGCACGGGCTCGATGCCGCCAAGGCGCTCGGGCTCGGCGCGGACCTGACCGGCTTCGCGCATGCCGTGCTCGCTGCCGCGTCCGAGGGCGAGGAGTCGGTCCGCCGCCTGCTCGATGGCTTCGCCTGGCAGTTGCGCGTTGCCATGTTCTGCGCCGGCGCCCCGACGATCGCCGCGCTCAGGACCAACCCGCCGGTCGAAGTCCGATGACACGCTCGCCTTTCCACACCGGGGCTCGCTGATGAAGACCAAGACCTTCGCCAGCCGCACCGACCGGCTGCAAGCGATGAACCAGGCGCTGGACCGCGAGCTGTCGCGTCTGTCGCAGCGGGTGGGATCCAGCCAGAGCTCGCTGCTGACGGAGATGGTCCAGTATCATCTCGGGCTGCGCAAAGCGGCAGAGCGCCCCGGCAAGCGCCTTCGGGCGAACATCGCCCTGCTCACCTGCGAGGCGTTCGGAAAACGATATGCCGACGCGCTCTGGGCGGCGGTCGCCGTCGAGCTGGCCCACAATTTCTCGCTCGTGTTCGACGACGTCCAGGACCATGACGAACTGCGCCGTGGGCGGCCCTCCGTCTGGAAGGTCTGGGGCCCGGGCCAGGCAATCAACGCCGGCGCGGCGCTGGAGGCGCTCGTCACGAAGGCGGTCGTCGACCTGTTGCCGGCGCGCTATGCCGACCGCACCCGGCTGGCGCTCTCGTTACTGACCGAGTCGATGCTGGCGCTCTGCCGTGGCCAGGTGCTCGACCTGCAGTTTGAGCAGCGGGTGGACGTCTCGGTGGACGAGTACATGGAGATGGTGGGGCTGAAGACAGCCGCGCTCTTCGAATGCGCCGCGCGGCTTGGGGGACTCTCGGCGGGCGTCGGCGACGCGTCGCTGGATAAGGCCGGCAAGTTTGGCTACCACCTTGGAATTGCCTTCCAGGTCATCGATGACATCCTCGGCGTCTGGGGCTCGAGCACAAAGACCGGCAAGCCGGTGGGTAGCGACCTGAAGAACGGAAAGAAGACGCTGCCCACGCTGGTGGCGCTGAAGGGCGGCGCCGCCGGCAACCGTCGGGTGCTGCGATCGCTGCTGACGCGCGCGAAGTTCACCGCGGCCGAGATGGAGACCGCCCGCGCCATCATCAGCCAGTCGAGCGCGCAGGCGATCTGCCGTCGCCAGGCGGCCGAGCATCTCGCGGAGGCCCGCCTCCAATTGTTCGGCATGACTGAACGTCCAAACTGGGCCGTCCGGGCGCTGGCCGAGATGGTCACCACGCTGGAGTCGGGACTGGTCTAGCGGCGTGTCCGACGATTGTGGGGGGCAAGGGACCTGCCCGGCTGACAGAATAGGGGCAGGAGGATGGGGTCAACGGCAATGCCGTCGCGCACCCCGAGGGTCGTGACATACCTAATTTGGGTCGTGGTCGTACTTCTCGCCGTTGGCGAGCCGGGGGCGAAAGGCCCGGCGATGGCCCCCAGCGAGGTGCTCGGCGTGCACGCCGGAACGGATAACCAGGGCTTGCAGGGCAAGGCCTACGTTGCCCTCGGCGACAGCATCAGCGCCGGCCGTTTTGCCACGGCCCAGGATGGGACCTTTCCGGCGGTGGTGGCGGAGAAGCTGGGTATGACGCTCAACCTGGTGGCGCGCAGCGGGGCAAAAGTGGCCTGGGCGTTGCCACAGCTCGGCGCCGTCCAGGCGGCCCACCCGACGCTCGTTACCATCGAGCTCGGCACCAACGACGTCGGGTTCAACACCCCACTCGACACCTTCGCGGCGCAGTACGATGCGATCGTGGGCGGCGTCTCGAGCCCGCAGACTCGCGTTCTCTGCATCGGCAGCTGGCTGCCGTCGATCGCGATCGATGCCATCATTGCGCAAACCTGCGAGCGGCACGGCGCGATCTTCGTCACGCTGAACGGCTTCTACGCCGTCAATGACTTCCATGGCAGCGACGGCGGCTCGAGCTATCTCGGCCGCACCGATTGGTTCCATCCGGGCGACCAGGGCCATGCGGCGATCGCCGCCGCCGTGCTCTCGGCGCTGGGTGCCGGGCCGGCGCCGGTCATCGGCCCGCTGCCGTCGGTGTCGCGGATCCCGGACGTGATTCGCACCCGGCCGCAATAGCGCGGACGGATGTCTCTAACCTAGGCGCTCCTTGCCGATCTCGGTTAGCCGGTCCCAGGCCGGCGACGACGCACCGGCGGACGTCGCGAACAGCTTGGCGACGGTCGGGTCCGGTATCGACCGCTTTCCGCGCTTGAGCCTGCTGGACTGGCTGGCGATCCACCGCTGGGCACGGTCAGCCAGGGCGACGAGGCGCGGGTCGTCCGTGGACCAGTCGAACGCCGCGTCGTATTCGAGGTAGAGGGCGACGAACTCCGGATCGTCAATCGCGTCGAGCTTGTCGGCAAACCAGATGGCGGCCGCTTTCGGCGAGGCCGACTGGAGCAGGATCCAGCCGTCGCGCTCCGTCTGTACGCCGCGCTGGCTTACGCCGAGTTCGCGCAGCCGGTCGAGGTAGTCGGCGACATCTGCGGAGACGAACAGCCGGTCACCGGCGCTCAGTCGTGCGATTCGCTCGCGAGTGCGACGGAGCTCCCTGGCCCGCTCCTGTAGGTTGTGGTCGATCTCGGCCATCGCCGTGCCGAACTGATCGGGCTCGGCCGTGAAGAGCTCCTTGATGCGAGCGAGAGGCACGCCGGCCTCGGCGAGCGTTTTGATCTTGACGAGGTCGATAGCATGCTGGGCGGTGTACCGCCGGTAGCCCGATGCGTCACGCGGCGGCTCCTCGAGCAGGCCACGCTTGTGGTAGTGGCGGACGGCCTTGATCGTCACGCCGGCGTAGGCGGCGAGCTGGCCGATGGTGATCATTTGCTTGCGATCATGTCATCGGGTACCTCGGCGGAACTCGGCCTGGGCCCAGAGGTATGAGACCAGCGCGATCGCCGCGCACCAGGCTAGGGCCAGATAGGCGGTGTTGCTGACCGGCGCGCCTGTCAGCAGCGCGCGCAGACTGTCCACCACCGCGGTGAACGGCTGGTTCGCGGCGAACCACCGCACCCCGCCAGGCATTGAGGCTGCCGGCACGAAAGTGCTGGATAGGAATGGCAGCAGGAACGACAGCGGCAGGGTTGAGCCGTTCGCGCCAGCGACGCTCTTCGTGACCAGGCCGATGGCCGCGGACAGCCAGGCCAGTGCAAATGAGAACGCCGTGACGATTCCGACGACAGCGAACCAGTCCGCGACCGTGGCCGTTGGCCGGAATCCGAGCAAGAGTGCCACCCCGGTGACGGCCGCGGCGGCGACAAGCGTGCGCAGGACGCTGACGCCGACATGTCCAGCCAGGAGCGCACCGCGAGTGACGGCCATGGTGCGGATCCGGTCGACAAAGCCACCAGTCATGTCCATGGTTACGTTGATCGCCGTGGGCACGCAGCCCCCCGCTACCGTTATCACGAGGATGCCGGGCACGAGATAGTCGACATACGGTGCTCCTCGCGCCACGTCACCGAGCCCGCGGCCGAGCGTCCCACCGAGGATGTAGTCGAACAACAACAGCATTACGACCGGCACGAGTATCGCGCTCACGATTAGCAAGCGAAGGAGCCGGATGCTGTGCTTGATTTCCCGCCAAAGCATGCTGGCGGAGTCCTGGGCGGCCATGCTCATGGCGCTCATTGGCTCTTCTCCTTGGAAGGATTGCCGGTCACGGCAAAGAACACGTCGTCGAGGTCCGGTGTGTGGATGGACAGGTCCTCCACAGCAACATCGTCGCCGAGGCGGGCGAGCACGTCGCGCAGCGATCGGATGCCACGTTCGTTCGGCACCCGCAGTACCAGCTCCTCGTCGTCGCGCGTGCCTTCAGCTAGTCGTCGCGCGGCCCCGGAGAGCGAGTCAGCGTCGGCGAACCGCAGTCGGATATGCGCACCCGGGATGCGCCGCTTCAGTTCCTCCGGCGTCCCCTCGGCGACAATTTGACCATGGTCCAACACGGCGATTCGGTCGGCAAGGTGGTCGGCCTCCTCGAGGTACTGCGTGGTCAGTAAGATGGTGGCGCCCTCGCCTACAAGCTCGCGGATGATTTGCCACATGGTTTGGCGGCTCCGTGGGTCAAGGCCGGTGGTCGGCTCATCCAGGAAGATCAGCCGTGGCCGCCCCATCAGGGTCATTGCGAGGTCGAGCCGCCGTTTCATTCCGCCGGAGTAGGTGGCCGGCGTCTGGCGGGCCGCTTCGACGAGGTCGAAGCGTTCCAGCAATTCGGTGGTTCGCGCCCGGCGCTCGGTCGCCCGCATATGAAGGAGGCGCCCCATGAGGACCAGGTTCTGTTCGCCCGTCAGTAGGTCGTCGACGGCGGAGAACTGCCCGGTGACTCCGATCACCCCCCGCACCGCGCCGGCATCGCCGCGGAGGTCGTGGCCCATGACCGTGGCCGTGCCGGCGTCCGCCGGAATCAGAGTGGAGAGGATCCGTACGATCGTGGTCTTGCCGGCCCCGTTCGGACCGAGCA
>DATNMN010000098.1:0-8613 GCA_035602295.1 Candidatus Dormiibacterota bacterium | reverse complement strand
TTAAGCGCTTTCTAGTTACCGGACGCCAGGCTTCGCTCGAGCAGGTCCTGCAGCGCGGCCTGATCGGCAGCGGGTAGGGTCGAAAGTCCAGGGGCCGACGAGAGGATGGTTTCCACCCGCCGCCTGAGCCGGCGGCCCTCGGCCGTCAGCGCGAGGTGCTTGACCCGCCGGTCTTTTGTCAGATGCTGCCTTTCGATGAGACCGCGCCCTTCGAGACGGTCGACGATCCCTGTCACGTTGGAGGGGTCGCAGTGGAGCTTGCCGGCCACCTCGTTCATCGGCAGCGGGTCGTCCAACTGGTGCAGCAGCATCGCTTGCGGCGAGGTGAGGTGGAGATCGGCCAGCCTGGCCTGGTAGTGGCTCACGAGCGTCTTGCTCAGCTCCAGCACCAGCCGGACGATCTCTTCCTGCCTGCGTCGCTCGGCCATCTCATTTCTAGTTTAACTTGACACGAGCAATCATGGTGGACTATGATCGTTGAAGCTTCAACTATCGAAGTCGAAGACTATGCCACTCGAGGAGGGCGCGCTTTGAACACGGTTGCTTGGGTGCTGCAGGTCTTCCTCGCGCTCGTCTTTTTGCTCCATGGGCTGCTCTTTACCGTGGGGTACGAGGCCCTGGCCCGGCGAGTGCGGGGGCGCAGCCGGACAGCGTCACCGCTTCACCCAACCTTCCGCCAGTTCATCGGCGTCGCCGAAATCGCCGCGGCCATCGGCTTGATCGTGCCGCCAGCGATCCATGTCTTGCCCTGGCTTGCGCCCCTCGCCGCGGCCGGGCTGGCGATCATCATGGCGGGCGCCGCGGTCCGCCATGCCAGGAGAAGCGAAACCCGGGAGCTTGTAGGGACGGTGGTTTTGGGCCTGCTAGCGGCTGCCACCCTCTGGCTGCGCTGGCAGGTTGTTCCGCTGTAAGTCGTCGGGCAGTTTCAGAATCAGACTGCTGCCGGCGGCATCCGTCCGACCTAAGCTGCCCAGCCTCGAGTTCGGCAACGACGGCCGCGAGGGATTTCGGCATGGCTCGTTCTTGCGGCGGTGATACCAAATCCCCAGTTAAGGGGGCGACAGTATCACAGCCGCAACGGGAGCAGAGAGCAATTTGTATTCAGAATCTGGCGGAGGGAGAGGGATTCGAACCCCCGAAGGCTTGCACCTTAGTGGTTTTCAAGACCCCGTTTTTCAGTTCACCATAGTTCGCCAACGTTCGCCCTGTACATAAATCGGGACGCCTTCCGTCCGCCAACGTTCGCCAGAGTTCGCCACAGTTCGCCGCGGTTGCCGTCACGGTTGCCGTCAGCCATGAGCGCTCTCAGGCCAGTTGCACCCAGGCTGGCGGACTACGGCATTCGTTCCAGCAAGGTCTTGAGATGCGCGAGATCCTTCTGGTTCGCGCGACGCATCGCCAACGCCATGAGGGGCGCCGCGATTTTCGAGAAGCCAGCCGGTTCGCCGCGGTTGCGCAGTGTCATCCGTGTCTGCCCCTCCCCCACCGGATCCCAGGTGTAGGTGGTTTCCATCGGGAACGGACCCTGCGCCGTCCGCATCACGAGACGCCGGCCGGGCTCGAGGTCGACAACCTCATACGTGTAGGCGAGCCGGCGGCCGAGGAATTGCGCGACGAACGCGAGCGTTGACCCGATACTCACGGGCGGCGGCGTCTTCCACTCGACCGACTTGATGTTGACGTACCACTTCGGCGCGTTAGACGGGTCGCCAGCGTAGGCCGCGACCTGGGAGGGCGGGCGATTGATTACGGTTTCGGTGAGAACGTCAACCGGCATGGCGGAGTCCCTCTTTCTAAGTGAGGCGGCCGCTCAGACGGTCGAGCATCGCGCCCCATCCCTCGCCGTGCGACCGGGCCGCGTCATGGGGCAGCTGCGAATGAACGAGATGTAGGTCGGTTGCGTCCTCGCCTGCGGGGTGGAGCTCGACGGTGATGACGCTTTGCGTGTTGCCCGTGTACGGCGAGACCCAGGTGAAGACGAGGCGGCGCGGCGGATCGATCTCCAGGTACTCACCCGTGTGTTCGATTACGCGGCCGTCGCCTTTCATCACGATGCGCAGCGCGCCGCCGACGCGGAGGTCGATGTCGGCCTCGGCGTTGCCGATCGGTGTCATCCACTTGCACAGAAGGTCGGGCTCCGTCCACCAGCGGAAGACCTCGCCGATCGGCGCGGGGAGGTGGCGATGGATCTCGATGACGCCGGCGTCGATCATCGCCGTTTCCTGGCGCGCAGTTTGGCGTCGAGGAGGTCAAGGCGTTCTTCCCAGAAGCGCCGGTAGGTGTCGAGCCATCCAGCCGCGGCACTGAGGGGCACTGGTTCGAGCGCCAGGTGGTGTTCGCGACCCTGAATCGTGCGCCGTACGAGGCCCGCGTCTTCGAGGACGCGAATGTGCTTGGATACAGCGGCCAAGGACATTGTATGGGCCGCGGCAAGTTCCGTCACCGTCGCGCCGCGCGGTTGGAGCTGATCCAGCACGCGACGACGGACCGGATGGGCGATCGCCGCATATACGGCGTCAAGCTGGCGGGCAGGATATTCAACCACTTGGTTGAGCGTACTGGAGAAGGACGCCGGCGTCAAGGGCACCCTGCCTCTGGAGCGGCGATGCCGAGTCCCAGACTACGGTGCACCCTTTCCGGCGTCCCGTGCCAATTCTGTAGCCAACCGGAACGCGCTTCTGGGCTAAACAGCCGGTCAAAACATGTCGGCGCGCTCCGGCGGTCTCTGCCGACGACCTTAGGACGTCTTGCGCTTCCGCTCGATCATCGCGATGAGGTAGCGCAGTCGGGTGAAGAGCTCGCTGGCGGTGCGCCGGAAGGCCGCCTCGCGCTCCTCCTCGCCCTCGACCTCCGCCGGATCGGGAAAACTCCAATGAATCCGCTCGGGGTGCCCGGGAAAGATCGGACACTCTTCGCGGGCCCGATCGCAAAGGGTGATCACGTAGTCAAACCGTTCATGAATGAACTCATCTAAGTGCTTGGAGCGCTGATGGCTGATATCAATGGTGGGTTCGAGGGCCTTCACCGCAAGGGGGTTGACGCCCCGAGGTCGCGTCCCGGCACTCTCGACGTCAATGCTCCCCTCACTGAGGTGGCGGAGAATACCCTCGGCCATCTGGGAGCGCGCGCTATTCCCGGTGCACAGGAACAACACCCGTTTCCTGGGCTGTAACGTCGTCCGCTCCAGGCTGGCGGCTCGTTCCGAACGGCCGCCCTCACCTTCACCCTCGAGTCCTGGGTAGAGTCTCGACCCCGATGCCAGAAAGCCCTCGCGAAAGCGCTCCTGTTCGAATCGGTAGTAGATATCTCGGGCATCGGCAGAACTCCGGTGGTCTGACACGAGGCGGTGCTTGCGCAGGACGCTGAGGTGGTACGAGACGAGGTTTGGGCGCTCGTTGATCAGGGCGACCAGCTCATTGACGCGCCGATCGCTGCGGGTCAATTCGCCAAGCAGCCGCCACCGGATGTCATGGGCAAGGAGTCGTAGGAATTCGGTCGGCTTGGTGCCGCGGCGCTCGAGGGCAACTCGCGCTGGGCTCACAGCGAATAATATATCAAAGGCGTTTGATAGATTGCGGGGTCAACCGCCTCGCCGGCCACGGCATGCAATGAGCCGGCTCTCGAGGCTCAGGCTGCTGGGCTTGAGAGACCCGTGACCTGGGGGCTGCATCGCGATACAGCTGACGTGCGAGCGATTGGGTTGCCGATCTTCAGCTTGGGAGATATCCCGACCGGCCCTCTACGCCTCGATGTACGTCCGCAAGATGCCTTGGAGTTCGCCATGGTGGGAGATTGGACGGTCGGTCGTCAGGACTGCGTCCTAGCCGATGACGATGGCGTCCTCTTTGTGCCAGCCACCCCCGCTGGGGACGTCTTCACGAGAACCTGGCTCTTCGCCATCAGCTTTAGGTCCCCTTACGCTGTCGGGCGGCAGAAGTCCACAGCGCACTGGGACCTAGGCACGAAGGCAATGCGTCCGCGAGATGGGCGGTAGTCAGCGTCTCAAACCGCTGCCGGGGCGATTGGTGATCCACGCTCGCCCGCGCGCTCGCCACCGCGATCACGGCCTTGTCGGTCGGGACCCGCGGGGCGCGGTGCGACCCTTGGACCGTATCGGAACCGAGGGGTCGAGGGGGTTGGTGCCCCCTCGACTTACGGCCTAGGATGCGACGCGGGCCCGTTCGACTTCAGGCACAAACCCGAAGTACGCGAGCACGGCGCCGGTCACCAGATGGATGGCAACGTCAAACCCGCCGATCGGAACCAGTCCGAACGGGTTCTGGACGAACAAGCCAACCAGGCCCAGGAGCAACAGGATGATCCCGAAGGTCTTCAAGTACGTGCGAGCGCTCGCTAACCTCGCGGCGGCTGCGATGCCGGCCACGCCGATGACCAGATGGACAATGTTGTGGACCAGGTTGATCGGCACGAGCCCAAGCAGGTTGTTAGGCGTTTGCGTGTAGGACCCACCCAGGAAGGGGAGGAACCCGAGGATGCCGACGGCCAGGTAAACAACGCCGAATACCATGGCGACGGCTTGTGGTGTCGATCGGTTTCCAAACATGACCCAGTACCCCAAATAAATGACGGATTGTCGGCAACTCAGCTGGTCGAACTGGTCAGGAGCGGGCCGCCTCGACGCGCTGGCGGCCACTGTCGGCCAGGCCTTCTACGGTTCGGGTCGCGCTTTCCAGCGGACGGCTCGCCATCCCGTGCTGGGTTTCCTGCTGCTGCAGGCCAGAGCCGATGATCATGAACGTCGGCGCCCACAGCCCGATGAAGATCCCGAGGCGTTCGGCGTTAGCGGCGTTCTTTTCGTTGCGTATCGCCCAGGCGGCGATCGCGCCCAGAATAGAAAGGACCCCCGCGCCATAGGCGATATCGCTCGGGACCCCCAATCGATGCAGCGTTCGAAACAACATGTGCAACCTCCTCCGGAACCCGCTTTTGATGAATGTGATAGCGATCATATCACGTTAGCCCCGAAGACAGAGCGCTCTGTATAGCGTGATATGCTGGCGGTTGCATGAAAGCTGTGGCCGGCCGGGGCAACGGCGCCCGCGATCGAGGCTCCCGAGGCAGCAGCGCACGCGACACGACTTCGGCTCGTGAACGTGTCTTGAGCACGGCCTATGAGCTGTTCAGCCATCGGGGCGTAAGGGCGGTTGGGGTCGATACGATCATCAACCGCGCGAAAGTGGCCAAGATGACCTTCTATCGGCACTTCCCGTCAAAGGACGCTCTGGTGCTTGCCTTCCTCGAACGGCGGGAGCAGCTGTGGACGGAAGAATGGCTGGAGGCGGCCGTGATGGAGCGAGCCAGTACCGCTGGCGACCGGTTGCTGGCGGTCTTTGACGTGTTCGATGGGTGGTTCCAACGGGATGATTTCGAGGGCTGCTCCTTCATCAATGTCTTGTTGGAAATGTGCGAGCCGGCCAGTGCGGTGCGAGCCGCGAGCGCCGGCTACCTCGCCAACATCCGGACCTTTCTCCACTCGCTTGCGAAGGACGCCGGCGTCGCCGAGCCCGACGATTTCGCGCGCAAGTGGCACATCTTGATGAAAGGGTGCATTGTCGCCGCTGGGGAAGGCGATCGACTGGCTGCTCGACGAGCTCGCGCCGTGGCGCGGCTTCTACTCGAGTCTCAACTACGAACTCGATGATCCAACATCAGGAGGGGACAGGTGGCCACTGCGTTTCAACCCAATCCGCGAAACCCATCAGAGTCACGCTCGTCGATGCCTGATCTCCAGGCCCTGACGACCGCCGCGCGCCCGATGGATCCCAGGAACGATGGCTCGGCGAGTGGCCAGACCCTGGAAAAGAACGAGGAATACTTGAGCTTCGTCAAGCTCATCTCGCATGAGATGGGAGGGCCCACGGCAGTCCTGGCGGGCTACCTCACCATGTGGTTGGACGGAACATATGGCGAACTGCCGCCGGAACTGGGGAAAAGCGCCGCGATTTGTTTCGGCAAGGTCGTTCAGCTCAAGAACCTCATCAATCAGATCCTCCTGGCCGCTCGGATTCACGATCACGCGCTGGCTCCGAAGTTGGTGGAGATCGACCTGGTGAAGTGGCTTCGCGGTGCTGCGCACGACATCGCGTTCGCCGTTTCCTCAACCGGCCATGCCCTGCAGCTGGACATCGTCCCGAGAGTCTTCTGGGCGAAGGTCGACCCCGATCTACTGCGGAGTGCCCTGTTCAACGTCGTCGATAACGCTCAGAAATTCTCTCCGCCGGGAACCGCGATTTCCATCCGGCTTCGGCACAGTGGTGAGCAGGCCGTGGTGGAAGTCGCCGACCAGGGGATCGGGCTTCCGAAAGACTTCTCGCTCGAGCTGTTCGGTCGTCGGGATTCGCATCTTGGGTTTGAATGGCCGGGGGTCGGCCTCGGCCTGTTCATCGCCCGCGGGGTCGCGCAGGCGCACGGGGGCGACCTGACCTATTGCACCTCAGCCAGCGGTACGGTCATGCGGTTGGGCATTGAAGCGGCGATGGCAGGCGACGACCATGCCTGACGTCCAGATAGCGGACGTGACGCTCGGCTGGAACGAGGACAGCCTTCCACTTGGCAGCCATGTCTGTTTCTACTACACGAATGATGAGACCTTGCGGCGGACGCTTGCATTCTTGCGGGTGGGCTTGGATGTACCTGGTGATTTCTGCGTTCTCTTCGCCGACGAGGTCCGCGCCGACCGTTTGCTCGCCTGGCTGCAGGAGGACTATCCCGAAGACCTCCGGGCGTTGATCGATCGCGGCAAGCTGGCTCTGATCGGCGGCGCACCGAGTGTGGGCGAGCTGCTCACCAGTATCGGAAGCCGCCTCGATCGAGCCGTCCAGGAGGGGTATCGGTTGATTCGATTTCTCGGATTCATCGGATGGGGGCAACCCGGCTGGCCGGCTGACCGCGATCTGCTCGAGTTCGAGGCCAAGGTCAACTACGCCGTCACGAATTACCCTGCGCTTATCATCTGCACATACGGGGTGCCGAGCTTGCCCGGGACCAGCCTCATTTACGGCGGGCTTCAGACCCATGCCATCACGCTGCTTGACGGCGGCCCCGCCCGGCCCAACCCCCACTACGCGCCGCCCGCGACTTTCATCGAACGGCTCGCCGGGATCCAGGTCGGACCGGGATAGGCAGGTCACGGCCCGGCTGGCTGCTCCTGAACGGCTCAGCGGCGAGATCCGCTCCCGCCCATCCTCGGGTGGCCTGCACCATGTCTACGAGCGAGTTGCTTGACTCGGGCCTCGGCTTCATGAGCTGGTGACTTGCAGCCTTAACTCAGCGGACCCTGCCGCAAACACCCAAGGACCACATCCATCGTCTGAGCAGCCACTCGATGAAGCGCGGGCGTGAGATGGCTATAAGTGTCGAGCGTCAACCTGATGGTGCTGTGCCCGAGCAAGTCCTGCACGATCTTCGGGTGCGTGCCGGCCTCGAGCAAAATGCTCGCGGTCGTGTGTCGCAGATCATGAACGCGGATATGTGGAAGCCCGGCCTGCCGTAGGGCCTGGGTGAGGGCGCGGTTCACTTCGCCTGACTCGAGCGGACCCCCCTGGAGGTTGGTGAAGACCAGTCCACTGTTGAGCCATTCCTTTGCTCTTAAGCGGCACGCCTCCTGGTACCGACGCTGGGCACGGAGCACGCTGCACCCAACGTCGGAAAGGTACACGGTCCGTCGACTCTTGGCGCTCTTTGGCGGTACGAAGACGACGCCGATCCCCGGCTGCCGCTGGAGCGCCCGCCGCACGGTCAGCTTTCTGGCGTCCAGGTCGACGTCCTGCCAGCCGAGACCCAATGCCTCGCCCTTGCGGAGCCCGGTACTCGCCATCAGCACCCAGAGCGGGTGCCTATGACTGCCTTCTGTGTGCGCTAGCAGGCGCTGGAGTTGGGCGCCTGAGAGGGCCGTCATTTCGCGGCGGCTTGGCCGCGGCGGACTGACCAGCTGGGCCGGGTTGCGGCTGGTCAGCCCCCACTGCATTGCGTGACTCAGCGCCCGATGCAGAACGGTGTGCACCTGCTCAACGCTGCGTTGCGAAAGCCCAGCTTTAAGCATCGCTGCGTAGGTCGACTGGATCATGCCGGGGGTGATGGCCTTCAGTGGGACGTTCCCGAGAAAGGGCGTCAGTCGCCGGATGTCCACGGCATAGGTCGCCACGGTGACCGGCCTCAGCCGGGCGCGGTTCGCGGTCAGCCAGTAGTCAAAGTAGACGCTGAGCGACTGCGCTCCGGAACTGACGGGCAGTCCCTGGCCGAGCGTCCAGCGCGCCTCGGCGAGCTTGTGAATGGCGTCCTTTCGGGTGCGGGCATAGAAGGACCGGCGAGGACCGCCTCGAATACGAATTTGCCCTTCCCACCGGCCATCGCGCCGCCGATACACCGCCCCCAACCCCTGCTGCCGCCGATCCATGTTGCCCACCTCCTGGTGGGCTCAGGATGGCGGACTGCCCGTCAAACTGCCCGTCAGACTTGTGGGGAATCGGGTCCCGACTGGGCTTACGGCCGAAATCCGAATACGGAGGGAGAGGGATTCGAACCCCCGAAGGCTTGCACCTTAGTGGTTTTCAAGACCACCGCCATCGACCACTCGGCCATCCCTCCGGCGAG
>DATNMN010000097.1:0-5955 GCA_035602295.1 Candidatus Dormiibacterota bacterium | reverse complement strand
TCTATCAGCGCGACCAGCTCGGGCCGCTGATGCTGCGTCTCTCGGATGACACCATCGATCCCCGGCTGCCATTCGATGCGCCACTGGCGCTCGCGCTTCCCTGGGTCCCGCTCACGTTTCTGTCCCTCGAGCTGGCCTTCCGCGTCTGGCAGCTCGTCACCCTGTGCCTGCTGGTTATCGCGATGGTGCTGCTGGCGCGCTGGCTCCCACTCGGTCGGCGCTCGCTGCCCCTCGCCATCGCTGCGCTGCTCGCGTTTCCGGCCACCTGGGCGCTGCTCGGTGAAGGCCAATCGAGCGCGCTGCTGTTGCTCGGCGCGGTCCTCCTCGTTGGCGCCTTAAGGCACGATCGGTGGTGGCTGGCGGCGGCCGGCGCGATGCTGCTCGGGCTCAAGCCCCAGTACCTGCCCGCCTACCTGGTCCTGATCGGCGCACAACGGCAGTGGCGTCCCCTGGCGGCTGCGCTGCTGGGCGCGGTGACGGTGGGACTCAGTCCGTTGCTGGCGGGTGGCGTGAATGGGCTCTTCGCCATGGTCTGGAGCGCGCTCGAGGCTGGGCAGGGCGTGGCCCGGTACAACGAGAGCCTGATCGGCACCGTTTCGCCGTTGCTGCCGGGTCGCCTGCCCACGTTCCTGGGCTTCAGCCTCTGGGCGCTGGCCCTGGCCGCGCTGGCGGTCGCGACCTTCCGGCGCGAACGCGCCCACGCGATCGGGCTCGGGGTCCTGGCCACCGTGGTCGCCGTCCTCTTTTCGCCGCATGCGCTGCCCTATGACACGGTCCTGCTCGCCGTACCGGCGTGGCTCAGCTTCGTCCTTCACCGGATGAGGGCGATTCCAAACCCGGCTCCCGCCTGGCTCGCGGTCGCGGTCGCTCTCGTCCTCGACCTCGGTAGTCCGCTGGTCAGCCTCGCGCCGGTGGTGCTCCTCGCTTGCCTCGTCTGGTACGGTCGCGCGTATCTCCGGCGGGCGCACGGTCGTCCGACCGCGATCGCTGCCTGAGCGCGGTCAGGCTGCGGGCTGCGCCATGGCGCCGGTCACCGGGTGCTCCGGCACACGCACCGCGATCCGTTCTTCGTGGCGCAGCATCCGCAGGAGCAGCAGCCAGAGGAGCAGCAGGCCCGCGAGCTTGACCGAGGTGGCGGCGAGCACCAGCGCCGCTTGCCCCGGCGTGTGCACCTGCAGGTCCGCCGGCAAGGGGAAGGCGCGCCGGTCGACCCAGCACATCGCGTAGGCGGCCGCCACCCCCCATCCATAGCGGGCACCCGGCCGCCGGACGGCGATCCAAGCGATCGCGGTCGCCATCGGGAGGAGCAGAGTAACCAGGTGATGCTGCCAGGTCACGCTGCTGACGATCAGCAGTGATGTGACCAGGGCGGCGACGCCCAGCCGGACCGGCCAGGTCTGCTCCGCAGACGTCTCAAACGCTCGCATCGCACTGAAGCGCGGCTCGCGTGGGGCGACGCCCCGATCACGTGCAACCCAGAGCGTGATGCCTATGACGATTACCGCCGCGGCCGCGATCGTCACCTTGGCCACCGTCTGGGTTGCGCCACCGAAGAGACCGGGAGCCAGCTCGACGATGCGGCTCACCAATCCATCGATCGATCCGTTGTCCCAGTTCGCTGTCCCGAGGCCGATGCGAGGCAGCACCACGGTGAAGAATTGCCAGCTGCCGGGGGCAGCCAGCAGGCTGACAACGGTAACGCCGACCAGCATCACGGCGCCCAGCACCGCGACGCGCCAGCGGCCCAACCGGGCGAACAGCGGGATGAGGAAGATGGGCGTGACCTTGAGTGAGGCAGCGGCCGCGATGAAGGCGCCGGCCAGGCCGGACCGGCGTCGCAGCGCGGCCCACAGGGCGGCCGTAATCAACAGCAGCCACACGGTCGCCACCTGCTGGAACTTGAGGTTGAGGTAGACCGGCATGAAGGTGAAGCCGGCGAGGAGGAACAGCCGTCGACCGCTGCGCGAGAGCTCAGGATGGATCCGAAGGATCAGGGCCAGCGCCACCAGGAACGCCGCGTGCACGACCAGCAGCCAGATGCGCGCCGCCGCCAGCAGCCCGAGCGAGGTCAGCGGTGCCAGCAGCAGCGCAAAGAAAGGTGGATAGATGTAGGCGACCACCCAGGCCTCGCTTCCCCAGGACCGTTTGAAGTCCGCATAGATGTCGGTCCCGTGCGCCGCCGCCTGGGCGCCGCCGAAATAGTTGACGAAGTCGAATCGAAGCGCAGCCGGTGTGAGCGTGACCCACTGCACGACCGACCAGGTGAGGTAGTAACCAGCGGCGACCACCACCAGCATGAGCAGCACCCGCTCGCGGAAGCGCGCCTCGTAGAGCCGTCGGACCCCGTACCAGGTTCTGGGGTTCACGCCGCCCTGAGCTGGGCCGGCACAGCCGGCTGGCGCAGCATGCGCCGGTGCCAGGCGATGACCAGCAGCGAGAACGGGATCGCCGTGAACCCGTTGAAGTAGCCAAGCCGCGCACCCAGGAAATAGAGGAGGGGGATCACGGCAAAGCCCCAGACGGTGAGCTCGACGAGCGGGTCATCCCAGCCGTCAAGACGCGGTCCGAGGAGCAGGGCCAGGGCCGGGAGCAAGAGCACGAGGTCGTAGGACTGCACGAAGGGAAGGGCGAAGAGCCAGATGATCAGCAGCGTGAGGCCGCGGGTATGGGCGTCGGGGGCGCGACGGAGCGCCCAGATCCCGTAAGCCACCGCAGCGAGCAGGGTGACCAGCAGCGCCGCCGTCTTGACCCAGCCGGTGAGCCCCGGGTAGAAAAAGCTTTCGACCGAAGCGATGTCGGGCTGAAGACCTTGCACCGCCTGCCACATCCGCGGGACCTGAAGCGGCCACTCGAGAAAATGCAGGCCCATGATGGCCGCCATCAGCCCGAACGCGCCGGCCGACGCGACGACGAAGCCCGAGATCAGCCGGCGAGCCACCGCCGGCTCCAGCAATGCGAGAACCAGCGGCAACGGCAACCCGATGTTCGGCTTGACCCAGACCAGCACCAAGACGGCACCGGCCAAGGAAGGCCGTCCATTGTGCGCGAGCCACCAGGCGGCGATCAACGCACCGAAGACGATGACCGAGACCTGTCCCATGAAGAGGTTGATGAAGCCCACCGCGCAGAGAAGGGTGCATCCCGCGCCGAGGGCGGCGCGGCGGCGCGACCAGCCCAGCAGGCTGAAGGTCGCAAACGACGCGGCGAGAAGAATGAGACCAAGGAGCAGCGCAAAGAGGCCATAGGCGACCGGCCAGGGCAGGGTGGTGACCGGCGCCAGCGCATACGCCAGCCAGGGCCCTTCGGGGAAGGCCAGGAATTCGTAGTAGGCAGGGTCGCCGGGAACGAGGCCGTGCGGCGCGTCGTAGAGCTGGTACTCGACGCCGGCCAGCGACGGCCAGTTGTACGGGTCGCCGTGATGCGCGACGACGGTGGCGGCGGCGAAGAAGACGCGGAAGTCCTGCCCGACCGTTGACGACGTCACCAGTTGGCGGCCGTAGGGGAGGAGCATCGCCAGCAAGAAGACCACCAGCAGCCGCTGGCGGAATCGGCGGCGCGGGCCGGCGCGCGTCATCCCCGGGCCTGGGCGGCGTAGGCTCGGTTGTCCGGCGTGTCGCGCATCATCAGGGTCGCCTTGTCGAAGGTGCCCAGCTCAAACCAGCCGGTCTGGCCCGCTGCATTGTGGATCTGCCGGAGCTCGGTGATGATCGGATCGTTCGAGTGGAAGATCACCCAGTTGATCTGGTAGCGCTGGAAAAGTTGCGCCTGATCGGTGCCGAGCGACTGCAGATGGTCGTAGTCGCGCAGCAACTGATCGCCGTCGAGGGCGGCGTCGCCGAAGATGAAGACCGGCTGCGTGGTGGTTTGCGCGTCGAGGCGGAAGATCAGGTAGCCACCCCAGCCGTAAACGTTCAGCATGTGCCCGGGCGGCGGGTGTTGCACCAGGAAGTCCGCGGCCTTGATGGGAAAGTCGCGCGCCACCAGCTTGCCGTCGACGCGCTGCACCAGGCTGGGCAGGCTGGCGATCGCCACGACTGCCAGGATCGCAACGATCATCACGACGTTCGCGGCAAAGGTGACCGGGGTGGTCTTTGGCACGCGCCTCGGCCAGTGGAGGGAGAGGCGCTCCCGCGCTTGCTGGGCGTAGTCCGCCAGCGCCGGAACGGCGACCAGCATGAAGAAGGAAAGATTGCGGACCGAGTGCAGGGCGAGACCGAGACCGACCAGCAGCAGCAGCAACTGGCGCGGCTCGATCCGCCGCGACAGCGCCAGCCCGAGCACGATGAGGAAGATCATCGCTTCGAAGGCCCACATCTGGGACATCTGGAAGTTCGGCGAGAACCACTCGACGATCAGTCGCTGCTGCTCGGGGCTGCCACCGGTCTGGAAGGGATAGAGATAGATGTCCCAGCCGTTGGGGTTCAGGATGGCGACCGCGATCGAGGCGGCGAGGACGGCGGCCATCGCCCGCAGGTGGGGGAGGGCCATCGCACCCGGACGCCGGACGACGTATCGGACGGCCTCCACCAATAGGGCGATCCCCAGGATCGCGTAGCCGAGCACGAAGCCGCCGTGGAGGTTGACCCAGACCAGCATGACCACGGGGAGCAGGTAGAGCGCGCGGCTTCGCCCCTCGCAAAATTGCTTCACCCAGAGATAGGTCAGCGCACTCAGCGCAAAGGTGATCATCTGGATCCGCGGTCCCCAGATCGGATTGGCGGCCGCCACGCCGAGGGCGAGCACAAGGCCTGCGATCACGAAGTTCACGCGCCGGTCGATCGCAAGGTAAACGAGAAGAAAGCCCGCCGCGGTCACGGCCCCGAAGACCAGGCTAACGAGCGGCAGGCGACCTAAGGCGTAGAGCACTGCGACGATGACCTCGCTGAGCCACTCGTGCGTGATCCACCGGTGGTTGCTGACGGTGAAGGTATAGAGGTCGTGGCGTGGCACCGCGTGGTGGCTGAGGATCCAGTTGCCGGTCGGCAGATGCCACCAGAAATCGGGATCGGTGACCGGCTGGATGGCGGCGATCAGCATCGTCAGGAAGATGGCGATCGTGAAGAAGTGCGGGAGGTCGAGCCAGCGCACGGCCCGGTTAAGAGGGCCTGGCTCGGGCGCAAGGGGGGCGGCGGAGCGGGCCAGGGTTGCCAATCTACACGATGAACGGAATGAGCCGGCGGGCGTGCCGGGCATAGGCCTCGTACTGCGGGTAGGTGGTGCGCAGGATCCGCTCCTCGAAATGGGTGCGGACGACCTGAGCGGCAAGGAAGACGGCGAAGACCAGGATGTGCAGGGTGAACAGGGTGGGCAGCACCAGTCCGAAACCGGCGACGATCTCGCCCAGGTAGATCGGGTGGCGGACCAGCCGGTAGGGACCGCTCGTCACCAGCCCGCGCGCCTCGGGGATGATGCTGAATCGTTTGCCGAGGTAGGTGAGGGAGTACAGCGCCCAGATCATGCCGCAGGCGAGGCAAATATCGCTGGCGGCCAGCACCCAGACGTCGGTTGAGCGACCCTGGTCAGGAATCAAAAAGAGCCCGTAGAGGACGAAGCTCCCGATCATCGCCGCGGCGATGGCCACCGGGTTGTGGTCCTGGGCGATCGCCCGGCTGCGGATGACATAGATGGCGACCAGGAAGCCGAAGAAGCCGACGGTCAGCACTCGGTTGAGGAGATACATCGCTTCCGCCCGGTTCAGGTCACCGTGCAGCGCGTGGGCGATGCCGGAGATGGCCAGCTCCGACTGGATCGCCACCAGGAAGCCGAAGACGCCCAGTGGAAGCGCCCGTCCAAAGACGAAGGACGCCCGTTTGCTCATCTGCTACGAGAATCAGCGTGAATTCGTCGATTTTCCTGCTATCATGGGGCCGCCAAACGGGGCTCCCGCCAGAAAGCGACGCTGTTTTCCGTAGTCCTAGTTGTCTTATATGAGTGCGATCCAGGCCACGGATGAGA
>DATNMN010000096.1:0-25061 GCA_035602295.1 Candidatus Dormiibacterota bacterium | reverse complement strand
TTTTATCCGGGGCTCGCCACCCATCCCCAGCGCGAACTCGCCCAGCGCCAGATGTCAGGCTTCGGCGGCATGATCTCGTTCGAGGTCAAAGGCGGCCTGGAGCCCGCTCGCCGCGTCGTCGAGCGGACCCAGCTGTTCACGCTGGCGGAGAGCCTGGGCGGGGTGGAATCGCTGATCGAACTGCCGGCGGCGATGACGCACGCCTCGATTCCAGCCGACACGCGCCGAGCACACGGGGTGGCAGACGGGCTGGTCCGAATCTCCGTGGGTATCGAGGACGTCGCCGACCTGATCTCAGACCTTGACCGAGCACTGGCCGAGGCCTGAAGCTCAACAAGAAGGAGGTGAGCATTGAAAGTCGAAATTAACTTCGCGAATATCCTCGTGGCCATCATCCTGTTGTTGCTGGGCCTCGCCGTCTTCACCCGACACCGGATCGCGTCGTATGTCGTCGGTGGATTCATCATGGTGCTGGCCGCGCTCAGCATCCTGGCGTTTCTCAAGATCCTCGCTGTGTCCGGCGGGCCGATCGTCATCGGTTAGAGAGGCTCCACCCGAGGCGTAACGCGCTCGTCACGGATCGAGAGCTTGACGGGTCTGACCCACGGGTAGACTCGAATCGATGAACGTGCTCAAGATCACGCCGCGTGGCTATTGCCACGGTGTCGTGGAAGCGA
This sequence comes from Candidatus Dormiibacterota bacterium, assembly GCA_035602295.1. Classification (GTDB taxonomy): domain Bacteria; phylum Chloroflexota; class Dormibacteria; order CF-121; family CF-121; genus CF-13. The sequence goes on along the minus strand of DATNMN010000096.1, from coordinate 24,384 downwards.
TCCGGGCCGCCAAACAGACGGCGAAGGCCCATCCGGGCGAGAAAATCCGGATGCTCGGCTACCTCGTCCATAACACCCATGTCACCGACGAGCTGCAGGAAAACGGCATCGAGCTGGTCGACAGCGACAACCGGCTCGAGGGTCTGGACCAGATCGACGGCGGAACCGTGATCTTCACCGCGCACGGTGTCTCGCCGGCGGTGAAAGACAAGGCCGCTGCGCGCGGCCTCAACCTGGTCGATGCGACCTGCTCGGACGTCGTCGTCACCCACGACCTGGTCAAAGACCTCGCCGAGCGCGGCTACGACATCGTCTACATCGGCCGCCGCGGACACCCGGAGCCGGAGGGCGTCATCGGGGAGGCACCGGGAAAAGTCCACCTCGTGCAGGACCCGCAAGACGTCGACGCGCTCAACATCAAGAACGACAAGATCGCGGTCACCTGCCAGACGACGTTGAGTATCTGGGACACGGCCGCCATGATCAAGCGTGTGCGCGAGAAGTACCCGCAGACGGAGGCCTACAACGAGATCTGCCGCGCGACCCAGGACCGCCAGGAAGCCGCTGTCGAGGCGGCCAAGGAGTGCGACGTCGTGATCGTGGTCGGCAGCGATCGCAGCTCGAATTCCAAGCGACTGGTGCAGGTTGTCAAGGAGCTCGCGCACAAGCCGGCCTATCTTGTGGATACGGCGAAGGACATCAAGCCTGAGTGGCTGCAGGGGAAGGATCGCGTCGGGGTGACCTCCGGTGCTTCAACGCCGACCCAGCTCACTCGCCAGGTGATCGAGTACCTCGAAGCGCTTTAGTCGGACCGCGCTAGGCTAGCCCGGTATCTGACGTTCTAGTTCCATACCTGAAGGGGTGAACCATGCGCCTGTACCCCGACCTTTACGGTCGCCGCTTCGCCTGGATGTTCGCCGACCTGCTGATGCTGGCCTGGATCTACCTCTGTGTGAAAGCCGGGCTGTGGGTGAACAACCTCGTCCTCCAGCTGGATGCCCTCGCCCAGGGTGTGATCAATGCCGGCAGGACCTTCGACAGCTGGATCCTTTCGTTCGACCAGGGAATCCCGAACGGCGTCCCCTATCTGTCTGACTTCCTGCACAAAACCGCGGCGGCCCTCAAGATCCACTCCGGCGACTCGCTGATCTCCGCCGGCCAGGCCGGCTCCCGCGGCGTCCACCTGTTGGCGCTGATCCTCGGCATCATGGTCACCGCCATCCCCCTGTTCTTTGCGCTGTGGATCTTCGTGCCCCGGCGGGTCCGGCTGATCTATGACATGCGCGGGGTGCACGTGACGCTCCGTCGGGCGCTAGCCCGTCCCGAGCTGGAGGCCCAGATGCTGGAGATCCTGGCGGGCCGCGCCATCTACACCATGCCCTACAACCGCCTGCTGGAGTACTCGAGAAACCCCGCCGAGGACTGGTACCTACGCCGGTTCGAGCCCCTGGCCCGGGCGGAGCTGGAGCGCCACGGGCTGAGCGTCGAACGCTATTTCGGGGTGCGCCCGGCGCTCGAAGCCTGAGTCCGGGCCAGCAAGAAACTCCGTCGGCGGCAGGTTGCTCTGGAGAGCCGCCTCGGCGGACCTCCTTCTATGGCCATTCAGCCGGCGCCGCAAGCGACCAGCCCAGAGTTTGTGCCCCTCGCGCCAGCCCGGGTCGAGGATTCTGGACTGCCAGTCGCGCGGCTGGCCGACCTTCTCCTGAAGCACATCTACTTCAAGTCCCCGCTTTCGGCCAAGGACTGGGCGGCAGCCACCTGCCTGCCGTACCAGACGGTGACGCCGGCCATCCAGAGCCTGGTCGAGCAGGGCTGGGTTCAGACCATCGGGCGAATGGCGGGCCCGTCGACGAGCCACGACTTCGGCGAGTCACTCGGTTACCTGATCAGCGACCCCGGTCGGCTGCGCGCTCGCGACGTCCTGGCCCGCGACCACTACATCGGCCCGGCGCCGGTTCCCTTTGCCCAGTACGAGGAGTCGGTCCGCGCCCAGGTAAGCCAGGCGGACGTAACGGCGGCCTGGTTGACCCGGGCGCTCCAGCACCTGACCTTGAGCCCCGACCTGCTGGTGCAGCTCGGCCCTCCGGTCAACGCCCGGGCACCGCTCTTCCTCTATGGGGCGCCGGGCAATGGCAAGACGACGATTGCCGAGGCCTGCGCCGAGCTGCTGGGGGAACCGATCTACATTCCCTATGCGATCGACATCGAGGGCCAGGTGATGCGGCTCTACGACCCGCTGCACCACCAGCGGGTCAACCGGCAGCTGCCGATGAACTTCGACACCCGGTGGGTCTGCGTGAAGCGGCCGTTCGTCAAAGCCGGCGGCGAGCTGACAACGGCGCAGCTGTCGCCATCCTTCGATCCCTTGATGCGCTACTACGAAGCGCCGATTCACCTCAAAGCCAACGGTGGCATCTTCCTGCTTGACGACTTCGGCCGCCAGGACTCATCGCCGCGGGCCCTCTTGAACCGGCTGATCGTCGCCCTGGAACGGCGCATCGATTACCTCACGCTGGCCGGCGCTGGGATGGCAGTCGGCGCGCCCTTCGAGGCGATGGTCGTCTTCAGCACCAACCTCGAGCCCGGGTCCTTGGTCGACGAGGCATTTCTCCGGCGCGTCCGATACAAGATCCACGTTCCCGACCCGACGCCGGCGGAATTCCGCCAGATCTTCGAGCGGGCCTGCAAGGAGTTCGAGATCGTCTTCAACGAGACGGGCTACAACTACGTGCTCGACCGCTACTACAAGCCCTTCAAGCGCCCCTACCGCGGTTGCCAGCCGCGCGACATTCTCAACCAGCTCGACGAGGTGGCGTACTTTCTGGGGCGGCCACCGCGGCTCGACCCGGATCTCATCGACCTAGCCTGCCGCTCCTACTTCGTGCAGGCGTAGTCTCCTTCTACGCGCAGCCAGCCATCGCCCGACCTCCTCACGCTGGTTGGATCCAGGACCGGACACTTTCGGCTGGAGTCTGGTCATCACACTGACCTCTGGCTGGAGCTCGATCAGCTCTTAACGCGCCCGACACCGTTTCGGCCATTCGTCACGGAGCTCGCCAGACGGGTCGCGATGCACAGGGTCGACCTCGTGTGCGGACCCCTCAACGGCGGGGCCTTCCTTGCCGAGCTGATGGCATTGGAGCTTGGCCTGGAGTTCGCCTTCACGGAACGGATCGTCAGTCAACGATCGGGGCTATTCCCGGTCGACTACAGAGTTCCGCCGGCGCGGCGGGCTGCGCTCCGCGGCAAGCGGGTCGCGATTGTCGACGACGCGATCAGCATGGCCTCCGCCGTGCGCGCCACCGTTGCCGACCTCGAGGCATGCGAGGCCAGCCCGGTCGTTATCGGCGCGCTGCTCGCCATGGGACGGGGAGGACCGGAGTTCGCCGCGGCCAGGGGCTTACCCTTCGAGCAGCTTTCCGATCTGTCGATGCGGGCGTGGCTCCCGACGGAGTGCCCGCTGTGCGCCTCCGGGCTCCCGGTTGCCGACCCGTATTGACAGCCCCACCTTGGTAACTGTAGAGTAACGGTGAGTCATGGGTTACCAAGAGGTGTTCGAGGCGCTCGGGGATGAGACGCGGCGTCGGGTCTTCGAACAGCTTCGGCGCGGACCGGTGGCGGTTGGGGAGATCGCTCGAGTGCTTCCGGTCAGCAGGCCGGCCGTCTCCAAGCACCTACGGGTTCTGGCGGATGCAGGCCTGGTGCGATACCAATCAGCCGGGACGCGCAACCTCTACCAGGTCGATCCGCGCGGCCTGGTAGAGGTGCGGACTTGGCTCGACGGCTTCTGGGACGAGGCCCTGAGAAGGTTCGCTGAGCAAGTTCAGCGAGATCGACGAACGCGTCGACCAGGAAGGAGGAGGCAATGAAAGACATCGATAGCTTCGTCGGCCCCGTTCGGAAAGAAATCGTTGTCCGTTGCTCGCCGTCACGCGCCTTCTGGATCTTCACACGCGAGATCAATGCGTGGTGGCCACGTAGGGGGCATTCCGTCGGCGGTGAACGATCCGAATCGATCGACCTTGAGCCCCGCACAGGCGGCCGGCTGACCGAAACCCACTCCGGTGGTCGGGTAACTATCTGGGGCACGATTCTGCTCTGGGATCCGCCCAGTCGACTCGTGATCGAATGGCATCCCGGCCGGTCTAGCGATGAAGCCACTGAGGTCGAGGTCGAGTTCACCGCAGAAGGCACAGACACGCGTGTTGTCCTCGAACACCGCGGATGGGAACGGCGCGCCGATGGAGGCCAAGCCCGACAGCAGTACGACCAGGGTTGGGTCGGTGTGCTCCAGCAGTTGGCGTCAGCCGCCGAGCGATCGCCGCAATATCAGGTGCTGTTTCACCGGCCCGGAATAGCCTGGCAGCCCGGCGTGCCGTTTCGCGAGCAACGCGGCGTCGAGCATCACCAGGGCTTCATGAAGCGGTTGCAGGATGATGGCTTGCTCGTGGTTGGGGGCCCATTTCTCGACGAGGAATCGGGAGGCATGGTCGTGTTGCGCGCAGCGTCGGTCGATGATGCGACGCACCTCGCGCATTCGGACCCCTCCATCGAGGCCGGCCTGCTGACGGTCACGGTTCGACCCTGGCTGGTCCCGATGCGGAACCTGGACTAACCGCTAACTGCGGATCTGGTTGTAGAACTCGAGCTCCCAGCGCCATTCCTTGCGGTCGTCGGCGTTCCACCAGCTCTTTAGGATTCCCGCCTCGCCTCCGGGGAGCAACACGACCCGGCCGATGTCGGACGGGGTGGGCCACCCATCCTCCAGCGTGATGGTTGCGCCGTGCCGCAAGAGGAAGCTCATCGGTCCCGGCTGATGGCGTTCCATTCGATCGCCCCTGGCGACGACCTGGCCGGCCGCATCGGTGACGACGACCTGCAGTCGCTGCGGGGCGGCATGGACCAGGACACGATCGCCGGCATCATCCGGGTTGACCCTGGAGCGGGCGAAGGGGAGGCCCGTCGCGCCGGGTCCAGGAAGCCAGAGGTCCCAGGTTTCAAGCCGACCGGCCATGAGGAGGTTGTAATCCTTTTGGGGTCCAGACGCAATGACACCCGGGATAACTCCCGGGCGTCACTGCAGGAGGCGAGGCGTTCGAGGTTAGAAGGCTGTTAGGTGCGGACCTGCTTGATGAGGCGGTCCTGCGCCTCGAAAATGATGTCCTGAATGTCGAGGGCGCTCGGGCCCGATTGGTCCATGCGGTAGGCGAGCTGCGAATCAACCGCCTCAACGATTTGGCGGAGGCGCGCTTGCATCTCGATCGGCACTTCCATCATGTCGCTCTCGAGCAAGCGTTCCACCTGCTCAAGCGCCTGGTAGAGCGAATATCGAAGGGTCCGGCGCGCCGATTCCTCGCGCCGCAACTGGTTGAACCACTGATCCTGCTGGTTGATCATCCTGAGCGTGTTCCTGAGCATGGTCTCCCCCTAGCTCACAAACGAGCGCCGGCACGATGCGTGCCGTCCGGCGTCTGCCGCCGCCGGTACTTCCCCTTTTCCGCGTGAGCCTTGGTTCGCCTACCTCCCCCTAAATATGGGGCTTGACGATCCGATCCAGCACAATATATAGGTTTGCCGCATCATACCGCCGCCCTCCGGCGGTGTCAAGAACGGCTTTTCAACAAACGTTTGCAATTTGGATGCCCTTCCCCAGAGACACCCGGCTGAAGTCGAGAGGGACATAACGTACGTCCGCAGCCTGAACTCGTCCAGACGGAACATTTGTTGCGGGTCTTTATCCACCAGGAGCTAACAGACGGTGCATAAGTCCCTGTGGAAAAGTGGTGCAGGATCTCACGGTTCCGTCCGCCTCTCGTACTTTTCGAGCGTCGCATCGAGCGCGGAGGCAAGGTCGATGCCCAGGTCATTGGCCAGCAGCAGGACGATAAACAGGACATCACCGAGCTCATCGGGGATCGACCCATCGGCGTCCTTTGGCGCCCGAGGCTTGTCGCCGAATCGGAAGTTGAGCTCACGCCCCAGCTCGCCAACCTCCTCAGCCAGGCGTGCGTACTGTGAGAGCGGCGACCAGTAACCGCCCCGTTGTTTGATCCAGGCGTCGAGAAATCGCTGGAGGGCGGGGAGGTCTGCCGGCATCATCGGACGTTCAGCCATCAGTCAGATTGAGGGCAGGCGTTGCCGCAGCGTCAGGGCGTCGTGGAAGAGGTCGCCGACCTCGAGCAAACGATCGCCCAGTGTTTGGATCGTCCATTTGTCGGCGCGTAGCCGCGGATCATCGAGCTCTTTCCAGGCGAGGGGGGTGGAAACCGGTGCCCGCAGCGCGGGGCGGACCGAGTAGGGGCCCGCCAGCGTCTTGTTCATCACATTCTGCGTGTAGTCGATCCGAATTTTGCCGGTACGGCGCTTCACCTCCCAGACCTCGGTGACCTTGTCTGGCATCAGCTCGGCGATCATGTGCGCCAGCGTGGCGACGAAGCCGCGGCTTTCGTCCAGGGTGTAGCGCCGCTCGATCGGGATGTAGATGTGCAGCCCACTCTGCCCGGTCGTCTTTAGAAGCGCGCTCAGTTTCAGGTGGTCAAGCGCGGTTTTCACTACCTTGGCCACGGCGACCACGTCCTTGAAGGTCGCGCCCTCGGCCGGGTCGAGGTCGACCACGGACCAATCGGGGTACTCCGGTTTGTCCACTCGCGAGTACCAGGGATGCATGTCGATCACCGCGTGGTTCGCGAGCCAGGCCAGCGTCGCCACCTCCTCGATGAGGATCCAGTCTTTGAGGCTCTTCTGGTCCTGGTAGCGGAAGGTGGGGATCCACTCCGGGGCGTAACCCGGTTTGTCCTTCACCCAGTAGCTCTTGCCGTGGATACCGTCGGGATGCGGGTTCATGGAGAGCGGCCGGTCTTTGTAGTGAGGGATCATGACCGGCGCCACCTGCACGTAGTAACGGATCAGGTCGCGCTTGGTGTAGCGGTCTTCCGGGAAGAGCAGTTTGTCGAGGTTGGTCAGATGGACGGTGCGGCCGCCGATCTCCCAATTGCCTTCTTTCGCAATCGCATCGAGCGCTTCGAGCTCTGCGGTGGTGGCGCCGCGTATGTCCGTCTTGAGTTGCTTGGCGATTCGAGCTGCAGCACGGCTCAGCGGCGTATCCGCGGTAGCGGCCGCGGATGATGCTCGCTTGGTTGTCGCCGGCGCGGTCGTCGTCCTCGCCGAGGGCCTTGCCGGTGCACGGACGGCCTTCAAGGCGACCGTGGGAGGGGCCTTGCGCCTGGTGGTCGATGTCCGGGCACGCGGACGGGCAGCCGGGGTTGTGGGTTTCGCCTGCGGGAGTTCTCGGCGAACTTCCCTGGGGTCGATGTCGTCACGCAGCCCGAGGAAGACCGGCTGGCGCATCACGCCGTCGCGTGTCCACTCAGCGAACCGGACTTCGGCGATCAGGACGGGTTTGACCCAGGTCGGTTTCTCATTGCCACGAGGGGGTGTCCCGCTGAACGGAGGCTGCTTGACGATCAGCGGCTTCATCAGCTTGTAAAGCTGGGCGAGCGTCTTTTCGTCGAAGCCGCCGCCGATGTGGCCGGTGTAGACCAGCTTGCCTTCCTCGTAGACACCGACCAGCAGCGCGCCGAAATATTTCCGGCTGGCGCGGGGTTCGGTGAAGCCTCCAATGACGACCTCTTGCTGAAGGCGGGCCTTGATCTTTTGCCAGGCGCTGCTCCGCACGCCCGGTTGGTAGGGGCTGTCGCGCAGCTTAGCGACGATGCCTTCGAGTTGTTTCTGCTGCGCCGCTTTGAAGAAAGCCGTGCCCTGACCGAGTACGTGGTCGGAATACTTGAGGACGCCCGAATCGCGCACGATGTCGCGGAGCAGGCGCTTGCGATCCTCGAGTGGCACCTTGAACAAACGCTGGCCGTCGACGTAGACGATGTCGAAGACGACGTACTGCATCGGGTGATCGTCTTTGCCGCGATTCTGGAGCAGCTGGAACGAGGGGCGGCCCTCCTCATCGAGCACGACCACCTCGCCATCGACCACCGCCTGCCTTGCGTTGACGAGCCGGCTGATGGCTTCTAGCTGTGGATACTCGGCGTCCACGACGCGGCCGGCGCGGGTTTGCAACGTCACCTTGCCGTCGTCGATGAAGCTGACCAGACGGATGCCGTCCCACTTGACCTCGAACAGCCAGCGGTCGTCATCGAATGGCCGCTCGAGCAGTTGCGCCTTCATCGGGTCGAGGCTTTTCGGCATCGGGCCCTTTTCCGCATTGGCCAGGTTGATCAACCCGCCCTGGCCCTCTTCCCGGCGACTCGACCAGACCGCGTCCTTGCCCTGTTCGATCTCTTCCTTGGTGCGACCAGTCTTTACCGATGTGGTGAGGGTCTCGATGTTGAAGTTGGGATCGGCGCACTCGTCCTTCTTCTTGATGAGGAGCCAGTCTTTTTCCGACCGGGTCCGGACTAGGGCGTACCGCCCGCAAAGGCGGACGCCCTTGAGGCGGAATTTCACCTCGCCCCTCTTCAGCGACTCGGCCGGCGTGGACTCTTCGAGCTCGAAGGTGCCCCAGTCCCAGATCATCACCGTGCCGCCGCCGTACTCACCCTTTGGGATGGTGCCCTCGAAGTCGTAGTAACTGACCGGGTGGTCTTCCACGTGCGCGGCGAGCCGCTTTTCGGCCGGGTTCAGGGTGGGTCCTTTCGGGATCGCCCAGCTGACCAGGACACCGTCCATCTCCAGACGGAAGTCGTAGTGGAGCCTCGTCGCCCAGTGTTTCTGCACGACGAACCGGTTCTGACCCTGAGGCTCGGGTGATCCCTTAGGCTCCGGCGTCTTGCTGAAGTCGCGTTTCCGCTGGTATTCCGCAAGGGATCGCGGCATCGAACCCAGTTTGCCAGAATGATCGGATGTCCTCCGAGCTGCGCGACCGCGTGCTCGAGGTCGATGCCACCACCAGCCAGCACTTGCAGACCCACCGCCGCGAGCTGCACGCCGCGCCGGAGCTGGCCTTCAAGGAAAACGAAACCGCCACCTATCTCATCGAGCGCCTCGAGGCCCTGTCGGTTGACCGGCTGCAGACGGGCGTCGCCGGCACCGGGATCGTCGCCGACATCAAGGGAGCCCGGCCGGGCCGCGCGGTGATGGTTCGGGCCGACATGGACGGTCTGCCGATCACCGAGGCCGGCGAGCTCCCGTTTCGTTCGACCCGTCGCGGCGTGATGCACGCCTGCGGCCACGACGTGCACATGGCGGTCGCGCTAGAGGTGGCCCGTGCGCTGGCCGGCAATCGCGACCAGCTCGCCGGGACGGTGCGCTTTGTTTTCCAGCCGGCCGAGGAGATCGCCGGCGGTGCCAGGCCGATGATCGAGGCCGGCGTCCTCAGCGGCATCGATCGAGTCATCGGTCTCCATGTCTGGGCCGGGCTGCCGACGGGGCAAGTCTCGGTTCGGTCCGGGTCGATGATGGCCAGTGCCGACGGGTTCACGCTCGTCGTGCGAGGCAAGGGCGGACACGGGGCGATGCCTGATCTAACGGTCGACGCCGTCGTGATCGCTGCGCAGATCGTGACGGCCTTGCAGACCCTCGTCAGCCGGGAGACGTCGCCCCGTGCGCCCGTTGTCGTCACCCTGGGCAGCATCCATGGGGGGAGCGCCTCCAACATCATCGCCGGCGAGGTTGTGATCCAGGGGACGCTTCGAACCTTCGACGCCGCCCTACGCGAGCGGCTGCTGCAACGCATGGCTGAGCTCGCTGGCGGTATCGCCACCGCGATGCGAGGCTCGTGTGAGCTCCTTCTCGAGTCGGCAGCTCCGCCGGTGGTGAACGATGCGGCGATTGCCGGCCTGGTGGCGGAGGCGGCGAAAGACGTGCTTGGAGCAGGCGCGGTGGTGCCGTTCGAGCCGCTGATGGTGGGGGAGGATGTCGCGTACTTTCTCGACGCGCGACCGGGCTGCTTCTTCCTGTTAGGCGGCGCGCCGGATACCGGGCCGGTGCTGCATCACACCGCGGAGTTTCGGGTCGACGAGCGATGTCTTTTGATCGGCTACCGGGTAATGAGTGCGGCGGTGCTCCGGCTGCTCCAGCCGGACTAAAATTTCGGCTTCCGCTGGCTGGGGCGGACGCTGAAGCCGATCAGGACCAGGCTGACCAGGAGGCCGATCAGCATGCTGAGCCAGTTGAGCGGCAAGCCGGCGACCGCGGCCAGCAGCCCGAAGGAAGAGGCGAGCAAGGTCAACATACCGAGCACCCGGATGAAACGATTGAATCCGCTGCGGAAGGGGTGGTGAATCCGTGCGCGAAAACCGCCCAGGTTGCGGGGCAGCTCCAGGTCAGGCGACGACGGCTGCGCGAGGTTCTTGGCCAACTCCGTCTGGTATAACGAGCCGCCACGTCGGTACCCGTCACGCCATCGTTACAGTCGGCTGTCGGGAGCATGACGGGGGGGCCCCCACCCTGCACTCCCCCAGAGGGGTGGATTATTGCGAGTGACACCTATAATTTCGAGCAATGCCCACGGCGATTCGGGACGGACGCACCGTCGAGCAGGCGATGTCGAGCCAGTTTGCGTTCTGCTTCCCGAATACCAGCCTCGCCCAGGCGGCCAGGATGATGGCGCAGAACCGGGTGATTGAGCTGCCGGTCATCGTCGATCAGCGCTGCCTCGGTTACGTTTCGTACCTCGACATCCTCCAGCGCTACGTCAAAGGACTGCTCGGCGCTCGGGCCGCCGACATCGTGCGCACCCCGCTCCCCGAGGTCCGGCCCGACGTGCCGGTGTCGGAGGCCGTACGTCTCCTTAGAGAGAGTGGCCGGCAGCTGGTCCTCGTCACCACGTCGGCCGGCATGCCGGTCGGCGCCCTTACGGCACGCGATATCAGCCGTGCCATGGCCGCTGCCTGATGCCGAGCCTCAGCAAAGTCCTGCAGCCGATCGGCCAGACCTTTCCTGCCGATCGGAGCGCGGCCGACGCGCTGACGACGTTGACGGCGTCGGGCGGCGATGCCCTGCTGATCGAGAAGGACGGAAGCATCGTGGGTCTCTTCGGCTACCGCGAGGCGTTGGCGGCCTTCGCCGATGGGAACGGATCGGTGGAACAGTACATGCGCCGGCCGCTCCCCGGGCGCAACGTCGCGGATTCCCTCGAGTCGGGTGCCGACATCATGTATCGGGAAGACACGCCGGTCGTCCTGATGACGGAGGACGAGGGCCCGTTGTTCAGGAAGACCTCGAGGACGGTGGGCATCGTCAGCGCCTACGAGGTGCTGGCGGAGATTGGAAAGACCACCACCGACACGGCGTCCAACAAGGTCTTCGCCGGGCGAAAGGACCTGGGACTCAACGTTCCGGTATCGCCTTGCCAGCGCGCCTGCCCGATCCACCAGGACATCGCCGCCTATGTCGATTACGTGTCCCAGGGCCGCTACCTCGATTCCTGGCTGGTGATCCACGAAACCAACCCCTTCCCCTCGATGCTGGGCCGGCTCTGCAACCATCCCTGCGAAACGGACTGCAAGCGTGGTTGGGTGCAGGGACCGGAAAACGCGGTCTCGATCAAGTCGCTCAAGCGCTTCGCCACCGACTATGCATGGGCGCGCCGGGTCAAGATCGATTGGCAACGGGCGCCCGAGAACGGCAGGCGGGTGGCGGTGGTGGGCTCTGGCCCAGCTGGCATGACGGCGGCCCAGGATCTGCGGCTGATGGGCTACGGCGTCGACCTCTACGAGCGCGAGGCCAAACTTGGCGGCTTGCTGTCGGCGAGCATCCCGCACTTCCGCTTCGACCACGACCAGCTGCTCTGGGAGATCCAGATGATCGTCGACATGGGGGTCAACGTCTTCCTGAGCAAGAACGTCGGCAAGGACATCAAGGTCGAGCAGCTCCTCAGCGACTACGACGCCGTCTTCCTCTCGGTCGGGATGATGACGGGGCGGATCCTGCCCGTGCCCGGCTCCGACCTGCCGGAGGTCATCTCGGCGATGGAATTCCTGCGGGTGCGGTCCTACGACATCATCCCGGACAATTTCCCGCGTGGCGGTGATGTCGTCGTCATCGGCGGTGGTGCCGTGGCCACCGATGCCGCCCAGACCTCGATCAAGAGTGGAGCCCGCAAGGTGTGGATGGTGTCGATCGAGCCGGCCGACCGGCTGCCCGCCTTTGGCAACGAGCTGGTCGAGGCGCGCGAAATCGGGCTGACGCTGCACACCGGCGTGATCGTCAACGCTATCAAGGCCGACGCCAGCGGCCACGTCAGTGGCGTCGAATTCATCCGGGTCGACGAGACCAAGCTCGAGTTCGATCCAGAAAGCGGCAAGCTGCTGATCAACACGGTGCAGAAATTGCCCGGCACCGAGCATGTGATCCCCTGCCGCTACGCGATCTTCGCCTCGGGCCAGATCATGGACTTCCCCCAGGACCAGGGCGTGCCGCTGACGCCGCGCAAGCTGCTTGAAGCGGACACGGGCGGGCATACCAAAGTCGCCAAGCTCTTTGCCGGTGGCGACTGCGTCCAGGGTCCATCCTTCATCGTCGATGCAATCGCCTGGGGCCACCGGACGGCGCGCTCGATCAACGAGCTCCTCGGGGCCGCCGTGCCGCGCGACGCCAAGCCGTTGACGGTCATCGAGACCACCGACGACCATCGCGAAGCCGACTACTACCTACGCGAAGAGCCGCCGATCCTTCCGGCCGAGAAGCGGATGGACATGACCCCGGTTGAGCTGCCCTGGAACGACGAGCAGGCGATCACGGCCGCACTGCGCTGCTTCCAGTGCGACACCGTCCACCACGTCGACGAGTCGACGTGCATCCTCTGCGGGGCGTGCGACGATGTCTGCCCGGAGAAGGCACTCGACGTCGTGGTTTACGGCGAGAGTCGCGACACCTCAAGCGGCGGATTCGTTGAAATCTGCAACACGGTGCTCGGTGAAGAGTTCGGGGGGAAGTCCGGCAAGATCCTGGTCAACTACGACCGCTGCACCAACTGCCGGATCTGCGAAGATCACTGCCCGGTGAACTGCATCACCTTCCAGCGGGTGCGATTCCGCGACGATGCCATGCAGATGATCCCGCTCACCCCGGTCGCCGCCAGCCCACGGGTCGCGGCCAAAGCCGGCGTCTGAGATGGCGCGCGTTACCGTCAACGAGCCGGTCGCTGTGACAGCTACCGACCAGCGCCGCCTGCCAGCGTTTTGGCGGATTATCCCGCTGGCTTTTTACCTGCTCGCCTTCAGCCTGGTCCGCGGCGACCTGGCTCGGCTCCCCGGAAGCGTGGCCGATTTTTCGCTACACCTGTACTTCGCAGCGATGGTGCTTTACGTCGGCGGCATGTTCTCCTACTTCGCCTTCTTCGCCTACCGAACGGAGGCGCTTCGCTGGCTCGGGGTCGCGCTCGTCGCACCCGGCGCCGCAATCCACCTGGCCGCCATCATCTCGCGCGGCTTTGCCGACGGGCACTACCCGCTGGCCAACATGTACGAGTACAGCTCGATGCTCGCCCTGGTGGCGGTCACCGCCTTCCTCCTGATGACGGTCCGCTGGCCGGTGGCGTCGCTGGGCGGCGGGGTTGCACTCTTCGTAGTGGTGGCGTTGATGGGGATCGGCTATGGCCTCTATCAATCACCTGAGCCGCTCGTGCCGGCGCTGCAGAGCTACTGGCTGAAGATCCACGTCTCCAGCATGATGGCGTCCTCCGGCATCCTGGTCTCGAGCTTTGTCTTCGCGGCGCTCTATCTCGTCAAAGACCGCAGCGCGAGCGTCAAATCCTGGTTGAACGGCTCGGGCATTGCCGCGCGGCTGCCATCGCTGGAAACCCTCGACCGGCTGACCTTCCGTGCCATCCTGCTCGGCTTCCCGATCTGGACCTTCGGCACCATGGCGGGGGCCGTCTGGGGCGAGCACGCCTGGGGCCGCTGGTGGGGATGGGATCCAAAGGAAACCTGGGCCGCGATCACCTGGATTATCTACGCCATCTACCTGCATGCCCATAGCCTGCGGGCCTGGCGCGGACGCCGCACAGCGTTGATCGCGACCGCCGGCTTCGTCTCGATCATGATCACGCTCTACGCGGTCAACCTGTGGATCGTGGGACTCCATAGTTACGCGAAAGGCGCCGGCTGACCTGCGGCGATAACCCTCGCGTTGCAGCGCTGACATGAGGTTTCGGCCTCGACTGAGGCCTGCGCCACCAAGTCATATCTCGGGGGAGGTCAGCCCGAGCTGGAGGACCAGCCTCTATGTCGTCTGCGTGGCGCAGGCGACCGCGATGCTGGCCTTCGGGTTCGTGCTCCCCTTCCTGCCGCTCTATTTGAAAGAGATCGGCGTCCATCCGGACAGCGCCGTCGTCTTCTGGTCGGGGGCGCTCGTCACCAGCACCGGGATCTCCCTGGCCATCTTCAGTCCGATCTGGGGCGCCCTCGCCGACCGGCACGGACGAAAAGTCATGGTGCTCCGGTCGATGCTGGTAGGCGGACTCATCATCGCTTTGATGGGGTTAGTGCAGAACGTGGAGCAGTTCCTCGTCCTGCGCATCCTGCAGGGCGTCTTCACCGGCACGATTGCGGCGGCCACGGCGCTGGTGGCGACCATCGTCCCGCGTGACCGGCTCGCCGCAAGTATGGGGCAGTTGCAAACGAGCGTTTACGTTGGTATCGCCTTAGGTCCGGTGCTCGGTGGCCTGATCGCCCAGGCAGTCGGAATCCGCGGCACGTTCTTCGTCGCCGGCGCCATGCTCGCGGCATCCGGCCTCCTCGTGTGGCAGTTCGTCCACGAGCATTACACTCCGCCCTCGACCGCCCGCCGGCCGGGATTCTTCGAAACGCTGGGGCGTGGTCTTCGCTCGCCAACCCTGATGCCATTGATGGTGACGCTGCTGCTGGTTCAGCTCAGCACCGCCATCGTTTTCCCGATCCTTCCCCTCTATGTGGAGCGCATCTCGTCGGCCACCGACCCGGTCAAGCTCTACGCCGGACTGGCCTTTGGTGCGACTGCGGTCTTTGCCGCCCTGGCGGCGGTTTTCTACAGCCGCCTGGTCGATCGCAGTGGCTACAGACGGATCCTGATCTTCGCCTGCTTTGGCGCGGCGGTCTTCTTCCTGCCGCAAGCGTTCGTGCAGAACATCGGCCAGTTCCTGCTGCTGCGGTCAGGCGTTGGCATCTTCTTAGGCGTGTTGATCCCGGCGACCAACGCTATTGTCGGGCTCTCAACTCCTGCGGAATTGCGCGGCTCAGCTTACGGACTGACCAGTAGTGCGACCGCCGTCGGCAACGCGATCGGACCGCTCCTCGGTTCAACGCTCGCGGCCAGCTTCGGCTATCCCTCGGTCTTCATCGCCACCGCCGGCGTGTTGACGGTACTCGGAGTTTGGGTCATTGGCCTGGTGCGCGAACCAGCGTCGTGAATGAGCCGGGGGCTACTTGGCCCCCGACTTCTGTGCGGCGCTGGCTGCGATCTCAGCCCGGGCGGCTGCCGTAAGGTCGGCACCGGTGTTAGCGTGCCCGTTGACCCCCCAGCCACCTTCGGGTGACTCGGTGAGCAACACCCAGGTTCGAGCGGTCAGCGTGGGATCGCCACCGGCGGTAGCCACGATGTCGGTTAGTTCCTTGACCACGCCGAGCTGCTTGGTGCGATCGAGCACGCCGACCGGCGTGAGGACCTGAACGCGGACATAGTTGCTGTCACCCGGGACGTTGGACAACGAATCGGCCGGCAGTTCGTGGATGAACGCAGCGGTGTTGTTGCGGAACAGTGCAAGGTTGGGGACCTGCTCCCACCGCATCACGGCAGCGGCGAGGTCCTTGGCGAGGGCGTGCTTATCGGCAAACGTTCCTTCAACGGCGTAGACGTCAATCATCGGCATGGATGTGTCTCCTTCAGGCGGTTATGATGGTCGTCATAGTAGCTTTGCCAGTATGCGCTATGCTGACCGTCATAGTCAAGAGGGCATCCGATGGCAGCGGATAGTCGCGCGAGCATGGTGCGCAGCGCCGCCTCGCTGATTCGCTCCCGGGGTGTGAGCGCGACATCCTTTTCGGATGTGCTCGCCGACAGCGGGGCCCCGCGGGGCTCGATCTACCACCACTTTCCCGACGGGAAAAGGCAGCTGGCGGAGGACGCCATCAGCTGGACATCCGAGAGGGTCCTAACGCATCTTCGTGCCGGTAACCTTGCCAGCGCGTCGGCGGTCCTGGAGCGATTCATTGCCATGTGGCGCCAGGTGGTCGTGACATCGGGTGCCACTGCCGGCTGCGTGGTTGCCGGTGTTGCCATCGACACGGGTCCAAACGAGACGGCACTGATGGACGTTGTGCGCGACACCTTTCGGTCCTGGGCGACCGTGCTCGCCGAGGAACTCGAGGTGGTGGGTGTTCCGCCGCAGCGCGCGACGCCGATCGCCCTCGCCACGCTGGCCGGCATGGAAGGCGCGCTCATCCTGTGTCGGGCCGAGGGCAACGTCAAGCCACTCGACGCCGTGGCCAAAGAATTGATGCGACTACTGCCATCTGAAAAGCCAAGGCGACGGAAAGGGCCGGTACACTCAAGCTGATGCCACTCCTCGACCAATCCCTCGTGGATAGCGTGATCAAGCGCGCGCTGCGGTCCGGCGCCGACTTCGTCGAGCTCTTCGTGGAGCGGAAGCGCAATCAATCGATCAGCGTCGAGGAGAGCAAAGTGCAGCGCGTCAGCTCCGGGAACGACCTGGGGGCGGGCCTGCGCATCATCCACCAGGGCACAGTTAGCTACATCTATACCGAGGACCTCTCCGAGGACGGCCTGCTGAAGACCGCCGATCTCGCTGCCCAGGTGGGGCGCCGGGGCGGCGGGCGGTTTGCCTTTGGCGAGCTGGTCGGTACGCCGCGTCAGCCGCAGCGCATCGAGGTTCCGCCCGACACGATCGGTCCGGCAGCGAAGATCGAGTTGTTGCTCGAGGCCGACCAGGCCGCTCGCGCCGTGAGCGGTGCGATCAAGCAAGTTGCGGTTGGCTACGGGCAGAGCGCCCAGGAGGTGCTGGTCGCGACCTCCGAGGGGATCCATCACACGGATTCGCGGACGCGCGTACGGCTCATGGTGCACGCGGTCGCGGAGCGCAACGGCGAGATCCAGACCGCGATGGAAGCACCGGGCATGCAGCGCGGCTTCGAATTCTTCGATGACACGTCGGCAGCCGAGTACGCTCGCGCCGCCGCCGAGCGGGCGGTCGCGCTGCTCGACGCGGCGCCGTCGCCGGCCGGTCCAATGGCGGTCGTCATCGGCAACGAATTCGGCGGCGTGCTGTTCCACGAGGCCTGCGGCCACGGGCTGGAGGCGGACTTCGTCGGCAAGGGATCGACCGTCTTCGTGGGCAAGATCGGTCAGGCGGTGGCGAGCCCGATCGTGACCGCGATCGACGACGGGACGATGCCCAGCCGCTGGGGCACGCTGGCCGTCGACGACGAAGGGGTGCCAACCCGCCGCAACGTGCTGATCCAGGACGGCATCCTGGTCAGTTACATGTACGACCGGCTGCGAGCCGGCCAGCAGAACCACCCGGTCACCGGCAATGGTCGTCGCCAGTCGTACCAGCATCTGCCGATCCCGCGCATGACCAACACCTTCATCGCCGCAGGCGCGCACTCGGTGGAGGACATCATCGCCGCCACGCCGCAAGGGCTCTACGCCAAGAAGCTGGGTGCCGGCCAGGTCGATGTCACCAGCGGCGACTTCGTCTTCGCCGTGACCGAGGGATACCTGATCGAAGGCGGGCGCATCGGGCGGCCAGTGCGCGGCGCCACTATCGTCGGCAACGGTCCGCGGGCGCTGCACAAGATCGACATGGTCGGCAACGACCTCAAGCTTGCCCCCGGGACCTGCGGCAAGGAAGGGCAGGGCGTCCCGGTGTCGGTCGGTCAGCCAACCATCCGGATTTCGGAGCTGACAGTCGGCGGTACCGGCGTCGTTCCCGGCGGCGCGATGCGACAGTGAACCCGATCGGCGAACGCGTGCTCGCGCGCTGCAAAGCGCGCGGCGCCGAGGATGCCGAGGTCTATATCTCCCGCGGGACCGAGTTCACGGTTCGCGTTTACAAGGGTGAGATCGAGTCGCTGGTCTCGGCCGAGAGCCGTGGGATCGGCGTGCGCACGTTCGTCGAGCACCGCGTCGGTTTTTCCTACACCTCGGACACTGATCCCGCGGCACTCGACGGCCTGGTCGATGAGGCGCTCGAGAACGGCCGCTTCAACCACGATGACGAGGCCAACGTTCTGCCCGAGACGCTGGCCGCGCAACCGCTCCCAGGCCTCGCCTCGCCGGCACTCAGCCGCATCGAGCCGCAGCGGAAGATCGACTTCGCGCTCGAGATGGAGCGGCGCGCGACATCGCTCGATCCCCGCGTTCGCCGCGTCAGCGACGCGGTGTATAGCGATGGCACGGGCCATGTCGAGATCTACAACACGCGCGGTCTTGAAGCGTCCTTCGAACGCACCGTCGCCTACGGCGTGCTGGAGACGATTGCGGAACAAGATTCAGAGATGCAGTCGGGCTTCGCGTTCACACACGGTCGCGACATGGAGGAGCTGGACCTGGCCGGCGTCGTGAAGGAGGCCGTCGAAAACGCCGCCGGGCTGCTGGGGGCTCGCCCGGTGCCGACGGCGATCGTGCCGGTGGTGCTGCACCCACACGCGGCAGCCATGATCCTCGGCGTCCTGGCCAGTTCGTTCAGCGCTGATGCCGTGATCAAGCGGCGTTCACTGCTCGCCGGGAAGGTCGGGGAAAAAGTGGCCGCCCCGATCGTAACCATCACCGACGACGCTCGACTACCCGAAGGCCTGGCCAGCCGGCCCTTCGACGGTGAGGGTGTGCCGGCGCGGCGCACGGAGTTGATCGCGGGCGGCGTCCTCAAGGGTTACCTGCACAACACCTACACCGCCACGCGAACCAAAAGCCAGTCAACCGGGAGCGCCGTCCGCTCCTACAAGAGCGTGCCGGAGGTGGGGGTTTCGAACCTAGTGCTGACGCCGGGCGCGCTTTCCCGCGACGCCCTGCTGGCGCGGGTCGACAACGGCGTGCACGTATCCCAGCTCTCGGGGCTCAACACCGTCAACCCCGTCTCCGGCGAGTTTTCGCTCGGACTGACCGGGCACTGGATCGAGCACGGACAGCTGACCAGGCCGGTGAAGGAGCTGACGGTCGCCGGGAACGTGATCGCCCTACTGCAAAAGGTGGTGGCGGTCGCTGACGACCTGCGCTTCATGTTCGCGGGCGGGTTCTGCGGCAGCCCGACTGTGCTGATCGAGGAGCTACCCGTCGGCGGTCTCTAAGCCCGGCCGCCCGCTCTCGCCTAGTCTGATTCTGGTCCTGCTCTGGCTGGTCGGCATCAACCTCCGCACGGTGGTCCTGAGTGTTCCCCCGACCCTGCCCGCGCTCCATCATGCGCTGGCGCTTTCCTACAGTGCCGGCGGGCTGCTGACATCCCTGCCGGTCCTGATCATGGCCCTCGGCGCGATCCCGGGCGCCTACCTGGTGAGCCGGGTTGGGGCGCGGCAGGCGGTGACCTATGGGCTCGCCCTTCTCACCGTGGGCGCGGCCCTTCGTGGCGCATTTCCGAGCGCCGCGGCCCTGTTCATCTTCACGGGGGTGCTGTCCCTGGGGATCGCGGTCAGCCAACCAGCTGTTCCGAGCCTGGTGCAGGCCTGGCTGCCCGAACGCATCGGTCGGGGCATCGCCATCTACACGAACGGCATTTTCGTGGGCGAGGTCATCGCGGCGACCGTCACGCTGCCATTCCTGCTCAATCCCCTGGGTTGGCAGGGGGCGCTCGCCGTCTGGGCTCTGCCGGCCGCCATCGTGCTGGTGCTCTGGTTAGCCTTCACGCCATCGACGAAAGCGAGTCCCCAAATTGGCGCGGCCTGGTTTCCGGACTGGCGGAGTGGCCGCATACTGCGCATCGGGCTCTTGATGGGGACCGCCAGCATCGTGTACTTCGGGATGAACACCTGGATCCCCGATACCCTGGACGCGCGTCACGCCCACGGCCTGATTCCCTTAACCCTCGGCGTGCTCAACTCGATGCAGCTGCCGATCAGCCTGCTGCTGACGCTCGCCGCGGATGCGATGGTCGGACGGCGATGGCCCTTCGTTCTCGCGGGGCTGGGATCGGTCGTCGGCGTCACCGGCTACATCCTGGCGCCGGTGGAGACGGCACCGATCTGGGCCGGGATCGCGGGAGCCGGCAGCAGCATGGCGTTCATCCTCAACCTGGGTCTACCCGCGCTGATGGCTCCATCGGAGGTCGCCCGCACGACCGGTCTGATGCTGACCATTGGCTACGGGGCGGCCTTTTTCGGCCCAGCCCTGGGCGGCTTCGCCTGGGACTGGAGCGGCCAATTCCGGTTCGCGCTGCTCCCCATGGCTCTCGGGGCGCTGGCCATGATCGGCCTCGGGGCGACGCTGCCCCGGTTGTCGGTCAGCCGGCCAGCGCGCCTGGCGGAGTCCGCAGCAGAGTCGTGATCGCTTGCAACCCGCTCATCACGTCGCTGCGGTCGATCGCGTCGCGCTCCGCCCGCACCGCGCGGGCCATGGCGATCACCTGCGCACTGAACGTCACGTAGCTGGTGAGCATGCTGCCACGCACGGTGTGCAGCCTCTCCTGGGTAACCTCCGCCTCGACCGCGCCCAGCAGCCGGCCGGCCCGCCGCAGCATCGGATAAGCGTTGTCGCGGGTAAGCCGGACGCGTCGCAGCCGGTGGAAGTATTCGATGTCGGGCTCTACCTCTGGGGGAGCGGTCTCGAGGAACGCGTCCGCGCCGGCCAGCAGCCGTTGCAGCGCATCGTAGGTGGCGTCGAGCCGCGCACTGCCGGTGCGTTCCTGAGTGTGGCCGTAGTGCCAGAGGATGACGGCGTCGGCGAAAGAAAAAAAGACATTGCGATAGAGGGTGTCGCCCGTCAGCGTTGACATCAGGGCATTGCGCAAGCCCGCTTTCGCGTTCTTCAAAAGCGGTCGCTCGAACAGATCGTCGACGAGACCGGCCCATTGTGGCCGTGCCGCTAGCGAGGCGGTTGCCATCACCTGGAACGGTGGCTCTGAGGCCAAGCCCTCGATGGCAGCGGCGACGCCGGTCGACTCGCGCCCGCCCAGCTCGAGCAGCGCGGCGCGGGCGTCGGCCACCGCCACCGCCACCAGCGTGGGGCTCAGCTGGCTTGCTCCACCGCCGGCCACTCCACCCGTGAGCCCAGCTTTTCCAGGTAGCGGATGTCGATCACCTTTTTCGGAGCCACATAGTCGTCGCCGTTGAAGCCGTGATAGTCGGTGCCCACCGTCATCAGCAGGCCGTGCTGGCGAGCCAGCTCCTCGTAGACCGGGATCTGCTCCGGTTTGTGCCGGCGGGTGTAGACCTCCAGGCCATCCAGCATCGGCAGCACCTCTTTCATCAGTTCCTGGTCGGGGACGGAGCCGGGGTGTGCGTGCACCGCCAGGCCACCCGCGGCGTGGATTGCATCGATGGCCTCGCGCGGCGACGGGAGGGGGGCGTAGAAATCGGGCGGCATGAAGTCGACCGCCTTGCGCACGCTGGCCCAGGCGTCGGGCTCGGTCATCAAGCCGTGCTGCAGGACGAGCTTGAGCACGGCGCCGGGCATCACGGTGGGCCTGTAGGCAAAGGCGGAAAGTCCCAGCTCGCGACCGATTCCCTGCTCGTTCAGGACCTGAATCCAGGCCTCCGTCTGCTTGCGCAAGACGCCCTGGGTGCGGTCGAGGATCGTGAGCAGCTGGGGATGGTTCGGGTCAACCCCGTGACCGAGGATGTGCCGCATCTGGTTGGGCGGGTTGGTCGTGACCTCGAGGGCGGTCACGTAGCCGAGGCCGCGGCGGTGCGCGACCGCGCGGGCCCGGCCCACGCCGTAAAAAGTGTCGTGGTCGGTGAGCGCCATCACCCGCACGCCCTGGTCGGCGGCGAGGTGCGCTACCTCGTCCGGATCACGCCAGCCGTCACTCACCGTGGAATGCATGTGAAGGTCCGCCAGCACGACGTCAGTTTACCGGGCGTCTTCCGCCATCCGGCCACGGCCTGATTTCAAAAGTGATGGATTTGAAAGGAATCCCCGTTGGGTACGAATAAGAGCCGTCGGAACCGTGTTTTCGTCGAGGTGGATGGAAATGCTTGGAGAGCTTGAGCTAATCCGGTTGATCGAAGAGAACGATTACCCCGCGCGCCTGGTGTCGTCGGGCGTGGTCTGGGTGGAACTGGAAATCACCGACCCAAAGACCAACGCCGTTCGACGCGAGCGGCTGTCCAAGTCGGCCTTTGCCGACCTCATCCTCGACTGGCGCGAACGCCACAAGCGCGACTTACGCGAACTCGGTCCTGCCCTGCGCAAGATAGGCATCGCTGCCTAGGCAACGGTCGCGTCTTCCGGGCTCGGGCCCCTGCTAGTTTCGGCGGCCGCCGAAGATCCGGAGCAGGATGAGGAAGAGGTTGATGAAGTCGAGGTAGAGGCTGAGCGCCAGCAGCAGCGAGTTGTTGTCCCCCGCGCGCTGCGCCTTGACCCGCCAGAAGTCGAAGAAGGTCAGGCCTACGAAGACGACGCCGAGGAAGGCGCTGATCGCCAGTTGGCTGACTGGCAGGTGAAAGATCAGGGTGGCAAGGCTGACGAGGATCCCAAGCAGCAGGGCCCCGAGGAGATACCGGCCCCAGGCCGCCATGTTAATGCTGGTCAGGTAGACGACCGCCGCGGCCACCATAAAGATGCCGACCGTACCGAGCAACGCCTGACCAACGGCGTCGGGACTGATCGTGAGGTACAGGTAGATCACGGGAGCGATGAAGAGGCCTTCCACGACGGAGAAGACTCCGAGCAAACCGGCCGCGAGCGTGTGATTCCGCGTGGCGGCAGCCTGGATTCCAAAAATCAGCCCGATCGCGACGATGAAATAGAGAATCCACGGGATGTTCTGAGGAACGACCTGGGCGCCGTAGAGAGAAACTCCGACGACCGTAAGGGCCAGTGATAACGCCAGCCAGCCCATCGTGCGGCTGAGCAACGAGCGCTCGACCTGGGTCTGACTCTGGAGCATTTCGTGGGGGAGCATCGCTTGGAACGTACCACACGATGACGCGGGCTACACTATCGCCTTTTCTTATACTGATGCCTACCAGTGAAGAACGCGAACCGTCACTTGTCCGGGCTGGCCTGCGGCCTGGCGCTGACCCTGCTCGCCGCATGCGGCACGACCGCCGCTCCGGTCGCGACCCCCACACCGACGCCCAGCCGTCTCGGCCCCGCTATGGTGCAAATCGAGAACTCGATCCTTGCGCGGCCCCAATCCGGACTGCAGCAGGCCGACCTGGTCTACGAGTACCTCGCCGAAGGCGGGATCACCCGCATGACGGTGATCTACTTCAAGCCCTCCGGCACTCAGCGAATCGAGCCGGTGCGCAGCGCTCGCCCGGTCACAATCCGCCTCTGGCACGCCTACCACGGCGTGATCTTCTTTTCGGGCGCCAATCAAAAGGTCTTGGACATGATCGGGGCTGAGCACATCCCGGCGCTCAGCGAGAGCAGCGATGGCGGCATTTACTTCGCTCGCGACCCAAGCCGCCGTGCGCCGCACAACCTCTACACAGACGGCGACCGCCTGGCCCAGGGGCTGAAGAAGTACGCGCCGCGCGTCACCTATCAGCTGCCCACGCCGGGCGCACCCTCGGCGAGCCCCGCCCCCGCTGTGGCCAACCGTTTGGTGTTCGACCAGACGAACTTCCATCGCGTGACCTACACCTACTCGGCCGCGGATAGCGCTTACTCGTATGGAACTGAGCTGGGTCCGCTGATCGACAAGAACACCGGCCAGCCGATCAAGCCGGTGAACGTGATTCTGGTTCAGGTGGCGCATCACGACGCCGGCTTCACCGATGTGCTGGGCGCGCCGGCCGTCGACTTCGACCTGCAGGGGACGGGCCCGGCCGACGTCTTCACCCAGGGCCATCGCTACACGGCAAAGTGGGACCTGACCGATGCCGAGCAGCCGCTGAAGATCCTGGGGGCCGACGGCAAGCCGATGCACCTCCCGGCCGGCCTCACCTGGATCCACCTGGTGGACCCCGGCACGCCAGTCACGGTCTCCTGACGTAGACTCGCCCCAACAGGCGCTCGAAGGCCGGCTCCCCCAAGGTGCCGGCCAGTTTCATCTCGACCTCCGCAGGAAGCCAGCGAAATCGGTAGGCTAGATGCATGGTGATCACGACGCGATTCGAGCTCGCCGCTCCGGTAGAGGCCGCTTGGGCGTACCTCCTCGATGTTCCCAAGATCGCCCACTGCGTCCCGGGCGCGTCGCTCACCCAGGTGATCGATGACAAGACGTACGAGGGCAAGGTCGAAGTCAAGCTAGGGCCGATCGGCGTCTCGTACAAAGGTCAGATCACTATCGAAAGCAAGGACGAGACGACGCATACGGTGAGCGTCAAGGCAGCGGGC
>DATNMN010000095.1:0-17854 GCA_035602295.1 Candidatus Dormiibacterota bacterium | reverse complement strand
ACCTCCGAGGTGGGTGGACCGTATGCGGCGGCAAACTCTGATGGCGTCTTGAAGCGAGCAAAGTTTGGCGAGGCGGGATCGTAGATGGCCCGCAGATCCGCTTCCTCTCGCTGCTTCGTCGGATCAACCAAAACAAGCGATAGCGACACGCGCTGGTTCGCATCGACCGGGCCTCTGTCGGTGGACGCCTCCAGGAGCGCGTGAAACCAATCGGTCGCGTATGACTTTGTTGTAGCGGGGGAGCTGCAGGCTGTCAGCAGCAGGACCCCCAGCGCCAGCAATGTCAGGACGCGGTTCGGGACCACCCCAGGGCCCGAGAGAGCCCTCATCACGGCGAGATGATGCGCCACCCCTGTCGGATCTGCAAGGGTGCTCCTGCTCGCTTCAAAACTCCGCTGAGAGCTCAAGCGACCTGCGGTCAGGAAGCCACGCCGCGCGCAATGTATAGAGGATGGTCGGCACGCCAAAGAGGACGAGGCCGATCGCTGGGAAATTGACCGGGTTCAGGAAGCCATCAGGAAGGCCCTCCACCGTCGTCGCGAAAACTGCCACAGCAAGGCCCACCAGGGCGTAGCCCAGGAACCCGATGACCCTCGAGTTGCGAGGCCAGAGGCGACCTTGGCGATTGGTGACACGGCGCCCGGACATCAGAACCTCCCAGACCACCGCGATTGCCAGCACCGTCGCGTTCGCAATCGCCACAACGGGAAGCGGGCCGCCGCGGAGGGCAAACGCAACTGAACCAATAAGACCGAGAAGAGCCATGCCCACGCCGGCGGCCCGTATCGGCAGGGGTATCGACACCAGTACAAGGCCCAAGGCCACCAGCAGGATTGCAACCTGGAGGGCCGGCAATACTTCCTGCAAGGTCCCGCCTTGGATCACGATGATGAGGCGGTAGGTGTTCACAATCGCGATTCCGAGCGTCCATACCGTCATGGCAGCTCGCCAGACGATCAGGACGGGATATCTCTCGGCCGCGAAGCCGAGGGCGATCAGTCCCAGCGTCGACACAATGACGACCGCGCTTGGGAATCCGAGCTGGGAGATTGAAATCCCGCGAAGCGCGGTCGGCAGATTGAAGAACAACAACCAGAGTCCCATGAGTCCGAGGAGGAGCATTGCCGCGAGTGGCGGTCGCCCGAGTCGCACTCTGAGGCCGGCCACGGCCAGCAAACATCCCGCGCCGGTCAGGCTGAGGGAAGCTGGAGGTCCGCCTGGCAGCTCCGGGATGCCCATTGGCCGGCCGGCGCCCAACCAGGCAACGGCGACGATCAGGAAGACGAGAGGATAGCTCGGTGGCTTGGGAATGCTCACAGCAGGGATTACCCAGCGTAGGAAAAGCAGATTGACGACGATCCACAACGCCGCGTAGGCGAGCGAACCGAATCTGAGGAACGCTCCGCGGTCGAGGATGCCTTCGACACCAAGCGCCGACGCGGCCACGACGACAGCAAGAATCCAGCCTCCGCGCCGTCCGACCCGGGGGCCGATCCAGCTCCACCCGCCGACCCCTGTCAGGAACAGCAGCTCGCTTAGGTCGACTCCGGCCAACAGGTAGAGGGGGAGTAAGAAGGTCAAAGACATGTTCATGAATGCGATGACCGGTTGGCCCAGTGTGCTTACGTCAGCGAATCGCAGCTCCAGGTAGTAATAGACAGCGAAATAGAGCAGGAAAGACCCTGACATGCCGAGCACGGTGAGCGGCGTGATCCCAGGGCGCTTGGTTATCGCGCGGGATGCGGCGATGGTCCAGACGGGCACGAGCAGCGCCAGCTCAGGCGCGGCGATTTGCAGGATCAGCTGTGCGTCGAGTTGGATGCCCTGCGCCTGTGCCGCTCCGATGGTTGAGACAACCGGCTCGAGCAAGGCGATCGTGAACAGTCCAAGGGCCGGCCAGCGCAGCCACTTGCTGGAGCCAACGACAGCTGCCAGGACATAGCCCCAACCGATGCTGAAGACAAAAATGACCGCCAAGAGGAAGGGCAACGCCATGCGGACGGGTTGTCCGTCCAGCACGAAGAGCTGAACTCGAGGTAGGTTGAGCCCGGCCAACGTCAGGAGGAGAGCCGCGGCGAGGACGACGCTGAATCCGACGAGCACCAGAGCCTGAGTCCCGGCATCCAGCGAGCTGAGCTGCAGCATGTGGCGGACAAACGGGATCGAGCCGTCCTGGGCCATCTGGGGGCGGGCTTGAGCGCCCGCGAACTCCCGCAGGCTGCCGCCGCAGCTCCCACAGTAGGCGGCATCGCGGGGACTCGGCTGCCCGCAACGCGGGCACGTGATCGACGAAAGCGACCTACTCACGTTTATGCCGGCCGGTCCTCAGAAAACGTCCTAAACGGGGTCGAAGCGCCTTCCAAATGCTAATTGGCGCCCGAGGCGCCCGGCCTCGGGCAACTTCGGTTGCCAAGTTGCCGGATACGCGCTATTCTCCGCGCGGCGGAACAGATCCACTGCAGCGGCTTCTTGGGGAGGGGCCAGCCATGGGACATCGGCCGGCACCAGCGGCGGCTGTGCGGAGTCGCGCGCCCCATGACCCGCCCGCTCGCAGGTCATTCGGAGCCAAGACGCTCGAGGAGGGATCCCGATGACTTGCGACCACTGCCACAACGATGTTCCCGACGGGGTTTTCTGCACCAGATGTGGCGCCCATCAAGCGACCGTCGCCGACGTTCGCGATCCGAAGGGGCGGCTGCACAGCTTCGCGGCACAGCCGGGCGAGCACGTTGCGCAACCGTCGGTCTTCACAACCCTTTTTCCTCACCTCGGCTACCTCAAGGCACACGAGTTTCGGTGGGCTTTTCTGGCCGGGGTTGCGGGCATTTTCATCCTTGTTGCCACCGGTTTGGTGACCGGTGCCATCCTGGTTGCCGCCTTCCTGGTGCCGGTGCTCTACCTGATCTATCTGTACGAAGCCCAGGTTTATCGAAACGAGCCTGCGACAGTGCTGGGCTTCACCATCGGTGGGGGAGTCATCGTCGGCATCGTCGTGACCGTCATCACGGACCGATTTGTAAATCCACTCAGCCTGGCCGGGGTAGGTGTCGACCTGGGCGCCATCATCGTGGCCACCGTCATCATCCCGATCGTCCAGGAGGTGGTGAAGCCGATCGCGCCGCTCGTGCTGTGGCGAAGCAAGCGTTTCCCGGAGACGGTGGACGGGCTTGTCTTTGGTGTCGCCGCGGGCCTCGGCTTCAGCGTCGCCGAGACGCTGATCCAGTTCTCGAACGTCATCGTCAGTCAGCCGTTTCGCATCGACCCGGGTAGCTGGATCTTTCCGCTGATCGGGATTGCGGTTCTCAATCCCCTCCTGCAGGGGAGCACGACTGGCGCCATAACCGCCGCTATCTGGCCCATGACCCGCTTCACCGTGCAAACTCGGGCGATCGGCGGCATAGCGGTCGCCGTGGTTGGGCACGTAGCTTTTTCGCTGGGAAGCCGCCTGCTCATTCTGGCCGGCCAAAACCAGTTCGTGGTTTTGGGCTGGGAAGCAGTGGTCGTGGTTGGTGTCCTGCTGTACGTCCGCTATCTACTTCACACCTCATTGATGCAAGAGGCGAAGCACATGGGCTTCTTTGAGACGGTGTGCCCGCATTGCCACAAGCACATCGTCGCGTCGAGCTTCTGTCCGAGCTGTGGCATAGCACTCGGCGTCTCCCCCGGTTACGTGACGGATGCTCGTAAGCCGAGGGTTTCGCCCGGCGAAAAGCCGGCGAAGGGGAGTGCCTAGATGGCAGTCTTCTGCCCGAATTGCGGCACCCAGAATCCCGAGACGAATCGCTTCTGTCAGAGCTGCGGAGCTCAGCTGCCCGCGCGGGCGCAGGCCCCCGTCACCACGGCTGCACCGCAGCCGGCTGCTCCACCGGCGCCGGCGCCGGCACCTTCTCCCGCGACGCCCCCCTGGGCCCCGTCGAGCCCGTACTACACCCCGACTCAGCCGCAAACGCTGCGGCGGCTCCCCGTGGGCTTGATCGCCGGCGCCGTGGTGGCATTGGTCATCTTGATGTCTGGTGTCGCTGTCGTCGCCGCGGCGATCGCCAAGGGTTCGGGGAACAACCCCCAGCCATCTCCACACGCCAATCTCGGACCCGGCAACGGTCCGAGCCCAATCCCGCCTGCGAGCGCGTCGCCCGCGAGCCAGCCAACGCCGAGCCACGCTGCCAGCCCTCCTCCTTCTACTCCGTCAGGTGGATCGGTGTGCAACTCGAGCCTGTGTCTCACGCCGGCCCAGGGGTGGACAGTCAAGAGCAAAGACGATACCTCCGTGCTCTTGAACTACGGCAACCCAGCCGGTGTCGCGCACTTTCAAGCCGTCAAGCTGTCAGGTTCGGCCAATGCAACCGATGTGCTGCAGGCAATCTTCGACAACCTCAGAAAGCAAGCGCCTGACGCCACCATATGCCAGCAGGCTCAAGACCTGACAGCAGGCGGCGTTAAGGGGCTTTACATCGTCGCGTGCTTCACCTCAACGCCACAAGGTGGACAGGCGACCAAGATCACGGACCTCATTTGGGGCGGCGTCAATTCGGACGGCACGATCGCGTACGAGTTTGACGCTCTTTCGGCAGACAGCGACTTCAATAACTTCCTGAACGTAGTGAATCCGCTCCAGCACACTGTTCAGTGGAAGATTTGAGTTAAAGAGGTGGGTCGTTCGGCCAGGTCACCGTATTCAAGATGTCGCTGAAATAGAGAACGAGGGGGGTTGCCGCCGGGCTCGGGTGAGATTCCTGTTGAAGCTGGTAGGGGCCGACAGCCCAGAACTCCACGGCCAGGTTCTTTTTCACCGCCACCACGATCACCAATCTCGCCCTGATCGACTGACCGGTGCCTGAAGCCAGGGTCACGTCGTAGACCTCGCCGAATCCGGGCGTGTAGCCAAGCTCAGCGTTTGGAATGGTGTAGACAGAGGTGGCCTCCGGGAAGGATGTCCTCTGCATCTGGTCGGCGATGGCGCGCGAGTCTCGGCCGCCGGCGCGCTCAGCGGTGAATCGGAAGGGAAAACCCTGCGCGTTCCAACCAATCGAAGTGTCGTCGCGGACATCGATGGCCGCGCTCTTGAGGAGCGTTGTCTCCGAATACTCCAGCGAGTAGCCATACCGCGCGCTCGTGTACTTGAGCGGCGGTGGCAGTGGGGGCGACGTCACCGGTGGCGGAGCGCAGACAGGCGGGCAAACTCTTTGGGCGACGCCGACACTCAGCATCTCGGCCAGTGCGCCCATCACGACCATGAAGAGCACGAGCGCGCCGGCCACTCCAACCCAAATGAACGATCTTCCCGACCGCGGCCCTTGCTCGAGTGGACGCGCGCACTGGCCGCAAAAGCGCGAGCCGATTACGTAGGGCGCACCGCAGTTCGGGCAATAACGCACGGCGGTGCTCAAATCAGTGCTGTCTCTCGTAGAGTTCGATGTCGCGAGCCAGGTTCCAGGCGATAGGGGTCCCAATGCCGGTCGCGAGGTCATAACCGGGGGTGGCCGGATACACGAGGTTCCCGCCCTGGACGACATCGTGGAACGCGGGATATGGCGGCTTACCGTCAAAGATGGCGTATAGGAGAGGATTGAAAAAGCCAACCGGTTTCAGGCCCTTGCTCTTCAAGTAGTCGTCAACCAGCACGGTAACGCCGGCCCAGATCGGCGCCGACTGACTCGTACCGCCCCCCTGCGTCCACTGGCCGTTCAGAAAGACCGCCGCACCGCTTGCGGCATCTGCATCGGCGGAGACATCCGGAACGCTGCGCATGCGGTTGGGGTTGAACTGGTTGTCGACTCCGTTTCCCCGCTGCCAGTCAGGACGCTGGAAGTAGCGGCTGACGTTGCCACCGGTTCCAACGGTTCGGACCGGCGCCTCCCATCCGTACTCCGCGTACCAGCTCATGTCCTCACGCACGCTGAGCCGGGTTCCTCCAACCGCTGTGACGCTTGGCGTCATGGCCGGCATGAGGCCCGCCACGTAGTCCGCGGTCGGTGCCGTGCCGGGAGGCGCGTAAGCGAGGCACTCGAAGCCGCCGCTGTCGCCCGTGGATACGAATACGGTTTCGCCCATCGCTGCGGCCTTTTCGAAGCTGGTTTTGAACGCCTCCGCGACCTGCTGTCCGGCCCAGTCCTCGCAGAAGCCCAGGCTGATGCTGATGACGGCGCCAGGGTTCTCGGCGATCATCTGGTCCTGGACCCTTAGCCAGCGGCTGAAGAAGTCGGTCTTTGTGGTGACACCGTCCAGTGAGATCGTGTACGTGACCAGCTCTGCGGCGGGCGCCAGAGCGTGAACCACCTCCAGGTCCATCTCGGCTTCGCCGGAAACCGGTGGAAGGACCTGGGCAGCCTTTTCGGACGGATGCATCGGCGGCAGGCCGAAACGCTGCGTGAAGGTATTGAGATCCGATTGCGCCCAGCCATCAACCTCGAGAAACACGACTCGGGCGCCAGATCCAACATTGCCCAGGGCACGCAGCGGCTCCAGATCGTAGGCTCTCGCCAGATCGTCGGGCTTGAGACCGCCCCCTGGAACCGCGTTTTTCTGGACCGGCACATAACTCGTCAATCGCGCCGAGCCGGATACGACTGCGGTCAGCTCAGGCGGCACTGTGGGTGGTAAGCGGCTCGCCCAGAATCGAACAGCGGCCGGCGTCACGTAGTCGTGGATTTGGACTCCGAACTCAGCCTCAACCGCATGAGCGGTGCCGGTAACCGTCATCCATCCATTGCCCCTGGTCCAATCCACGGCCAGTCCCCTCCGCTTCAAATGAGAGCTTGCGTTCGACACCGCAATGGAGTCGGGCCCATACTCCGCTTGCGCTTGCTCGGCGCGCTTGAAGTGCAGATGCATAGGCGAGCGAGGGTCGTAGATGGCGGCAAGATCGGACTCCAGTCGAGCTCGCGAAGCGTCCTTCAAGGTGAGAAGAAGGGACACAGTCTGCGTGGGCGGCGTCGGACCAAGATCGCGTGACCCGGCAATCAGGGCCTGAAACGCGTCCGGTGGCGTGGAAAGAGAGGAAGTGACGGAGAAGCAGCTGTTACCGCAGAACAGCGAAGTTGCGCACGCGAGAGTGACGAGCTGGATGCGTAACTTCGCAGCGCGATGCTTCATCGTGCTCGATAAACGGCTCCTCTCCGAGCCGGCGCCGGCCACCGTGCGGGGGCCTTTGGCGCCTGCGTTGCCGCCGCATCATACTGCAGATTTTTGGCTGAAAACCCGGGTGTGACAGCCTGCCCAGCGGGTGATATCGTTCCACCGCGAGTTCGGCGCCGCGCAGATCATGGGGAGGCCCGCCGATGCGAATGAGACGCTGGCCATGCCGCGGGGGTTGCGGTAGGAAGGAATCGGCGATCCGCACTGCCGAGTGCGCTCGCACGGCCGGAAACTGATGGCGGTCGAAACCGGCGTAAGCCCCGAACCGAACCGCCCGACTGCGGGGGCAGGCAACACAGGCGGTGTTTCAGGCGCACCAGGACGAGTCGTCCCGTCAGCTTGGCTGACGGGATTCTTCGGCCCCCACGGACAGATCCGCAGCGTCATCGCCATATCCATCGCACTGGTATCCGCCTTTGGTGCGCTCGCGGCCTGGCGCGCCACGCTGACCTCGGATGAAGCCGCGACCAACGACGGCACTTACATCCAGCAGATGACCCAAAGCGGACAAGAGACAGCGAGACTGGAAGCGCTGGTTGACCAGGACGTTCGGCTTTTCGCCGTATATCGCGGACACGTGGAAGCCGCGAGGCGGCTTTCCGATGAGGCGGATCAGTTACGGAGTTCGGACCCCAAACTGGCGAGCTCACTCGATGCTGAAGCTCAGGGCGAGCTTGCTGTGGCAAACACCTTGCACGGCTACTTTCAAGCGGGGTCGATCGGTCCGTCAGACACCTCGTACGACCGTCAGTTCTTTCTCGACTATCAGCTAAGCCACGACAGCGAGCTATTGAGTCTGCATCCAGCCGCTTACCTGAAAATGGGTCAGACGCTTCACGTCCGCGCCGTTCTGATGGTCGGATTGGTCGCTGTTTTCGTGTCCGCGCTCTTTTTCCTTACGCTCGCTCAACTCAGCCGAGCGCAGTTGCGTCCACTGTTCGCAAGCGTAGGTGTGGCGGTTACGGTCGCTGCCCTCATCGTGTGGCCCCTGGTCGAGAACGGCTCCCTCGACAAGGTGTTCGGGCAATGAAGGCGCATATCCGGGCCGGTCCGTTTCAGGCACCCGAGCCTCCGCTCGAAGGTCTCGAAGGACAGACCGAGGAGGGTCGTCCGCCAACCGGCCGTCCGCTCGGGGGCACGGCAGCCCTGGGCATCGCGATCGTGCTGACAACCCTTGCTGGAGCTGGCGTCGAATTTGCTCACGCTTACGATGGCATGCGGGGCGACGCCGCCGGCCTGCGGGCCCAGCAGCTTGGAGTCGAAGCGTCAAATCGCCTCGTCGCCAGCCAGCAGCAGGGCTTGTCACAATTCGACACGTTTGTCGTCGCCGATGAACAACGCAGTAACGCAGCCAATGCGAATCAATGGCTCATCAATCCGTCTGCGGGGATAGGTTCCGACACAGCCCTGCGGGAAAAAACCAGATGGAACCAGATCGCGGCTGTCACTGAGGGCCTGACCGACATCACTCGTGGCAGCCCAACCGGGCCGCAGCAAGATCCCTCCTTCCCCTACCAGTATCTCCGGGCGAAGAGCATCGCCGATGCAGATAAGGCGTGGGCACT
The DNA here is from genome assembly GCA_035602295.1 of Candidatus Dormiibacterota bacterium. Classification (GTDB taxonomy): domain Bacteria; phylum Chloroflexota; class Dormibacteria; order CF-121; family CF-121; genus CF-13. The sequence continues at coordinate 9,155 of DATNMN010000095.1, read as the reverse complement.
GCAGGACGCCGCGAATGCGGAGGCCAAGGGCTGGCGGGAGATAACCGCAAAGCACGCTGCCGTGCTGACGATGCTTGCGATCGCCGTTTATCTGTTCGGTCTTTCCCTGACCGCAAGGTTGAGAATCAATCGCTACCTGGCGGTACTTGGTCTGATTCTGCTGGTCGTAGGCAGCTCGTGGTCGATCATTTTGCAGACCAATCCGATTGTGCGCGCGCCGGATGCGGCCGCTGAGGAGTATGCGCAAGGGCGAGCCGCCTTTGCCGCCGCCTACTCGAAAGGTCCAGGCAGTTACCAGGCGGCGCGTGACCACTACTCGCGCGCAATCACTCTTCGACCGACTTTTGCAAAGGCGTACTACGAGCGAGCCCTGGTTGAATTCGCGATGGGTTCGCCGCAGGCGTCGCAGGCCATCATGAACGTCACCTCGCCCCAAAACCTCCGAGATGCGGCGAACGACGACCTCAAGGCGTACGAAAATGGACTTCAGAACAACGATGTCCTGACAAATCTCGGGGATGAGCTGTTCCTCGAGGGCCTGCTGTCTGGAAACACAGATCACTACGCCAGTGCGCTGGTTTACACGCGGCAGGCTTTGAGCGCTGACTCCAAGGACCCCTTGCTCAATTTCAACGACGCCGTCCAATTGCTCGCATCAAACCGTTTTTCGGAGTCGGAAAAGGCCTACAAGAACGGCATCGTTCAGACGCTCAGCAAATGGGCCAACGAACCGACCACGCAGGAAAACCTGCTGGCCGGTGCTTTGACAGACCTGGAGCTGGTGGCAAAGTTTCGCCAGGATCTAGCGCCGCGGGTCCAGTCACTAAAGCAGTCGTTGGTCGCCGGCATACTTGGACCGTCATCCTCGTCTGGCCCGATTCGCCAGGTCGCCAACCTGGCTGCCGAGATCTTTCCCTCGACCGTCCAGTGGACGGCCGACCTGCCGGACTACAACTCGACTCAAGACAGCGTTTCAGTTCAGTGGTATTACATCCCTCCAGCGACATCGCTGTCTTCTGCTCCAAACGTCTGGCAGGTCCTTCCTGACGTCTCAGGGAATATTCAGATCGGAACGAAAGGCGACGCCCGATGGGGAAAGCTGTGGTCTGACAGCAGTGCCGCGGGACCCAACGCCTATTTCAACGAAAACAACTACCTGATGCCTACAGGCTCTTGCCTGGCTGGTGGCCGTTACCGCGTCGAGGTTTACATCAACGGGCATCCCACCGTGTCAAACGAGACGAGCTGGGATACCGCCACGCTCATTGGTCAAAGCGTACAGGGCCTCGGTGTTCAGTTATGCCGACCCCAGGCCTGGCAGCTTTCCGACAAAAGCGATCGTGGGTTCGTCGAAGGCTATGTGAGCACGGATGGCAAGAGCGGTCTCTATGTATTCCGATATGAGCACCCAGGCCCTCAGAGCATCACAGCTGCTGTGGTCAAGGCAGACCTCCAACGCACGATTGCCGTTTACGGCGATCGATTTCCCGCGCCCGCAACTTTTTCGGCTCCCGACGCGTACCAAATACCCCAGCTGGTCTCAGTAGATGGCGGTGACTACTCATACAGCGGCGGCATGATCTGGGCGGATGCCGGATTCAACACGAACGACATCAAGATCGATGGTCGCACCGTAACGGTTGGCGCCACCATAGTGATTGCTGTTTTCGGAACGGCAGACTATGTACTGTCCAAGGACCCGAGTCGCATTTTCGAATCGGTGATCATCACGTAGTGTGTTGTAAGAGAACTACCCGCCAACTTTCGAGTAGGTGATCGTGCAGCCTGGACCGCACGACAGCGAAAGGGTGTTGCTGTCCGGCATCGTGTATTGGAGCGTGTCAGAGGTGACCGTCGCAAGCGTTTGACAGCCACCACCGGGTAAACACTGCTGTTTAGGTTCGGTGTCGATGTTGGTGAGGTTGATGACACCCCGGGTCGAGTCGACCTCGTAGTTACCGGTTGTGCGAACCATCAGCGATGCTGATATGCAATTGACTTCACTGCTTCTGGTGAGCCGCGAGAAGGTGCCGTCTGCTTTGAAGATGATTTCATCAGACACCCGACCTAGACAACCCATGTTGGTGGCGCCGCGCCACGTTCCGACAAGGGGATTGCTCTGGCCACCTCCGTTTCCGCCGTTGCCATTCCCGCCGCCGCAGGCTGCGAACGCAATCGCCATCAAACATGCGGCAACGATTGCCGGTGCCGGGCGAAGCGCGCGTGCACTATCAGAAGCCACTGCTACCCTTTGCCTCTCACCGGGGCGCCGCATAGATCCCCTTCGCGGCAGTATGGACGCACCCTGAGAACGTGTCAAACGACGGCTTCCAGGCGACAGCTTGTCGGTTTGCACAGCAACGACGGTTCGTAAGGTCGGCCCTCGATCTCTGCTGCGGACGGCAATGAACCGTAGCGGACTCTGGACCCGCGATCTTGAAAAACCGCTTGCGCGCCAAGCCTCACGGATGACTCTTCGTACGGCAACGCTGGTGGCAAACGGTGATATTTGGCGGCACTCAGCGACTCTCAGCGAATTACATTCGCGATTTCTGAAGGGGCTGCAGCGATCTGTCAACCGCAAGGTTCAGAGTTCGAATCTCTGTCCCGGAGCCAATTTTTGTATTCAAAACGGTGGTGAGGCGCTAGCCAGGGCTAACGCCCGTGTAGCAACCCGTGTAGCAACGATGTCGGCCAAGGCCTTCCTCCGAGTACCGGGTCGAGAATGAGTCGGATGTTCGGCCACCTGGCTGCGGCCCAAGACCATTTAGCACTCTCTATTTCGCTCTCAGGACAAGCGCATTCACCGTCGCGAGGAGATTCGCTCTCGCGAACGGCTTGCCGACAACGGCATCGGCCTGCGTGGCAATCTTCGCCGCATCCGGATTTGAGCTGAGCACGAGGATCGGCACAAGAGCTGTTCGACGGTCGGATCGCATGCGCTGGACCAACTGTTGTCCAGTCATGACCGGCATCATCAAGTCGGTCATCACCAGATCGGGCAAGGGATCGCCCATCTGAGTTATCGCATCGCTACCGTGTCGAGCCTCATCCACCTCGTAACCGCCATCCTCCAAAATCAACCTTAGGAGCTCCCTTTCAATGGGGACGTCGTCCACGACCAATACCCTCTTCTTCACCTTCTGCGGACTTCCTGTGCCGAGGTCATCATCATCTCGATGACCGTCTCGGCAGGCTCACCTTCACCTGGCAGCAGGCGTAGCTGGGCCGAGGCCGATCGCCTGACTCACGCCTGAGAATCCAAACCACTCTCGCGCTCCTCGCGGAAAATCAGACCGTTGGCGCCTGCTTCTCAGGCGCGAAAAGAGACAGGTCTGTCTCTCTGATTAAACGGGTATACCGCTCTGTCTACCTTCGGTACAATTTCGCCCAATTTGAGCAACCTCCCGAGTCTGCCCGTGACCCCCCGCGAGTCCACAGCCGACTCCGTATCAGGGCAGGAAAACAGCGAGGCCAGGGAGCGCGTTCTGGCTGCGGCTTACGACCTGTTCAGCCATAAGGGCGTTCGAGGCGTAGGCGTGGACTCGATCATCGCCAGCGCCGGCGTCGCGAAGAGGACGTTTTACCGTCACTTTCGGGCCAAGGAAAACCTGGTGTTGGCCTTCCTGCAAAGGCGGGAGCAGCTCTGGACGATGGGCTGGCTCGAAGCGGAGGTCACGAATCGCGCGGCCGCTCCAGAGCAACGATTGCTCGCCATATTCGAGGTCTTCGACGACTGGTTCCGCCGCGACGACTTTGAAGGTTGCTCTTTTATCAACGTGCTCCTGGAGACGGCTGAACCTGGCAACCATGTGCGGCAGGCAAGCGCCACCCACCTGGCGCGAATCCGAGATTTCCTTCAACGGCTCGCCGCAGATGCGGGAATTTCCCAGCCGGATGACTTCGCTCGCAAGTGGCACATCCTCATGAAAGGTTCGATCGTTGCTGCAGGCGAAGGGGATCAACTCGCCGCGCGCAGGGCGCGGGAGATTGGGCTGGCGCTGCTCCGAGCGGAGGGCGTGAATGTCAGTCGTCAGGGCGATGGAAAGAGGTCGTTAGCGGAAAGACGCATCAGCACGCATCATCGGCCGGTCACCTTGAGCAGCAACGCCGTCCCCTCGAAGAAAAAGTAGAGAGGGATGAACATGAAGAACGGCGTAATCGGATCAGCCCCGGGCGTGCCGAGAGCGGAGAGGATGCCCAGGCCCACAACCCAGTCGAGTCGATTTTCATAGAGCCAACCGGAGCTGATGATTCCCATCCGGCCGAGGGCGTACAGCACCACCGGTAGCTCGAAGACGATCCCGAAGCCGATGACCAGAACGAGAACGAAGCTGATGTAGTCGTCGACGAAAGGCAGAAAGTGAAGGTTGCTGGGCGCGAAGCCGGAGAGGATCCTGAGAAAGAGAGGTAGCATCGCCATCGCGAAAGCGATGCCTACGGCAAAGAAGAAGAAGGTCGCCCCGATCAGCGGTACGATCAGCCGGCGCTCATGGCGATGGAGCCCCGGGCTCACGAACCACCAGATCTGTTGAATGATCACCGGTGACGCGAGCACGAACCCGAGGTAGAGCGAGATTTTGAGAGCGAGCGTGAAGGCGCCGGCAGGCGTCGTGTAGTAGACAGCTCCAATGCCGCCCTGGTGTATCAGCAATTGCAGCACGCGGCCCCAGACGAGGAATGCGACCGCAGTAGCCACGGACCACGCCAGAATCGAAACGATCAAGGTGCGCCTGAGAGCCGACAGGTGGTCAAGGACGGTCATCTGGCTGTCCTCGACCGACCTTGTTGGACTGCGGTGCAGGCCCGGAACGAAAGTTGCCATTGGTGCCTCAGCCTTCGTGGCGAACAGGCTCGGTGTGGACAGGCTCGCTGCCGACCAGCTCGGCGTGCACGGATTCAGCGGTCGGCGCGATGTCATTGTTGGACATCTCAGCCTTGAGGTCCTCGGTTGACTTTCTGAACGCCTTTATCGTTTTGCCAACCGCGGTGCCAAGCTCAGGGAGCTTGCCTGGACCGAAGATGACGAGCAGGACGATTAGTCCCAGGATGAGCCAGATGTGGCCACCATTGATGAAGGGCATGTTTAGATCTCTCCTCTTTGTTTTTGGGCGACTGGCCGCGCTTGGACCACCAGCCGGTCGCTGTACGTTTGGTCTTTGTTCCTGAAGTCGCCCGTACACGTGACGAGCGTCAGAAGCGGGACTCCGTCGGTCGCGAAGAATCCGGGCGGAAGAGTCCGGTAGGGCGTGCTGAACATCCGCGTAACCGCGAACTGAACCGTGCTGCCGTCGGCGAGCTCAACATCCACCTCATCGCCAGGCTGGAGTCGGTTGATATCGTTGAACACCGCCGGGATGCCGCCGGGATAGCCTCGATGTCCGGAGATGATCGCGTCGCCGGCCGAACCCGGTGAAGCACCGAGGCGATACCAGCCGACGTCTGAAATTCCGGCCGGCGCCTGAAGCGAGTAATCCTGGGTGACCCCAAGGGCTTCGACGGCTGCCGAGATCTTCAGACTTGGTACCAGCAGCTTTACGGGCGGTGGGTCCGAGGCTCGCTGCATGAAAGGAGAGCCCTGATTCGGTTCGGGAGCAATGTTGACCGGCGCCATCTGGTGGAAAGATGGCGTGGAAGGTGGGGTCGTAAGGGCGGTGGCCGTGATGACCACCGCCCCCCCGAGCGCTGATCCGGAGACAACGATGAGAATTTTCGAGAGCGCCGACGACCCGAGTGTCACTTCAGCTACGGCGGCGGCGTCCGCGAGCCGCGTGTACGGAATGCCACTAAGGCGGCCGCAGCGCCGCCGATGGCGAGACCAGCCGGTAGGTAGTTGACGGACCGCTGCGCAGGTGCGAAGCCGGTGTTGGGCATGCCACCAATGAACGGCATGACCGCCGCGAGAACGTCGCTCTTGGCGATGGGGGTTTCCGTGGCGCCCTTGTAGATGCCTCCCTCGGGAGTTGCCCCGCTTATGACGCCGATCAGGGCCGCGTGACGCGCCTCGACTCCAAAGATCCCGGCAGCTGCCTGGAGGATGTCTTTGTTGGTGATGCTTCCGGCCTGGCCAAGGTAGGCCCCGACGCCGGTGTTCTCGAAGATCATCGCCAGCTTGAGGTACGAATCGCGGGACGCGAAGGTACTTGCGGGGAAGGTGATGGTCGGCTTGGCGACCGGCGCCACTCCGAGCTTGTTGAGGGTGTCGGTCAGTGCCTGCACGTGGGCCTCTTCGTCCTTCTGGATGGTGGCGAAGATGTCCTTCTCATGCGCGTCCGTGATAAGGCTGGCCGCGTTGCCTCGCTCGTAGAACGTCGCCTCGATGTATTCGAGTGTCAGCGCGAAATTGAGTATGTCCCCATCGGTACCCTCAGCGGCTGCCCACACGCGGGTGGTGCTGAGAAGCTCGATCGCTGTGCTGCCGCCGATTACGGCGCCGGCGCCGATAGCAGTCCGCCCCATAAACGAACGGCGATTCCAGATGCTGTGCAACATCTTCTAAGCTCCCAGGAACGGCTTGATCGCCGCCAGGATCTCGTCAGCCGTTGCATGCTGCTCGACAGGGTTGGCAACCGGGGGCATCTGCGTCAAGTAGTTGAGGACTGCCGCATGGCGGGACTCGACGCCGGCAATGCTCGCCGCCGCGCCGAGGATGGCAACATCCTTGATCAGTACGACCTGGCCGTGGTACGCCTTGACCCCAGTCTCCTCGAAGATCACAGCGGACTTGAGGAACGTCGCCTTGTCGGTGAAGGTGGTTGGAGGGAAGACGAAAGTCGGCTTCGTAGCGGGCGTCGCGCCGAGCTTGTTCAGCGTGGCGGTGAGAGCGGCCACATGGGCCGCTTCGTGTGCTGCGACCGGTGTGATGTACTTGGCGTCGTCGCCGAGGATATTGGCCGCGAGCCCCTTCTGATAGAACTCGGACTCCAGGTACTCGAGCGTCAGCGCGTAGTTGAGAATGCCGATGTCGCCCGCCCCGAATTGGCTTGTGCCACTCCCCGCCGCGCTCGGTGACCCGGACGGGGCCGACGACGCAGACGGGCTCGGTGACCCGGATGGGCTCGGTGAGGGACTTGCCGCGAAGACGTTGCTGATCGGCAGCGCACCGACGAGCGAGCCGCCGACGCCCACCAGTGCGGCGTATTTGAGGAACGCTCTACGATCCCTTTCGCTTGTGAACTGGATCACGGAACGCCCCTCGAAAGGGTCTTGGTTCACTGTAGTGACCTCCTGTTTCAATTCGGCCGGGAAATTCTGAGTGATTGGGTACCCACCACATGTGTACGTAGGTTGGTACGACAAGTAAGCGACGGCGGATCAATGTTGTGAGGACTCGCGCCGCCGCAGTTCTATGCAGTGCGCTTGGCGAAAATCGGTATCCCAGGCGATAGCCGCGTTGCCCGTATGTGGAGAACCTCGCGCACTCGATTCGGTCGTGGAGCGCGCTCGAGTGCGGCCGAATACGAGCCAGCTAGCCTCCTATGCCGATTCGGGCCACACTCCAGCCACCTCGTACGCTTCTGAGTGGCCAAAGCACGGGCAACGCCGGAGTGTTGGCGTTCGCGACCTCGACGATCCAGAGTTAGCGGCTGCGCTTGCCGCGCGAGACGAAGACGCGCTTGCGGAATTGTATGAACGGTACCGCGCCCTCGCCTACACCACTGCCATTCGAATTGTTCGCGATCCAACAAGCGCGGAAGACGTCGTCCAAGACGCATTCCTCAAGCTATGGAACAATGCGCCGCGCTTTGCCCCTAGCCGGGGTTCCCTGCGCACCTGGCTGACCACAGCGGTTCGACACCGGGCGATCGACCGCCTGCGGGGCCGCTCGGCCCACGAGCGTGAAGAATGTGAGCTAACACCCGGGCTGAAAGTTATTGAACCGATGTCTGACCCTTCGAGTCGAGTCTCAGTTTCGGTGAACCGAACCGCCGTCCGTGAAGCCTTGGACAGTCTTCCGAGACAGCAGCGTCTGGCCATTGAGCTGGCGTACTTCGGAAGCTATACGCAACCCGAGATCGCCGGCATGATGGGAGTAGCACTAGGTACTGTCAAAGGAAGAATGCGACTTGGCCTGCAGAAACTGAGCCTGCGCCTTGAGGGCAGGGGCTTGCTCGATTCTTAAAACACGAGCAGCTGGTCCCTTTCGGGCACCGCAGCACAGATATTCCCAAGCGATGACGGGGTCCATGTGGCCGAGCCCGTTTGGCGCACTGGCCATGAGGTCCGTCTAAGTCGCCAGAGACACTTAGTCGGCGGCTGCAGCCCGGTCCCATTCGGGGATGCGTTTAGCGGCGGATTTGATCCGGAGCGACGTGCACTTCGTATCCAGTGATGAACAGGCAACCTCCAATTCCCAAGGGGAGAACAGAAAAGTGGAGTCCATTCGGTTCCTTCCGACAAGGGTCCACGGGGCCCTCGATTACCTCGTCGGCCTCGCGCTCATCCTGGCGCCAACCATTTTTCAGTTCGCTGACGTCGGGGGCACTGCTGTCCTCATTCCGCGGGTGCTGGGCGTGGTGCTGATTGTCTATAGCCTCCTCACGCGATACGAATGGGGCGTAGTCAAGCTGATTAGCATGCCTTACCACTTGGTGATCGACTTTCTAGCCGCGCTCTTTCTAGCGTCGTCCCCGTTCTTGTTTGGCTTTAGCAACCAGGAGCCGAACGCTTGGCTACCTCACGTCGTGGTCGGCATCGCGGTCGTCGTCGTCGTGATCGTAAGCAAGACCCAGCCGGGCAGCTCGATCGCGACTCGCGTCACCACAGGCTGACCCCCGATTAGGCGGCAATAGAATCGGATTCAAAAGGAGAGGCAAAATGATCACGAAATGGCTTCACCGCTTCGGCATCCCAAGCGACGCCGCTTATGTCGCCGCTCTAGCCTCCATTGCTGGAAGCATCGTTGCCTGGGCCTGGCGCAACGACGAGGATGCCCCCAACGCCGAACGGCTGGGTATCTTCGTTGGACTCTGGGCACCCACTTTCATGCTGATCGGCAATTCTCTGAAGAGTGAGGAAGTTGCCGGCAGGGAGCACGGCGAAGAGCTGACTGGGGTCGGGCGCAGACTACAGCAGGCGGTGGAACCGTCCGCTCGCAAGATCGATGATGCGGTCGGAAACCTCATGGACGAAGGGAAAAGTGGTTCCCGTGCGCG
>DATNMN010000094.1:0-23322 GCA_035602295.1 Candidatus Dormiibacterota bacterium | reverse complement strand
ATTTTCTCGTCGATGCTCCCCTGCGCCCGCACCTGGGCGAAGTCACGGACCCGCCGCAGCAGACGGTTCGCGACTCGCGGTGTGCCGCGAGCGCGGCTGGCGATGATGTGCGCCCCGGCGTCGTCGATAGAGACCTTGAGCAGCCGCGCGGACCGGATGACGATCGCGAAGAGCTCCTCGGCACCATAGAAATAAAGCGGATAGACGGCGCCGAATCGGTCGCGCAGTGGGGCCGAGAGCATCCCTTGCCGGGTGGTGGCGCCGATCACCGTGAAGCGCGGCAACTGCAACCGGAAGGTCTGGGCGCCCGCCCCTTTGCCGCTGACGAAGTCGAACTTGAAGTCCTCCATCGCCGGGTAGAGCGACTCCTCGACCGGCCGGGCGAGCCGGTGGATCTCATCGACGAAGAAGATGTCGCGATCCTCCAGGTTGGTGAGGATCGACGCCAGCGCCCCCTGGTGCTCGATCGCCGGGCCCGACGTGGTGCGGATGTTGACCCCCATCTCGTTGGCCATGATGTTGGCAAGCGTGGTCTTGCCCAGCCCCGGCGGGCCGGCGATCAGGATGTGCTCGATCGGTTCGTTGCGGCCGCGTGCCGCGCTGATCAGGATCTCGAGGTTGGCCTTGACGCCTTCCTGCCCGATGAACTCGGCGAGGCGCTTCGGGCGCAGGCTCCATTCGAATTCCTTGTCTTCGTTGCGCTCCTCGGCGGTGATGATCCGCTCGCTCATCCCCGATCGAGCCCCTTGAGCGCGACCGTGACCAACTGTTCGACCGAGTGATTCCCGCCGTTGCCGCCGGTCGCCTTGCGCACCGCTTCCTGGGCTTCGGCGGGTGTGTAGCCGAGGCCGGTGAGAACCACCAGGGCCTGCGCCACCGGGTCGGGTCCACCGGACGCCGGCATCGCGGCCTCCTCGCCAAAGATCTCGTCCTTGAGCTTGCCCTTCAACTCGAGCACCACCCGGGCCGCGGTCTTCGGCCCGATGCCGGGCACCGTGGCAAGCAGCGCGGCGTCTTCCTGCAGGATCGCCCGCTTCAGGATGCGGAGCTCGGCCCGGCTGAGGATCGCGAGCGCGGCTTTCGGTCCGATGCCCTTGACCGAGAGCAGCAGTTTGAAGAAGGTCAGCTCCTCCTGGCTGAGGAATCCAAAGAGGCCCAGCGCGTCTTCGCGCACATACGTATAGGTGTAGAGACGCGCCCGCTCGCCGGCGCGCGGCAGCTCGGCCAGGGTGCGGGTCCCCACGGTCACCAGGTACCCGACGCCGTGGACGTCGACAATCACCGAGTCGGAACCTCGCTGGGCCAGGATGCCCTCGAGGGTGGCGATCAAGCGCGAGCGCTCGCCGGCGCGCGGCTGATGATGGTGCGCAGCCGGCCGCTGTGGTGATGGCAGATGGCGATCGCCAGCGCGTCGATGGCGTCGTCCGAGCGGGGCAACTCGCGGGTGGCGAGCAGCGACTGCACCATCTTCAGCATCTGCCCCTTGGTGGCCGCGCCGTAGCCGGTCACTGACAGCTTCACCTGGTTGGGGGTGTACTCGTGGACCTCGGCCCCGGTTTCGACGGCGCACAGGAGGGCCACACCGCGAGCCTGGCCCACCGCCATGGCGGTGCGCACGTTTTTGCTGAAGAACAGCTCCTCGAAGGCGGCGGCCTGCGGATGCAGCTCCGCGATCAGGGCGCGAAGTTGCTTGGCGAGGATTGCCAGCCGCTTCGGCTCGGAGAGGTTGGCCGGGGTTTTGAGCGTGCCGCACGTGACCATCGTCAGGCGGCCGTTCTGGCGGCGAACGGCGCCGTAGCCGGTATCCGCGAGCCCGGGATCGACACCGAGGACGAGAAGGCCGTCGTTGATGGTGACGCTAGACACGTTCGCTGATGCGTTCCATGACGTCGGCCGGCACGTCCATGTTCGAGTAGACGGACTGCACGTCGTCGTGTTCTTCGAGGGCGTCCAGCAACTTGAGGATGGATGGCGCCGTGGTTTCGTTCAGCGGGATCAGCTGCGAGGCGTTCATCGTGACTTCGGCTGAATCGATCTTGTATCCCTTCTTCTTCAATGCCTGCTGAACCGCCTCGAGTTTCGGCGGGTCGGTAACGATGTCGACGGTCTTGCCGTCGACGCGCGCGTCGCTCGCCCCCAACTCGATCGCGTCCAACCCGATCTCGTCCGGGTCGCGGCCGTTGGCGTCGATGACGATCTGGCCCTGCCGCGTGAACATCCAGGCGACGCTGCCGGTGGTGCCCAGGTTGCCGCCGGCTCGGCTAAAGAGGTTTCGAACCTCACCGCTGGTGCGGTTGCGGTTGTCGGTCAGCGTGTCGACGATGATGGCCACGCCGTGCGGACCGTAGCCCTCGAAACGAAGCTCCTCGAGCGCGGCGCCACCCAGTTCACCGGTGCCGCGCTTGATCGCCCGCTGGATGTTGTCCTGCGGCATGTTGACGTCGCGGGCTTTCTCCATCGCCAGACGGAGCCGGTAGTTACTGTCCGGGTTGCCTCCGCCTTCCCGGGCGGCGAGGACGATTTCCCGGGCGGTCTTCGTGAACTGCTGCCCTTTCTTGGCGTCGGTGAGGGCCTTCTTGTGCTTGATCGACGACCACTTGGAATGTCCAGACATGTTCTCCCCGTCCGAGAGTTTATCGCACCTTCAGACGCGCGACTCGATGCAGTCCGCGTTGCAAGACCATGCCATCGGCCGGTTCGATTTTGTCCTCGGCCGAGCCGACCGGCTGGCCGTTTACCGAGATGCCCTTCTGACCGGCGAGGCGTCTTGCCTCGCCTTTACTGCTGACCAATCCCGCGTCGAGGAAGAGCTGCGCGATCGACCGCGCACCGGGCGCCACCTCGACGGTCGCCGGCCCCTCGGACTTGAAGCCCCCGGACTCGGCTCGATAATCGCTCGGCGCCGCGTTGGGATGAAACTGACGGACGAGCCGCTCCGCCAGCCGCTGCTTGACGTCGCGCGGATTCTCCCCGTGCCGTAATGCGCCCTGCTCAGCGGCCAACTGGTCCGCCGGAATATCCGTGGCAAGCTGGAGATAGCGCGTGATGAGCTGATCGGGCACGCTCATCGCCTTGCGGTACATGACCGCCGGCGGCTCGTCGATCCCGATGTAGTTATCGAGACTCTTGCTCATCTTCTGGACGCCGTCCAGGCCTTCGAGAAGCGGCATCGTATGAATATCCTGCGGCGGCTGGCCGTAAGCCTCCTGGATGTCGCGACCGACCAGGAGGTTGAACGTCTGATCGGTGCCGCCCAGTTCGAGGTCCGATTTGACCGCCACCGAGTCAAAGGCCTGCAGGAGCGGGTAGAGCAGCTCGTGCATGCCGACCGGCCGGCCTTCCTTGGTGCGCTTGGCGAAGTCTTCGCGGGCCAGCATTCGGGCGACCGTATAACGGCTCGTCAATTGCACGACATCCTCGAGGCGCATCTTGTCGAACCACTCGGACTGAAGACGGACCTCCGTCTCGCCTTCATCGAGAATCTTCCAGGCCTGGTCGAGGTAGGTCTTCGCCGCGCTATTGACCTCCTCTTTTGTCAATTGCGGCCGGGTGACGTTCTGGCCGGAGGGGTCACCGATTCTCGCGGTCCAGTCGCCGATGATGAGGACGGCCTGATGCCCGTGCTGCTGGTAGCGGCGTAGTGCACGCAGGACGACGGTATGGCCGAGGTGGATGTCCGGCCGGGTTGGGTCGAGACCGAGCTTGACGCGCAAGCGATCGCCGCGCTCGATGCGGCCCTTCAAGTGTTCGCGGTTGATGATGTCTACCGCGCCCGTGCTCACCGCATCCCAGGCGCCGTGATCAAGGTTTTGTTGTTTCTTCATCGTTCCGTCACGGTTTCTAGACGCGAGTATATAGGCGCTCGGCGCGATCCTCTGTGCTTTTTTGACGAACTCAACCGTTATAGACGCGGTGTCGCCAGAGAAGCACCGGTCCGCCCGACGTGCCGCGATCCGCGTGCTCACGATCAGCCTCCTTTCGCGGCGCCGCCGTGCCGCCGGGCACAAGATCATCATCGTCGGGCTCACCCTGGTCGGCCTGTTGAGCCTTGGCGGCGGCGCCGAGGCCGTCGACAAGTACCAGACTTACACCCGCGACCTGCCCAATCCCAGCTCGCTCAATGCCAAGGAGCTCTCGCAGGCGACCAAGATCTATGACCGCAACGGCGTGCTGCTGTACGTCAAACACACCGACGGCGTCGTGCGGACCGTCATCCCACTGTCGGCGATCTCCCCACACCTGATCGATGCCACCATCGCACTCGAGGACCGCCAGTTCTACACCCACAACGGGATCGACATCCGTCGGATCGCGGCGGCTGCCATTGCGGATGTGACCCACCAGCGCGTCCAGCAAGGTGCGAGCACGATCACTCAGCAATTGGTCAAGCGAATGTTCGTCGGAGACGACCGGTCGTTGGAGCGGAAAGTGCGCGAGATCGTGCTGGCGTTGGAGATCGAGCGTCGCTTCACCAAGAACGACATCCTCACGCTCTACCTCAACCAGATCTTTTACGGCCACTCGGCGTACGGTGCCGAGGCGGCGGCGCAGACCTACTTCGCCAAGTCCGCCAAAGACCTCGACATCGCGGAGGCCGCGATGCTGGCCGCGATCCCGAATGCCCCGTCGGGACTGGATCCATTTAATCCCGCGACCGCCGCCAACGCGAAGGCCCGGCAGGAACTCGTCCTTCGCGACATGCTCCGCGACCACTACATCAGTCAGGTCGAGTACGACAAGGCGGTCAAGGAGACGCTCAAGTACCAGGATGGCAGCATCCAGAAAGACCTCAAGGCGCCCTGGTTTGTCGACTACGTCCTCCAGCAGCTCACCAAGCAGTACGGGGAGGCGGTCGTCGCCGGCGGCGGCCTGCGAATCACCACCACGCTCGACTACGGCATACAGCAGTCGGCCGAGGCCGCTGTGGCCAACAACGTCAACCGGGCCGACCTGCGGGCGCGCAACGTCAACAACGGCGCCGCCGAGGTGATCGATCCCAGTACCGGGCAGGTGCTGGCCATGGTCGGCAGCGCAAACTACTACGACCAGGGGATCGGCGGCCAGTACAACGTCATCGCCGACGGCCAGGGCCGGCAGCCGGGTTCATCATTCAAGATTTACGAATACGCGACCGCGCTCGCCAACGGATACGCCCCCTCTAACCTGATCAACGACACCCAGGGCAAGATCGATGGTCATGCGTTCGTGGACTGGGACCATCGCAGCGAGGGTGTCATCACAATTCGACGTGCGCTGGTGGAGTCGCGCAACATCCCCGCCATCATGCTGCTGAAGCAGCTGGGTTACGACCGGGTCTTCCAGACGGCGCGGATGATGGGTCTGACCAGTGCCAACCTCACCCCGGAACGTGGCCTGGCTCAGGCGATCGGCGCCACCGAGGTTCTACCGATGCAGCATTTCAATGCCTACGCCGTCCTCGCGTCGGGCGGCATCTACCACGACCCAACGGTCATCCTCAAAGTCGTCGACAGCCAGGGGAAGACCCTCCAGGAATGGAAGCCGGACCCGGGCGTTCGCGTGCTACCCGCGCAGGTCGCCTACATGATCAGCGACATCCTGCGGCCGGTCGGCGCCGCCCTGAACATCAAGCGGCCTTTCGCGTCCAAGACGGGTACCACCGAGAACTGGCACGACTCCTGGCTGATTGGCTATAGCCCGGACATCGTGATCGGCGCCTGGATGGGCCACACCTGCGCCGGTGGCTGTCCCGCCAACGTGAACTCCGACCTCAACGTCGTGTGGGGCGTGCAGGGCGCCGGCCTGATCTTCCGCGACATTTTCAACGCCTACGAAGCCAACAAGCCGGTGCGCGACTTCGCGGTGCCGGACGGCCTCAAGAAAGTCACGGTATGCCAGGCCAGCGGCCTCCTGGCCACCCCGAACTGCGCGGGCCAAACCATCACGGATTGGTTCATTGCCGGCACCGCACCTAACCGCCCCGACGACTGGTATCACCCGATCCGGGTTTGTACCACCGACGGCCTGCTCGCCACGCCCGATATCCCGGCCAGCCTGACGACGGTCAAAACCTTCGTCGTTTACCCGCCCGGCTACCCGGACGACATGAAGGACAAGAACAGCCCGCAGCCGCCCACGCAGAACTGCCAGCTGTTCACGGAGACCATCCCGCCGACACTGACCCTTGCCCAGACGCCGCAGGCCGACGGCAGCGTGGTCGTCACCGCCACGGCCACCGACGATGAAGCCGTCAAGGAAGTCGATTTCTTCCTCGATGGGGCCAGCAAACCGGTCCGATTGACCCAGGGCCCCTTCACCTTCGTGATCAAAGGCGCCTCGGGCAGCACCCACACGCTCAACGTGCAGGCCTACGACTATAACCCGGTCAATCCTCCGGCAGCGCAGACGATCACCGTTACCCTCCCTTAGCAACTATTTCCCTCCCCCTCTGGGGGAGGGCAGGGTGGGGGCCCGTCCGGAAACGGACCGGCTCCCAATCACACAAAAGCGATAGGGCAGATCCACGGCACGCGAGATGCCGATCCGCCGCGAAACCGCGACCTCACGATCCGGGACCGGGGTGCCGGCCGCCAATCCGAGCGGCCCCCGGGTGAACTCCCGGCCATTGTCCTTCAGGTCGAGCCCGAAGCCTCGCCCGATCTTGCCGGGCCCGCTGAGCAGCCGAACCTCCGGCCCGTGGTCGCCGTGCCGCCGCATGATCTCCATGCCGGCCAGCGGCTCGAGGGCGCGCAGCAGCACCGCGCCCGCGACACCCGGGGCGTCCGCCGTGACGTTGAGGCAGTAGTGCACGCCGTAGCTGAAGTAGACGTAGGCATGGCCGGGCGTGCCGAACATCACGGCATTGCGGGCGGTTCGGCCACGGAAGGCGTGCGATGCCGGATCGGCTTCGCCGGTGTAGGCCTCGGTCTCCACGATCCGGCCGGCCAACACACCCTCCGGGCTGCGAGAGAAGAGGATCCGGCCCAAGAGGTCACGCGCCACGATCACGGGATCCCTGGAGAAGAACACGCGCGGCAGCCGCGGCGACGTCAAAGCCACGTCTGATTGCTTAGCAGATAGGCCGCGGCCCGGGGCGTTAGTGGCTGACGAGTTGGGTGAAGTAGCTGCTGATACTGCTCGGCAGCACCAGCGAGAAAATCGTCCGGGTGATCGGCTCCAGCCCGTAGAAGTGCGGCGCAAACAGCGAGTTGTTGAACCAGTCCTGAGCGGTCAGAAACGCGGGCGGGGGGGCATACCCTCCCGGCAGCTTGGCGTTGACGACGCCCACCCCGATGATCAGGATCACCGTTATCTCCAACGCGCCCACGACCGCACCGGTCAGGACGCCGGTCAACCGGTCGAAGGCCGGCGCAATCATCTGGTCAAGGTAACGCTGGTAAACGGCGCCAAGCACCTCGAACAGAATGATGGCGAAGCTCACGATCACCGTGTAGGTGATCACGTGCGCCCAGATCGCCGAGGTGATGCCAAAGGTGTTGGCAATGTACGAGGACGTATTGGCGCTCGTCAGGGTGGCGGCCCCCACGCCGGCGAAGAGGCCGGCAAAAGCGACGATCCGCCGGATCAGGCCGAACGCCCAGCCCAGCGCGATGTTGACCCCCAGGATGACGACGATGATCAGGTCCAGGAAATCCATCAGGAGCGGACCTCCGCGCCAAAGCGCTCTTTGAGGCCCTCGATGATGCGTTGCTGCAGGACCGAGACTTCCTCATTGGTCAGGGTGCGATCGTCGGCCTGGTACTGCAGGCGGAACGACAGGCTACGGGCCCCAGCCCCCAGCGGTGGCCCCTGGTATTCGCTCACCATATAGATCTCCCGCAACGTGTAACCGCCCAGCTGGCGGATAACTTGCACGAGGTCGTCAGCGGCGATTTTGCCCCGAATTACGACCGTCAGGTCCCGCCGCACCCCGGGGAAGCGGGGTAATGGTCGAACCTGTGGCGTCCGCTGCCCGCCCGCGGTGAAGCGGTCGAAGAGCACCTCGGCGACCACCGCTCGGCCGGGCAGCCCGAGCTGGGTCGCCACTTCCGGGTGCACCTCGCCCACGATGCCGATCGGCTCTTCGCCATCGAGGATCTCCCCCGTCCGTCCCGGGTGGAAGCCCGCAAAACGGCCGGGACTGTCACTTGCGAATGCGGCCGGCTTGAAATCGGTTGTGGGCAGCACGAAGCGGTCTCGCACCGTGGCGAGGGTCGCTTGAAGGGAGCGTAATTCGGCCGCCGCGGCATCCGCCCCCCCAGCCGGGACATGGGCCGCCAACGCGAGGACCTGCGGCTGCTTGACCGCCTCGTCGTCCGCCTTCCAGAAGACGGCGCCCAGCTCGAACAGGCGGGCGCCTCCGTGGTCCTGACGCGCGTTGAGGGCGAGCGCCTCCAGCAGCCCCGGCAGCAAGCTGCGTCGGAGCGCGTCGCGGTTTTCGGCCATCGGGTTCTTGATCCGCAGCAGCGACGGTGCGGCGAAGGGCATGGCGATCGCGGGCGTGCCGCTCTCGCTGACGAGGGTGCTGCTCACCGCTTCATCCAGCTGGTGGCCCGCCAGCACCTCGCGGGCGGTCTCGTCGGCATCCGCGCGAACGTAGAGGTCGCGTACCGGTGTCCGAGCTCCCGGGAGCGTGCTCGGCACTCGATCGTAGCCGTAGATTCGACCAACCTCTTCGACGAGGTCTTCTGGGATCGAACAGTCAAGCCGGAAGACCGGCGGCCGCGCGCGCAGCTGGCGGTCGGCGCGCTTCACCGTGAAACCGAGACGCCCCAGGGTGTTAGCCGCCTCGCCGAGTTCGATCTTGACGCCGAGGACCCGATCGATCCGATCGGCGTCCAGGTCGATCGTGATCGGGGTGAGCGGGCCAGGATAAATGTCCGTCGACCGGGTTGCGGTTCCGCCCGCCAACTCCGCGACCAGTGCCGCGGCCCGCTCGACCGCCGGCAGGCTGAGCTCGGGACTCAATCCTTTTTCGAATCGGGATGAAGCCTCCGTACGGAGACCGAGTAGCCGAGCGGTCCGCCGGATCGAGCGCGGCTCCCAGGTCGCGGCCTCCAGGAAAATGTCAGTCGTCCCCGACTGGACGGCGCTGTTGGCCCCGCCGATGATGCCGGCGATCCCCTGGGCTCGATCAGTATCGGCCACGACCATGTCGTTCGTCGTCAGGCGGCGCGTTTTGCCGTCGAGGCACGCGATTTCCTCACCGTCACGCGCCCGCCGGACCACGATGCGCCCATCCTTGAGACGCCCGTAGTCGAAGGCGTGCATTGGCTGCCCACTTTCGAGCATCACGTAGTTGGTGATGTCGACGATGTTGCTGATTGGCCGGACACCGGCGGCGCGCAGCCGCGCCTGCATCCAGGCTGGTGACGCGGCCAGGGTGACGCCGGTCATCAACTTCCCGGCAAACCGTCGGCAACCGTCCGGGGCGTCAATGCGAACCAGTTCCGAGGCATCGGCCGTCCGCATCTTCGGGACGCTCGGCTCGCGCAGCGGCAGGTCGAAGATCGCACCGACTTCCCTGGCGATGCCCAGGTGACAGAGGAGATCAGGACGGTTCGACTTGATCTCCAGCTCCAGGATGGTGTCGCGCGGATACAGCGTTCGAAGGTCCGCTCCCAACGGCGCGGAGGGGTCGAGGATCATGATGCCGGCCGCATCCTCCCCCAGGCCGAGCTCGATGGCGGAGCACAGCATGCCGGCGGAGTTCACGCCGAGGAACGTCTTGGTCTCGATCCGCCGGTCCTTCAGTCTCGAGCCAGGAAGCGCGTAGGGCACCCGGTCGCCGACGCTGAGATTCCAGGCGCCGGTGACGACCTCCGTGACGGCTTGCCCCGTGGTCACGGTGGCGAGCTGATTCTTCGTCGATCCGGGCAGTGGCCGCAAGCCCTGGACCTCGGCGACCACCACGCCCTCGAAGTCGACGTCCTGCTCCACAATGCGCTCGACCTCGTTGCCCGCGAGCGTCAGGCGCTCGGCCAGGGTCGTTACCTCAGCCGGGATGTCGACGTACTCCCTGAGCCAGTTGAGCGAAATCAGCATGTCACTGGCTCTAGAACTGCCTCAAAAAGCGGACGTCATTGTCGAGGAACAGCCGGAGGTCGGTGACGTTGTACTTCAGCATCGCCAACCGGTCCAGCCCCGCGCCGAAAGCGAAGCCGGAATATTGCTCCGGATCGATGCCGCCGTTGCGCAGCACCTGGGGATGGACCATGCCGGCCCCCAGGATCTCCAGCCATCCCGCCTTGCAGCTGCGGCAGCCGGCGCCGCCGCAGAGGCCACAGGAGACCGCCGCGCCAATGCTCGGTTCGGTGAAGGGGAAATGGTCTCCGACGATCCGAATGCGCCGGTCGGGACCGAACAGCGAGCGCGCAAAATATTCGATCGTTCCCTTCAGGTCGGAGAGGCGAATATCGTGATCCACGACCAGGCCCTCGAATTGGTAGAACTGCGATCCGTGCGATGGGTCGGTCGCATCGCGCCGGTAGACGGCGCCGGGAGCGATGATCCGGATCGGCGGCTTGTGGCTCTGCATGTAGCGGATCTGCACCGGGGACGTGTGGGTGCGGAGGAGCAGTTGGTCAGCGTCGACATAGAAGCTGTCCATGGTGTCGCGCGCCGGATGTTCCGCCGGGATGTTGAGCGCCTCGAAATTGTGAAACTCATCCTCCACCTGGGGGCCGAGCGCCACCTCGT
Organism: Candidatus Dormiibacterota bacterium; assembly: GCA_035602295.1. Classification (GTDB taxonomy): domain Bacteria; phylum Chloroflexota; class Dormibacteria; order CF-121; family CF-121; genus CF-13. Next base: position 12,645 of record DATNMN010000094.1, on the reverse strand, counting down.
ATCCGAGCCGCGAGAAGATGGCCTTGACCTCCCGCAGGATCAGTGTCAGCGGATGCAGATGGCCGCGGCGGACCGGGTTGGGGACGAAGGTCATGTCGACCCACTCGGTATCGCCAAGCGCGGTGTGTCGCTTCGTCTCCAGCTCGGCCATGCGCGCCGAGATCCAGCCGAAGATCTCCTCCTTGAGCTGATTCGCCTCCGCCCCTGCGGCGGCCCGCTCAGACGCCGGAAGGCTGCCGAGTTGCCGCAAGATGGCGGTGAGCTCGCCCTTCTTCCCCAGGAGGCCTACCCGCAGGTCCTCGAGCGCCCTGTGGTCGGTCGCAACGTCCACGCGTTCGCGCGCGCTCGCCCGGAGCTGCTGGAGTTCGCCAACGACACCCTGCTTCATTTCCGGAATTACCTCCGAGCGCGCAACCGAGCGCCAGAGGCTTTCAACGTGCGCTAGTTCAGGACTTGGGGCCGCCCTTGGCGACCGCGATCAGCTCGCTAAAGGACTGCGCATCACGAACCGCCAGATCAGCGAGCATCTTGCGGTTGATGTTGACGCCCGCCAGCTTCAACCCGTGCATGAACTGGTTGTAGGGCATGCCCTGGCTACGAGACGCAGCGTTGATCCTGGCGATCCAGAGCTTGCGCATGTCGCGCTTCCGGGCCCGACGGTCGCGATAGGCGTACTCGAGCGAGTGGAGTACCGCCTCATTCGCCGGCCGGAACAGTGTCCGGTGCGTCATCCGGAAGCCCTTGGCGAGGTTGAGGATCTTCTTGTGGCGCTTCCGGGCTGGGACGCTGCGCTTTACGCGTGGCATCTCAGTCTTTTTCCTTCATGTACGGCGCCGCCCGCCGCAGGCGCCGAGCGTCCTTACCCGTCAGCACCAGCAGCTTGCTGTACTGCCGCTTGCGCCGAGGGCTCTTGTGCCCCAGCAGGTGACTTTTTTGCGCGTGGGGGCGGACGATCTTTCCGGTCTTGGTCACCCGGAACCGCTTGGCCGACGCGCGATGAGTACGCAGTTTAGGCATCGATCGCTCCTTTAACTCTTGGGGGCCTGGGCTCGCGCCGGCGGTTGGGCCGGCGCCGCTGCTGGCGTCGTGGTCGGCGCCGGAGGAGCCGCCGCGCCCGCCGGGGCCAGGATCATGATCATGTTCCGGCCCTCGAGCAGCGGCATCCGCTCCACCGTGCTGATGGTCTTCAGTTCCAGCGCCATCCGGTCCAGCAGTTTCTTGCCGATGTCCTGATGCACCATCTCGCGGCCGCGGAACATGATCGTCAGCTTGACCTTGTCGCCCTCTTCGAGGAACGACTTGACGGCATGGAACTTCGTCTGGAAGTCATGCTCGCCGATCTTGGGACGGAGTTTCATTTCTTTGACCTTGATGACGTTGTGCTTGCGGCGTCCATCTTTCTCTTTCTTGATGCTTTCGAATTTGAATTTGCCGTAGTCCATGATGCGAGCCACCGGTGGCTGTGCCTGGGGCGCGACTTCCACCAGGTCCATCTCCCGCTCGACCGCCAGGGCTTTGGCGCGGTCGATGGGCAGGACACCTAACTGCTCATTACGATCGTCGATGACGCGGACTTCAGCGGCGCGAATCTGGTCGTTGACGCGAAGTTCCCTAAATGCCGTGGATCAAGCCTCCTTCGAACATAAAAAAAGATAGCCTCAGAGCTATCTTCGTCCCCTTTACCTCTTTGGCGCGGCCTGGAGGTGAGAGTCGGACAGCCTCTCTTGGCACGCGGGAGTATACCACGTCATGATTCCTCCCCCGCTCGCTTACAGCGGTAACTTCGATTCCTCCTCGAGCTGGGCCAGGAATTGGTCGATTCCAAGCGACTGCTGGTCGCCACCTTCCCTCCGCCGGATGTTGAGCGTCCCGGCCTCAAGCTCCTTGTCCCCCACCACCGCCATGTAGGGGACCTTTTGCAGTTGGGCAGTGCGGATCTTCGCCTGCATCCGCTCCGCCTTGCCATCGACCTCAACCCGCAGGTCTTTGTCGCGAAATCGTTCCGCCAGCTTGGTGACGGCGTCCAGGTGACGGTCCGCGATCGGGATGAAGACCAGCTGGACCGGAGCTAACCAGACGGGAAAGGCGCCGCCATAGTGCTCGATCAGATAGGCCATGAAGCGCTCCATCGAACCGATCGGCGCCCGGTGCAGCATCACCGGCCGCTCCATCGTCTGTTCGGATGTCACGTACTCGAGTCCGAAGCGCTCCGGCAGCAGGAAGTCGATCTGGTTGGTCGAGAGGCTGAACTCGCGACCGATGGCGTCCTTGATCTGCACATCGAGCTTTGGTCCGTAGAAGGCCGCCTCGCCCGGCGCCTCGACAAACGGATGCCCCGAGGCGCGAAGGGCCTCGCGGGCGGCGTCCTGAGCGCGCTGCCAGATCGCCGGGTCGCCCATCCACTTGTTGCTGACGTCGTCACGCAGCGACAACCGGAAATAGAAGTCCGTGATGCCGAAGGCGCGGTAGACCTGGAGGATGAGCTGGATGACGCGCTCGAACTCCACGTTCAACTGATCCGGCCGGCAGAAGATGTGGGCGTCGTTGATGGTGAAGGCGCGAACCCGGATCAAACCAGAGACCTCGCCCGACTTCTCGTAGCGATAGACGGTCCCCAGCTCCGCGATCCGAACCGGCAAATCGCGGAAGCTGGACGGCTTGCGCTGAAAGAGCCGGATGTGGTGCGGACAGTTCATGGGCCGCAGCTGCCACTCCTCGTCCTCCATCTCCGACGGCGCATACATCGAGTCCCGATACCGTTCGAGGTGTCCGCTGACCTTGTACAACTCCCGGCGGGCGATATCCGGGGTTTTCACGTGCTCGTAACCCTGGCGGCGTTCGAGCCGAAGGATGAACTGCTCCATCTGGTACCGGATGGCCGCTCCCTTCGGGGTGAGCAAAGGCAGGCCACGACCCACCATCTCGTCGATCAGGAAGAGGTCGAGCTCTTTCCCCAGCTTGCGATGGTCGCGCTTGGCGGCCTCTTCGAGCATTTTCAGATGCTGGTCGAGCTCCGCCTGTGTCGGAAACGCCGTCCCGTAGATGCGGGTCAGCTGCTGGTTCTTCTCGCTGCCCTTCCAGTAGGCACCGGCAATGGAGAGGAGGCGGAAGGCGCCCAGTTTCCCGGCGTTTGCGACGTGCGGGCCAAGGCAGAGGTCGACGAAGTCACCGGTCCGGTAAAGGCGGGCGGTCGGCTCCGTGACCTTCTCCTCGATCAGTTCGACCTTGAGGGGTTGGTGCAGCCGTCCGAATAGGGCGACGGCGTCGGCTCGAGGCACCTCCTCTTTGATGAAGGGCGTACCGGCCTTGACGATCTCATGCATGCGGGCCTCGATCTTCGGCAGGTGCTCAGGGAGCAGGCGATCCTGGAACCCGAAGTCGTAGTAAAACCCCTCATCGGTGGCCGGACCGATACCGATCACGGTGCCGGGAAAGAGATCGAGGACAGCCGCCGCCATCACATGCGCCGTCGAATGGCGCAGGGTTTCCAGGTCTTCGCTCATGGCTGTCCGCGCAAAATGGTCAGCCGATTATACGAAGGGACTTGGGCCGCGCCTAAACGGCGCGGAGTCGCTGGAGGCCGGCCGGGATATCGTCCCGGCCCAAGGTTCGCTCGTCGAGCGACGCCTCGATGTCCGGATGGACCTGGAACATGATCGACAGCTGGTGCGCCAGGGGAACGATCGGCGCGCGCCGTGCCTGGCGTCGAAGGCGCTCTTGTCGGACCGGGTCCATGGCGCAGCACCGAATGCTACAGTACTTGGCCGTCGCCTTCTTGACCGAGGCTTCACACCCTGGGCGGGCGCAAACCTTGAGCGGAGCGATTTGCTTGAAACCGTGAGCGATCACCAATGTCCTCCAAACTATCGCGGTCCCTGCCGAGACCGTTCTCCCCTGACGCGTTATTGATTATGCGCGCCGCCTGCAGTGTGTCAAGTATCGGCTCTGCTTATCCACATTGTTCGGCCGGTGAGAGGATAAGTGGGGGAAAAAATTATCGCGGCGATCAACGCCCGATGAGGTCTTGTAAAGAAGTTGCTGGTTCTGCTGGCGCTTCCTGTTGCGCTAGAGCGGCGTCGACGGCACCCGCGGCTTGAGTTTCCCCTCGCGGCGCTGCTGAAGAAGATCGTCCGCGAGCCGCGGCAGGCCGGCAGCATCATCGACGCCTCGGATCCAGACACTGTCGGCACCGAATCGCTTTGCCCGGCGCACCTGGTGCGGCAGAGTCGCCAGCGCGATGATCACCGGCCGCTCGAAGCCAAGCGCACCGTTGAGCACACCGAAGACATAGGCCGTATCGGCTTCCCAGATCGCCATGTCGAATACGACCACCTGGGGTTTGGTGCGCTCGCAGAGCTGCTGCACGTCTTCGTTCGGGAGGGCGGTCCGGGCGAGATAACTGGCGCCCGTGAACAACTCCTGGTAGGCAATCGCCTGACGCGGATCGTTCTCGAAGATGACGACGGCGGCAGCCGGGTCGCTGTCCGGAGCGATAGCCATGGTCGAGCGAAATTATGGCATGCGCTGAAGGCCGTAAGCAGAAGGGCGCCACCGCGTTAACAGGTTAGATAGCCCTTCGCTCAAGTCCCCGGGTCACCACCCGGGGATTTATTTTTCTGTCCTCAGCGAGTCAGCCACGACCCCAACCGATCCATATCGACGTTGCCGCCACTGAGGACGGCGCCCACGGGGCGCTCGATCTCCGCATCGGCCAGCAATGCGGCCACCGCGGCCGCGCCAGCCGGCTCGACGAGCAGCTTCGCGTGCTGCGCGATGGCCTTGAGGGCCTCGATGATCGCCTCGTCGCTGACGGTGCGCATCTGGTCAACATAGCGCTGGATCAGGCTGAGGTTGAAAGGACGCGTGTAGGGTGCACCGAGCCCGTCCGCGATCGAGTCCAGGCGAGACGGAGTCACGGGATGCCCGACGGCCAGGCTCTCGCCCACCACCGGAGCCCCCTCAGGCTCCACGCCGATGATTCGAACATTCGGCCGCTGTGCCTTGATTGCCACGGCCACGCCGGAGACCAGGCCGCCGCCACCGACCGGAACGATCAGCGTGCATAGGTCGGGTACCGCGTCCAAGATTTCCAGGCCCAACGTGCCCTGCCCGGCGGCGACCGCGGGATCATCGAAAGGATGCACAAGGTGGAGATTCCGCCGCTGCTGCTCCAGCTCGAGCCGTTGCTGCCACTCGGCCAACGGCACCAGCACGATCTCGGCACCATAGCGACGGATCGCCTGGAGCTTCGTCAGCGGCGCGTCCTCTCGAATCACGACCACGCAGGGGATCTGAAAGGCCTGCGCGGCGTAGGCGAGCGCTTGCCCGTGGTTGCCGGCCGAAAGGGTGATGACGCCCCGGCGGCGCTGCTCGGGGGTCAACTGGAGGACGGCGTTGACGGCGCCTCGCACCTTGAACGATCCGGTCCGCTGAAGGTTCTCGGCCTTCAGCCACACGCCCGGCCCCGCGAGCGACTCGCCGGAGAGCGTCGGCGTCCTTAGGACATAAGGTTGAATCCGGTCGGCGGCCGCTCTAACGTCCGCCAGGGTTAGGGCTCCGGTTTCGACGGCCACCCCTAGACGGTAGCTGGTTTAGGGCAGCCGAGGACCGTGCAACAGGACGTAGTCGAGCAGCTGCGCCAGCCAGCGCCGAAAGCGGGTCGCCCGAGAAGCCACATATCTATAACGTGGCGGGGGCCGAAGCCTTTGCCGAGCCGTTGGAATGGTGTTCACGTGCATGAGCGGCGTAGTTGAGATGCGTGACCATCGGCGAATTTATCGCCTCCACGAGAGTCAGCGAGACCGCTCGCTTGTCGACCCCGTCGAACAGGCGTACCCCTCCGCCGAAAAGAACCGGTGACACGGCGATCGAGAATTCATCGACGAGGCCCGCGTTGAGGTACTCGACGATCGTATGGGCGCCTCCCGCAATGCGGATGTCCTTGCCGCCCACCACGTTGCGCGCCTGCCGAAGCGCACTCTCGATTCCGTCGTTGACGAAGTAGAACGTGGTTCCCCCAGGGCGCTCCCAGGGGAGCCGTACCTCCTTGGTCAAGACGAAGACGGGTGTATGAAAGGGCGCTTCCTCGGGCCAGTTGGTTTCGCCGCCGTCGAACATTCGCTTCCCCATGATGCTCACGCCGGTGCGGTTGTAGGTCTCTTCCAGGATGCGGTTGTCCTGACCGGTCTCGCCACCGTCGCCAAGCTTCAGGTTCTCTCGGAAAAACCGCTGCTCGAACACATATTTCTGGAGTTCCATCCACTCGCTGAGCCACTGTTCGACCGGCCGGCCCACTTCCATGAATTCTGGAGCGATGAAGCCGTCGAGTGACATCGTGACGCTGAAGAACACCTTGCCCATATTTTTTCTCCTTCCTGATGATTACCGGCTGCCACCGCCGAGTGTCACAACGTAGCTCGCGAGCCGGCCGAGGTGCTGCGTTCCGCCTTCGAGAGCCCGGTACTGCTCGATCACCTCATCGCACTGCTCCTTCGACTTGAAGACCGCACGCATCGTGACCTCGGTCGCGGGTCCTTGTTCGACGAGCGTCACGGTTGACGTGAATGCGCGGGCGTCGCCGTCGCTTTCGCCGTGGAGGTAGACGATGCGCTCGGGTGGCACGATCTCGCGCCATTCGATCCAGTTCGGCAGATCGCCGCTATCGGGGCTGTGCATGATGAAATCCCAGACGCCGCCGGGGCGGAACTCGAACGCGCGTGTCGTCGTCGTGAATCCGTTCGGACCCCACCACCGGCTTAGATGCCTGACGTCGGTGAATGCCTCGAACACGAGGCGCCGCGGGCCCTCGATGATCCGCGAAACGACGATCTCGCGGTCTGAAATCCTCAGAGCGCTAGGAGCGGATGCCACCAGTCTTCTCCTTGTGCTGAAGCTCCTGCACGTACTCGTTCAGCCGGTCGAAGCTCTCGCCCCAGAACTGCTCGAACCCGCCAGTCCACTTGTGGATCGGCTTGAGGCCACGCGCATCGAGGCCGTAGAGCCGCTGCTGTCCCGCGCCGCGGACTCGCACCAGCCCCACCTCGCGGAGCACACGCAGGTGCTTGGAGGCACGCGACGGCGTGATGCGCAAGGCGCGCGCCAGGTCGTTCACCGGGCGCTCATGACCCTTGAGCACCGTCAGGATCCGGCGGCGCTGTGGCTCGGCGATCGCGTTGAAGGCGTCCGAGGTGGTGGCGGCCCGTGGCATGTTGTCATTATATGCCCATATGGGCAGATACGTCAGCCGGACTTGTCGTTCGTCCTCGTCGCGCCTAGTGTGATTTCTTCGTTCGTCCGCCAGGCGGGTTAGGGCAGCCGAGGACCTAGACGGTAGCGCCTCAAGCGTACGCGACGATCTCATCCGCGCTCATCGACTCACCCGACGACCAGGCAGGTTCGAAGGCGGAGGATAACGCTGCTCGAGCTGCAGTGACCGCTGCCTCGTAGGCCGAAACATCAGCGGGATCCATCGCAGCTCCGCTGGCCTTGAAGAGACTGCTTGCCGCACCTAAGAGCCGTGCCGCCCGCTCCCAGTCACGCTGTGCGGCAGCCGCTTCACCAAGGCCGGCGACCGGATATGGAAACAGGTAGCGGTTGTCGGTTCGATGGGCCAGGACTAATGACTCCCGCCAAAGGCGGACGGCGTCGTCGATGTTTCCGAACCGGAGCTCAACCGCTGCCAGGTTACTTGTCTCCACGCCGATCATCAACTCATCCGCCCGCTTGCGGTTGAGATCTAGGCTTCGCCGGTAGAGCTCCCTTGCCTCTCGGTAATCGCCGTCCATGCGGGTTGCTTCGGCGAGGCAGTGAAGGGGTCCGAGGGAGAGGTCCTCGTCGGCGGCCTTTTCTGCTAGGAGCAGCGCCTCACGGCTGAGCATCATTGCCTGGCGTGGCTTTTCGTCCCGCAAAGCCACGCGCGCGAGCCGGGTTAGCGCACCGACCGTCAGCGGCACGTCGCCCAGTCCTCGGGCAATGGCGAGCGCCTCGTTCGCGAGGCGACGTGCCGTTTCGTTCTCCCCCTGTCGAAAGGCAAGGCCTGAAAGCGTACTCAGGGCGCGGCAGCGCGTGGTTGGCGTTGAATCTTTGGCCGCACCCAGCAACTGCTCGAGCCAACCGCTGCCTTCTGCCCACTTCCCTCGAAGATGCCAGTAATCCGACAAGGCGAGGGCCAGGTCCAATCCGGCGGTCGGGTCATTCTCGACGAGCCAGACCAGAGCCTGCTGGATACGGTCGTGATCGCGATCGAGCCGCGTCGCCCAGGTCTCGGCCTCCGGACCACGTAAGTGTGACCCGGCAGCCTTGGTCTCCTCGATAAACGGGTCAAGTTCCGTTCGTGTCGCGGCCATGATCAGATCGCGCTCGAGCGGTGTGGTGGGCGCAACAGGAGTCGAACCTGTGACCTCTTCCTTGTCATGGAAGCGCTCGTACCAACTGAGCTATGCGCCCGCGCAACGCAGGGATTATATCGCCGCTAAAGGCTTATACCGACGCTTTGCCGTTCGCCGACAGTGCCGGTGGCACCAGGGGGCTGCGGCGGCCGGCGAGAGCCGAGATTACGCCGCTGGCCATCAGCAGGCAGCCCATTCCGAAGATGACGCGAGTGACGCCGAAGAGGTCGGCCAGGCCCCCCGCCAGCAGGATCGGGACGGCAACGGCGGCATTGACCACGGTGAACATGGCACCGAAGATTCGGCCCCGCAGTTCGGCCTCGGTCTTCTCCTGGAGGACGGTGAAGGCGGGAATGAAGAGCATGCCGAACTCGACCCCGCCGATGAACCCGAAAACCACCGGGAACCACACGAGAAGCGCGGTGGCCCCCAACCGCTCCAATAGGTACGGCACGAGGGCGATCAGCATAAGCGTGAGCCCTGCGGATAGGAGCCCGCCGATCAGCAGCCTGCTGCGACGGTAGTGCTGACCGTACTGGCCGAGGTAGAAGGCCGACCCCAGCATGCCGATCACGGCCGGCGCCAGGAAGAGGTAGACGTCGGTCACCTGCAGGCGCAGCACCGTGCTCATGTAGCTGGGCGCCAGCACGAAGACCGAGAAGATCACCGCAATCGTCAGGCTCAACTGCACCACCGCGAAGCGCACCAGCGGCCGGCTCGCGATGTAGGCGATGCCTTCACGCAGCTCAAAGAGGATGTCGGTCTGCTTGGCGGCAGTCTCGTGGGTGCGGGCATGCAGGTCGGTTTTGACCAGATAGATCAGCCAGGCCGCGGCCAAAAAGAGCGCGGCGGCAATCCAGTACGGCGAGTCCGTGCCCAGGAATCGGACGGCGAGCGTCGAGAGCGGCACCGCGACCAGCAGCGTGACGATCACCGTGCTGGTGAACATCGAGGTGGCGGTCATCAGCTCCTCGGATCCGACGATGAAGGGAATGGACGCCGCTTCGGCCGGCGCGAAGATCTGGCCGACGGCGGCAAACAGAAAGATGATGAGGAACAAATGCCAGGTGACGTGCTCGAAGTAGGGGATGAGCTGGCTGAGGGGGATCAGCAGGATCAAGCCGCCGCGGATGGCGTTGGTGAAGAACATCAACAGCTTTTTGTCGTGCCGGTCGGCATACACCCCGGCGAGTGGGCTCAGGAAGACGGAAGGAAAGGTATAGGCGAGGAAGAGGGCCGCGCCATGGGTGCTGGCATGGCTGATGCTGTAGGTCAGGATCAGCAACGCGAACATCAAGAACTTGTCGGCGAGCTGCGAGGCGACCTGTGCGGACCAGATCAGCCGGAAATCCCGGTTGGCGAACACCGTGCGAAAACCCGGACGAGGGAGGATGATCTCGCGCGGGTCCGCGCCGACCTCGTCTGGTCCCTTCAAGGCGCCTAAATCGTAGCTAGTTGTCAATTGGCGCACACATTCTCGAAAAGTCGCCTCCATTCCTCGAGCGTCAAGGTCTCGGCCCGGCGCGCTGGGTCGATGCCTATAACGCTGAGCCGGGTGCGAGCCTCCGCCCCGCTGATCGCGAGTTTTCGACCGAGCACGAATGGCAGCTGTTTGCGACGGGCCTGGAAGAAAGGTGTGACGAACTCGAAGAAGGATGGTAATTGCGCGCGCGGCAGGGCGGGCTCCGCATCCGGGACGATGCGTACGAGCGCCGAGTCGACCTTCGGCTGCGGCAGAAACGCCGTTCGCGGGACGCGGAGCACCAGCTCCGGCGTGCCGTAGACGCGAACGCCCAGCGTCGCGAGGCTCCATCCACCCGGCGGCGCCACCACCCGCTCCGCGACTTCCTGCTGGACCACCAGGTCGATTCGGGACGGCGGCGTCGGTTGTTCCAGCAGGTGGACAAAGAGCGCTCCCGTCAGGTTGTAGGGAATATTGCCGATGACCCGGTAGGGTGCGGGTAACAGTTCGCCAACCGCCGTGCGCAGGATGTTGGCCTCGACGATGCGGACGTTCGAGCGATCGCGCAGGCTGAGCGCGAGCGCCTTGACGGCCGCCGGATCGATCTCCACCCCGACCACGGCGCGTGCGCGCTCCGCGAGCTCAACGGTCAATGCCCCGAGTCCCGGTCCTACCTCGACAACGCGATCCTCCGGGGCCAGCTGCAGGGCCTCGACGAGGCGTTCGAGCTCCTGGCGGTCCGCCAGGAAATTCTGTCCCCACCGCCGCAGGTAGCGGACGCCGAAGCGGCGGGCCACGCCGCGAATGACAGATGGGTCGGCCAGGTCGAGCACGCGCCTTTTAGCCGGCGTGGTTCAACCGAAACAGGGCGATGGCGTTCTGCCCAGTTGACTTCGCGATCTCGGCGGCACTGGTCGCGCGTAAGGCGGCGATCCGCTCGACCGTCTCGACGATGTAGCGCGGCGCATTGGGCTGCCCGCGACGGCTCTGCGGCGGAAGGAATGGGGAATCCGTCTCCACCAGCATGTGATCCAGCGGGATGATACTGGCCGCCCCGATGACGCCGTGTGCCGTGGGATAAGTGACGGTTGCGGCAAAGGAGATGTAGAAGCCGCGGGCCAGCGCTTCTGCCGCGAAAGCGGAGTTCCCGCTGAAGCAGTGAAAAACCCCGCTCAGACCCGGAAATTCGTCCAGAATCGCGAGCAGGTCGGGGAAGGCGTCGCGGGTATGCAGCACCACCGGCTTCTCGAGCTCCTGCGCCAGGCCGAGCATCTGCCGAAAGACCTCCTGCTGGTCGCGTTTCGGCGCCCGGTGGTAATCGGTGAAGTGATAGTCGAGGCCGATTTCCCCGACCGCGACCACATGTGGATGGCTGGCCAAATCACGCAGCTCGCGCCGCTCGGTGGCACTGATGGCCTCACCCGCGGAATGGGGATGCCGGCCGATCGTTGTGCGCAGGCCCGGAAGGCGCTCCGCCAGCTCCAATCCCCGCCGGTTGTCGGACGCATCGTCGCCGATGTTGATCACGGATTCCACACCCGCCGCCCGCGCATCGTCGAGGGCCTGCTCCGGTGTCAGCGGTTCGCGCAGGTACAGGAGATGGGCGTGCGAATCGATCAGGCGACCGGCTCCGGCTTGTCGATCCGAGGGAACAGGACGCCACCGAGCGAGGTCTGGGTTCGCGGCGCCAGTCTCCCCCACTCCCGGGCCGTGGGCCACGGTGTTTTCAGATCCACCTTGATCTGGGCGGCGACCTTGCCGGCGCTCTCGGGCAGGAAGGGCGAGATCAGGTAAGTCGTCAGCCGGATCGCCTCGACCAGGTTGTACATCACGGTCTGCAAACGCTTGCGTTGATCCGACTGCTTGGCCAGCACCCAGGGGGCGGTCTCCTCGATGTATTTGTTTCCACGGTTGATCGCCTCCCAGGTCACGTCGAGGGCGCCCGTGAAGTCGAGCGCTTTCAGGTGCTTGTCCTGCCCGCGCACGGCGCGCTCGAGCGCCGTGCGCAGTTGCTTGTCCAGCGGCGCCTCGTCGCCATCCGGCGCCGGGACCTTGCCGTCGAAGTAACGCTGGAGCATGGACAGGGTGCGGTAGACGAAATTGCCCAGGTCGTTGGCCAGGTCCGCATTGAAGCGGTCGACCATCGTCTCCCAGCTGATGTCACCGTCCCGATCGAAAGGAAGCTCGCGCAACAGCAGGTAGCGCACCGCATCCGCACCGAAGCGCTCGGCGGCTTCGAGGGGATCGATGTAGTTGCCCACGCTCTTGCTCATCTTCTCGCCACGCACCGTGAGGAAGCCGTGGGCGTAGACCCGCTTGGGTACCGCCACGCCCGCCGACATCAACATCGCCGGCCAGTAGAGGCAGTGGAAGCGTGTGATGTCCTTCCCGATCACGTGCAGGTCGGCGGGCCACCAGCGCTTGAACATCGCCTCGTCGGTGCCGTAGCCGACGCCCGTGACATAGTTCACCAGCGCGTCGCCCCAGACATACACCACATGTTTGGGGTCGCCGGGAAATGGGATGCCCCACTTGATCGTCGAGCGCGAAATACTGAAGTCCTGGAGGCCGGCGCGGAGCCATCCTTGGACTTCGTTCCGCCGCGTTTCCGGCTGGATGAATTCGGGGTGCTTGTCGATGTGCTGCTGCAGGCGATCCTGGTAGCTCGACAGCTTGAAGAAGTAGTTCTCCTCCTTGAGCCATTGCGCCTTGAGTGTCGGGTGGATCAGGCAGTATCCATCCTTGAGGTCGGCGTCCTGCTTGAAGGCCTCACAGGAGACGCAGTACCACCCTTCG
>DATNMN010000093.1:0-4365 GCA_035602295.1 Candidatus Dormiibacterota bacterium | reverse complement strand
CATCACGCACTTCCTGGTGGTCTCGGACCAGGATCGTTCGCGTGACTTCTACAAGAAGATCTTCGGCGGCACGGTGCTGATCGAGCGCGATCCGGTAATCATGAAGGTTGCCAACACGTGGCTCATCCTCAATGAAGGTGGCGGACCGACCGACGACAAACCGACCGTCACGCTGACGACGCCGCCCGACCCGAACCGCACCAGCGCCTTCCTCAACGTCCGGGTGGCCGACATCCAGAAGGTCTACAAGGAATGGTCAGCCAAGGGTGCGACGTTCCTCACCGAGCCGAAAGTCCATAGCGCCGAGATCCGCGCCTACATCCGCGATCCGGATGGCCACCTGATCGAGGTTGGCCAGTCGACCCGCCGTCCCGGCTGAGGTCAGGCTAGCGCTGCGGCAGGAACGGCGGGCAGACTCCCTGTCAGGCGCGTTCCTGCGCCTGGCCGCGAGTCGATGCGCAGCGTTCCACCCAGCGCATCGAGGCGGTCGGCGAGATTGGTGAGACCCGCCCCCTTTGGCGTGAGTCCCGGCTCGAATCCGCTCCCGTCGTCCTCCACGGTGAAGCACAGCTGGCCGTTCCGTTGATCCAGCGACACCGTCGCCGCCGACGCGCGCGCATATTTCTGTACGTTCTGGAGGGCCTCGAGGCAGCAGAAATACACCGTCGCTTCGACCTCCGCGGAGTAGCGGCCGATGCCATCGGCTGTCACCACCACAGACACGGTCGCCTTGCGTGCCTGGGCTGTTAGCGCCGCCGCCAACCCCTGGTCGGCCAGCAGGGGCGGGTAGATCCCGCGGGCCAGATCACGTAGCGTTTCAATGGCGTCACTCGCTTCCCGATCCAGGTCCCCGAGAAGGGCCGTGACCTGACCTGGATCCTTGAGGGCGAGCGATCGAGCCAGGCTCAGCCTGACTCGAAGCGCGACGAGGTTCTGCTGCGCTCCATCGTGGAGATTGCGCTCGAGCCGTCGGCGCTCGGCGTCCTGCGCCCGAACGAGCCGTTGCCGCGAGGCACGAAGCTCATGGACGTGTTCACGCAACTCCTCGGTCAGCGCGACGTTGCGCAAGACCAGGCCAGCTTCACTGGCCAGATCCTCGACCAGCTTGACCTCGATCGGGCTGAGGGGCTCACCGGGGCGCTTGACCATGGCCAACGCACCAAGGAGTTCGTCAGCATGCCTCACCGGAACCACGTGGGAGGAGCCCGGAATCGTCGGAAGATCGGTGCCGCTAATCGGCAACGAGGGTGACTCGCCCGTTGCCGCCGGCCATGCCGCCGCGCGCCGCAAGTCTTCGCCGACCCGAAGCCAGACCTCGGCGCGGGTGGCCCCCGTTCCCTGCGCGAGGACTTGCGCCATCCGGGGAAGGAGATCTTCGCCATAGGCCTCGGCCACTCGCCGGCTCATCTCACTGAGCACTTCATACGGTGACGCGCGGCGGCCGTAGACCAGCCGGTCGGCGAACCGCTGGAGGCGGGTCCGGACCGGATGGAACGCCAGCGCCACGATCGCGGTCGCGATCACGGAGAGGAAGACGTTGGCGCTATTGCCGCGCCCGACCAGCGAGCCTATTCCGACGACGAGGGCGAGATAGACCGCCGTGATGACCGCGGCGAGCGCCGCATAGGTGACCGTTCGGCTGATGACGAGGTCGACTTCATAGAGGCGGTAGCGCAGGATCGCCACCCCGGTCGCGGTGGCCACCGACAGCATCCCGATCGCCCCGAGCACGCTTTCCGACGGTCGGATACCCGCAAGCCCTGGAACGGTATCCATCGCGGCGCTGGAGAGGGCCGCTATGGCGAGGATGACGGCTGCGAATCCGAACAACTTGAGCTGCTGGCGCTCATCGCCGGTTGACCGGCGCAGACGAAGGATCATTGAGATCGCCGCCAGGGCGATCAGCGCGGCCCAGCATGGAAAAAGAAAGGGACCGAGCGGAATAAGGAAACTCAGAGCATGGATGCCGAACGGATTGTGGTCGAGGAGGGGTGTGTTACCGAGAGCACCGCTTAACGGCGAGGGGACAAATGCCCCGACCACCACGGCGACGATCGGCAGAAAAGCTGCAAGCCATGCGATGGGTCGCCATCGGGGAGAGGGAAGCTTCCCATTCGGAAAGAGCAGAAGGATGAACGTGAGCACGCCGATGCCCGGGAAGGCCAGCAAGGACGATAGCCAGATGCTAAGGTCGACGGCCGGCCAGTTTACGAGCGCCCCCTGCATCGCCTGGAGGCCATACTCGGAGACGGCGACGGACACGGTCGTCGAGAGGCCGGCGAGGCAGAACAGCCACCCGAGCGGATTGTCTGGGCGGCGCGCTGCCACCAGCGCGCCAACGGCAGAGAAGCCGATGAACGAGAAGGCGAAGATGTATTCCTGCGGGGCGATGGGAGAGCTGATCGGCGGTGGCAGGCCCAGGAGAAGCCAGAGGGTGACAAGGACGCTGAGCACCGAGATGGCGAAACTTGCCCAGGCGACGATCCCGGCCGTCCGCGCGTTCATTGGATGATGAGGGTGCCTCGCATGCCGATCGATTTGTGGCCCGGGATCGCGCAGAAGAATTCGTAGGACCCCGGAGCTGCATTGAAGCTCACCTGACCGTGGCCCTTCACGGGGGTCCGGATATCGACTCCCAGCGCCGGCACGGTAAAGGTGTGCCAGAAGAGATCGTTGTTCGTGAAGTCAACGGTGACGGTGCCGTGATCGGCCGTGATCGTGGTCGCCGAGAAGCGGGCGTTCGTCGCCGAGATGACGATCGCCTTGCCGGATGGCGCGGTGTTCGATGCCGTGGCGGCGGCGACGCCGGCGATCGCCAGGACCACGGCCAGGGCGAGCGCGGCCACGCCACGGGCGATTCGGCGGCCGGCCGCCTGGTTACCTCGAGAGGCGACGAAGCCCGCCGCGGCCAGCAACCCGACGATCGCCGTGGTGCCGAGGGTCCCCGGCAGCAGGATCGACCCAAGCGAGCTATGGTTTGCCGCGTTGGTGATCGCGGCAGGGACCATCCAGAAAGCGACGTCGGCAAAGACCAGGCAGCGGACCAGGACCGGGATGATCCGGCCCGGCCGGAAGAAGATCCAGCCCAGGGTCAGCAAGACGACGAACGCAAGCCCAAGGGCCTCGGCATCGCGGAGGTAGGCGCCGGCTGCGAATAGCAGACCGGTTTCGACCGCAGCCGCCACCTGCACCAACCAGAACCAGCCGTACGTCCGCGCCTTTGGTCTCGATTCGAACTGCCCTGTCCGCACCCTTTTACCCTCGGCTAAGAATTGGCCCTCTGGTCCGTATTGTCGCGCTTCGTCAAACCGCCCGACAGCGTGCCAGCCGACCACCTTTTGGGCAGTTCTTCGGCGCGCCAGTCGTGCTAGCACCCGGGCGGCGGGCGTTCTGGTGGCTTGTTTTTTGGCTATTTCGGGTGCATCCTAGGGTCGTCGCGACCCGATCAAGAGGAGGAAGAGCTGCATGAGCGTTGAAGTCCGGCCCGCTCGCGTCAACACGATGGCTCCGGAAGGAAAAGACCACCTACTGAGGGTCGTCCGCAAGGAGCGTCAGAACTTCTACGACCTGATCGATAGCACGGACGACGCGACCTGGAAGACGCCGACGGCCTGTACCGAGTGGGAGATCCGGGACCAGGTGGGTCATCTCGTCGACGTCACCGAAGGCTATCTCGACCGGTTCGCCCTGGCCCGCGCCAAGGAACCGTTCCCGGACGGGCTCGGACTGCCCGGCATGGCTGGCATGCTCGATTCCGGCTCCAAGCGCTTTCGGACAGCGTCACGTGCCCAGCTGATCGCAAGGCTCAAGGAGTCGTCGTCGAAGATGTTCGAGATCTTCGATGCCCTGACGCCGGAGCAATGGACGAGCGAGATGATCCCCCATGTCTACATGGGTCCGTTGCCCACCATGATTTACCCGGCCTTCCAACTCATCGACTATTCGGTGCACAGCTGGGACATTCGGGCTGGACTCGGCGACGTGCAGCCGCTCAGCGCCGATGCCGCCAACGCCCTGATGCCGTACATGTTCATCGTCTTGCAGGTCACGGTGGATGCGGAAGCGGCCAAAGGATTCGATGCAACCTGGGGCGTCCGCATCAGCGGCGACCAGGGCGGTAGTTGGAAGGTGCAGGTCAAGGACGGCAAGCTGACCTACGAAGAGGCGAGCGTCGCCGCGGAACCAGTCGTCTTCAATTTCGATCCCAATGATTGGGTCCTGACGGCGTACCAGCGCTTCCCGGGCGGAGCGGCAATCGGTGACCGTGCTCTCGCGTATAAGATCCGGCGCCTGTTCTTCAAAATCTAGGTCGGGAGGGACGATGGCTACTACCAAGGTTGACTACACCGCCAAGCGCGAGGCGCT
>DATNMN010000092.1:0-9007 GCA_035602295.1 Candidatus Dormiibacterota bacterium | reverse complement strand
CCTCCGCAACATGGTCCAGGGGACGACGCATCTCTGCCAGGGACAGGAGGCGGTCTCCGTCGGAGTGATCGCGGCGCTCGAAGCCAAGGATTACGTGACGATGACCTACCGCGGGCATGGGCAGGCGCTCGCCCGCGGGATATCGATGGACGGCATCTTCGCCGAGCTGATGGGGAAACGCAGCGGCGTCTCGCTGGGCCTCGGCGGTTCGATGCATCTCACCGACGCCCGGCTCAACGTGATTGGCTGCTTTGCCATCGTCGGTGCCGGCCTGCCGGTCGCCCTCGGCGCCGCCATGTCGGCGAAGCTCCGCGGCGACGGACGGGTTTCGGTCACCTTCTTTGGTGACGGCGCGACCAACATCGGGACCTTCCACGAGGCCCTCAACATGGCGAGCGTGTGGAAAGCGCCGGTCATCTTCGTGATCGAAAACAACCTGTATGGCGAGTACACCCCGATGCGGATGACGGCCCCGATCGACGACCTCGCCGAGCGCGCGCAGCCGTACCGTATGCCGGGCGTCGTCGTCGATGGCAACGATGTCGAGAAGGTCTACGCCGCCGCCAGCGATGCGGTGGCGCGAGCCCGGCGTGGCGATGGCCCGTCGCTGCTCGAGTGCAAGACCTACCGGCATCGAGGTCACTCGCGGACCGATCCCGGGAAGTACCGGCCCGAAGCCGAGGTCAAGGCGTGGTTGGCGCGTGATCCGCTGATCATCACGGGCGCACGGCTTCGCGAAGCCGGCGCGCTGACCGACGACGAGGACGAGCAACTCCGCTCGGAGTTCAGCGCCCAGATCGACGCGGCGGTCGAACGAGCGCAAGAGGCGGAGGCCCCGACCCTGGAGGATGCTCGGCAGAATGTCTACGCTCGCTGAGACCGAGGTCGGCGCCCAGCCCGCGACCAGGGAACTCACCTACCGGGAGGCGATCCGCCTGGCCCTCGAACACGAGATGGAGCAGGACCCCACGGTGCTCCTCCTCGGGGAAGACATCGGCGATGCCGGGGGACCCTTCAAGACCAGCGAAGGCCTGCTGAAGCGCTTCGGCTCCAATCGCGTGTTCGACACTCCGATCGCGGAGAACTGCTTTGTGGGCGTGGGCATCGGGATGGCGGTCACCGGCTTTCGGCCGGTGGTCGAGATCATGTTCGCCGACTTCCTCGCGGTGGCCTTCGATGCCATCGTCAACGAGGCCGCCAAATACCGCTACATGTCGGGCGGCAAGTTTGCCGTGCCGCTGACCATCCGTGCCATCGGCGGCGGCACCGGACGGTTCGGCGCCCAGCATTCGCAGACCACCGAGTCGTGGTTCACCGGGATCCCCGGCCTTCGCGTCGTCGCGGCGGCGACGCCGCCGGACGCGTACGGACTGCTTCGTTCGGCCATCCGGGACCCCAACCCGGTGCTCTTCTTCGAGCACAAAGGCCTGTACGTGCGCAAGGCGGAGGTGACGACGGGAGAGCGCGGCCTGGTGCCCATCGGCAAGGCCCGCGTGAACCGCCAGGGAAAGGACGTGACCGTGGTGGCGACGCTGCTCATGGTGGAGCGATCACTGGCCGCCGCCGCAACGCTCGCCGAAGAGGGGATCGACGTCGAGGTGATCGATCTACGGACATTGCATCCGATGGACCTGGACGCGTTGCGCCGCTCCGTCGAGAAGACTGGGCGCCTGGTCACCGTCGAAGAGCAGCCGAAGCCGCAAGGTTGGGGGAACACCGTGATCGCGTCCCTCGCCGAGGCGGGCGTTCCCTTCAAGGCCCCACCGGTGCGGATCGCCCTGCCGGATATCCCGCTCGCTTACAGTCCGGGCCTGGAGGACGCCATGTTGCCTGGGCCGGCGTCGATCGCCGAAACCATTCGCGGGCTAGTCCGCGCCGGCCGCTGAACGCCGGCCGGAGGAGGGGGAGTGAACAGGATTGAGAAGATCGAGACCATCCCGATTCGGGTTCCGCTGGACCGCGTCTACCGCGGGAGCTACTACCAGATGCAGGCTCGCTGCACGATCATCACGCGAATCCGAACCGCGAACGGCGTCGTCGGGGAGATTTACAACGCGGACAGCGACAGCGAGCAGGCTGAGATTCTCCACATCATCCAGGACGAGCTGGCCCCGGCGCTGATCGGACGCGACGCGTCGAACATCGAGGGTGCCTGGGAGGCCATGCAATTCGTCACCTTCGACCAGCTCCGTGATCGGCGACTCGCCATGCAGGCGATCGCGTCGATCGACAGCGCGCTGTGGGATGCGTTTGGCAAAGAGACCAAGCTTCCCCTGTACCGGCTCTGGGGTGGCTACCGCGACAAGATGCCCGTGATCGGAATCGGCGGCTATTACGGTCACGACGATGACCAGCTGCGCGAAGAAGCCCGCTTCTTCATAGACCAGGGGTTTTGCGGCATGAAGTTCAAGATCGGGGCAAAGACACCCGAGGAAGACGAGCGCCGGGTTCGCGTCGTGCGGGATTTCGCCGGGGCGGATTTCATCATCATGTGCGATGCCAACCAGGGCTACACGACGCGCCAGGCGATCGAATTCGGCAAGCGAGTCGCGGACATCGGGCTCCGCTGGTTCGAGGAGCCCTGTCGTTGGTCGAACGATCGCCGCGGGATGAAGGACGTCCGCGCCATCACCGGCATCCCGGTGGCGGCAGGGCAAAGCGAATACTCGCGGCTGGGCGCCCGGGACCTGATCGTGGATGGGGCGGTTGACGTCTGCAACTTCGACGCCTCCTGGGGTGGCGGCCCCACCGAGTGGCGCCGGGTTGCCGGCCTCGCTGCCAACTTCGACGTCCAGATGGGCCACCACGAGGAAGCGCAGCTCTCGTTCCATTTGCTGGCCGCGATTCCACACGGGACCTACGCCGAAGCGTTTTCCGTTCAGCGAGACCCGATCTTCTGGAACATGCTGGCTAACCGTCCGGCGAAGGGCGACGGCGGGTTCGCGCTGCCGCAAGCTGGCGGCTTCGGCTGGGAACTCGATCCAGCGTTCATCAAGAAATATCGAGTCGACGCCGGATAAGCTACGCCGGCGCGATCACCGTGTGCTCGGTCACGAAGTAGACCTGGTTGCGCCCGAGGAACTTCGGGCGATCCTCGGCGAGGAGACTGCGAACCGGCTCAGCCGTGAAGGCGGCGTCGGCATCGGCGACGGAGTCGAACCAGAGCTCGCCGATCCCGTCCCACTCGCTCGCCGATGGATCGATGATGGGGTTGAAGCGCAGCCCGCGTAGGTTTTGCAGCTGGCGGACGATCGCCGCATGCGGGCCCATCCAGTGCTGGCGGAAGGCCTCGGGGGACATCCCCTCCTTGCGGGCGACCAGGCTGATCCGCTTTATCATCGCCGCGCCGCTTCGCCTACTTTCCCTAGCGCACTCATGATCGCCTCGCCGACCTCGCGGGTGGTGGCTTTGCCGCCGAGGTCGGGCGTGTGCGGTCCGCTCCGAGCCACCTGCTCGAGCGCTCGCATGATGAGGGCGGCCCCCTCGCTCTCCTTGAGGTGATCGAGGAGCAACGCCGCGGCCCACACCGTCGCGAGTGGGTTGGCGATGCCGCGACCAGCGATGTCCGGCGCCGAGCCGTGGACGGGTTCGAACATGGACGGGAAGTGCCGCTCAGGGTTGATGTTGCCCGAGGCGGCCAGTCCAAGCGAGCCCTGCAGGGCGCCCCCGAGGTCGGTGAGGATATCGCCGAAGAGATTGCTGGCGACGATCACATCCAGTGACTCGGGGGCGGTGATGAAGCGGGCGGCCAGTGCGTCGACGTGGTAGCGGGCGACCTCGACGTCCGAGAACTCGCTGCGCAGCCCCTCGATTACCTCGTCCCAGAGAACCATCGAGTACTGCAAGGCGTTCGACTTGGTGGCGGATGCGAGGCGCCGCTTCCGCCGGCGCGCCTGGGCAAAGGCGTAGCGGGCGACGCGTTCGATGCCGCGACGGGTGAACACGCTGGTTTGGACAGCGGTATCGTCCGGTGTCCCTCGCTTGAAGCGGCCCCCGATGCCAACGTACTCGCCCTCGGTATTTTCCCGGACGCAGAGCATGTCGATGTCGCTATGGCGGAGGGGCGATGCGATCCCCTCGAGAACGCGGATCGGCCGCAAATTGACGTACTGATCGAATCCACGCCGGATCGGGAGGAGCAGGCCATGCAGGCTCACGTGGTCGGGGACGTCGGGAAAGCCGACGGCACCGAGGTAAATGGCGTCGTGCTCCGCGAGGATCGCCAGCCCGTCGGCGGGCATCATGACGCCGTGCGCCAGATAGTATTCGCACGACCAGGGAAGGTCGGTGGTCGCAATTTCGAAGCGGCCGGTGACGCGGCCGGCCTGGCGGAGAACGTTGAGACCGATCGGAATGACTTCCTTTCCAATGCCGTCGCCGGCGATCACGGCCAAACGGTAGGTCGTCACCCCGCAAGTATGGCGATGTCGGCGCGGCCGGATGTCCCTCGAGTCCTGTACCTCGGTCCGTTCGCCGTCATGGCCGATCGCTTCGCGGTGGCGCCGCTGCTAATCCCGATTGCGGTCAGTTTCCACGTGTCGCTGGCGGCCGTTTCCGGCGTCGCGAGCCTCTACTACCTCGCCTACGGCCTGATGCCGCCAGCTTACGGCGTGCTAGCGGATCGCTTCGGGCGGGTGCGCGTCATAAGGGGCGCGCTGGTCGGAACCGCCGTCGCCGACGTCCTCTCGGTGTTGTCGCCGAATCTCACCGCCTTGCTGGTGGCGCGCTTTATCACCGGCGGCCTCGCCTGCGGCGTCATGCCCGCGACCCTCGTTTACCTGGCCGACCGCTTCCCGTTCACCGTCCGACAGCAGGCGATCACCAACGTGCTGGTGTTCGTGGCCCTTGGCACCGCGGCCGGCACGCTCGGCGCGGGCCTCATCGCCCACGTGCTTAGCTGGCGCGTCTTCTTCCTCATCCCCGCGGCGATTGCGATCGCGGTCGCGATCGCGCTTCGACGAGTTCCCGAGTCGCTGGTCACGCGATCGAATCAGAATCCGCTGCGCCAGGTGGCCGGCGTATTCCGCCATGGCTGGGCGCTGTTTTTGCTGGCGGTCGCCGTCCTGGTGGGTGCCGTGATGTTCGGCTTCTTGACCTACCTGGCACCCGCCCTCGAGGCGAACGGCCAGAGCCCAGCGATCGCGGGCTTGGTCGTGGCCAGCTACGGCTTATCCGTCTTGATCTGCACCCGCGCGTTTCGTTACGTGGCGCGGCGTATGCCCGCGGCGCTGATTCTCGCCGCCGGCGCCGCTATGCTGCTGATCGGATACCTCGTTGCCGCCGCGACCCAGAACGTCCCGGCCATCCTGATCGCCAGTGTCCTCGCCGGAGGTGCCTACGCCTTCATGCAGTCGACTTTCCAAACCTGGGCGACCGACGTCGTGCCCGAGGCGCGTGCGACCGCGGCGTCCTTGTTTGCGACCGCCATCTTCGGCGGGGCCGCGTTGGCGACCTCAGGGGTGGCCGGGCTCGCCAGCGCCCATCGATTCGCCAACCTGTTCACCATCGCCGCCATCGTCACGCTCCCGGTGCTGATCATCGGGGCTCTGGGGCGTTGGCGCTATCCGGGATCCGACGCGATCGACGACGCACCCCGCGGCAGCCAGATCGGCTGACGTCGCTGGGCATCGATCGCCCACTTCAGCGTCTCGACCACATGGCTGAGATGCTTGCGCATGGCCGCCTCGCTGGCATCCGAATCGCGGCTGGCCAGCGCCTCCACGATGGCTTCGTGCTCACGTAATGAGCTTGCGGTCCGCCCCGGCCGCAGAATCGTCCGGTACTGAAACCGGATGCTCTGGGATTTGAGATTGGCCAGCAGCCGGCCGGCCGTCTCGTGGTCGGCGATTGCCCAGATCCGCTGGTGGAACTCGGCGTTGAGCCCCGAGTATCCCATCGGATCGTCCTGCGCCAGCCGCTCGCGCATCCGGACAATCGAGCGCCGAAGGTCCCGAAGGTCAGCGGCCGTGACTCGCTGGGCCGCCTGACGGACGATCAGCTGTTCGAGGATCACCCGCACCTCCTCGATCTCCAGGGCCTCGCGATCAGACACCAGGCGGACCCTGGCGCCGCGGTTCGGTTCGCGGGTGACCAGGCCCTCCTGGTCCAGGCGGACCAGTGCGGCTCGGATCGCGGTCCGGCCGGCGTCGAGACGAAGGGCGAGGTCAGCTTCGACCAGGCGCTCATTGGGGTGAAAGCCGCCGCTGACGATCTCGTTCCGCAGCCGCCGATACGCGTCGGCGCTGCGGTCCTGGACGGCCGGGGCCTCACGACCTGGCGCGGCGGGCGACGAGCGCCTCGGTGGGTGGGCGACGACCGGAGTTTTCAATGCGGCCCCTCTTGTGCGATTATGCCTAATATTGTCGACAATCCGGCGAACAATCTCGCTCACGGAGGGGAAGGTTATGGTAGACGGGCGCTTGCGTCGGTTCCTCGCATTGCCTGCGCTGGCCTTGGTTCTGGCGCTGACGGCGTGCGGCAGCAGCGGTGGCTCCACTGGGAGTGGGCTTGGTTCAGGGGATCTCCTCGTGGGCGTGCTCGCGCCATTTAGCGGCGTAGACGCCAACCTTGGTCCCGCCTACTACGCGGCCTGCCTGGCGGCGGCACCCGCGATCAACAACAATGGGGGCGTCGGCGGCCGCCATGTCACCTGCCAGAAGTTCGATACGCGGGGCGAGCCGGCGGACGCGGCGCCAGCGGCCAATCAGATGGTTGCCAGCAACTCCAATTTGATGGCCGTCGTCGGCTGTACGTCGGACGAAGCCTCTGCCGTGGCCCCGATTCTCGACAAGGCCCACGTTCCGATGTTTTGCATGACCGGGCAGTCTGAGTTCAACAAGACCAAACTGCCCTACTTCCACCGGTTGGTGCCGGCGGACATCTTCGACGCCTACGGCATGGTCGGCTGGGTGATGTACGGCCCCAACCACCCCGCGTGGAACAAGGTCGCGCTCGTCTTCGGCGATGACATCGGCTCGCAGGCCTTCGTCCAGCCCGCGACCAACGCGCTCAAACACTTTGGGAAGACGGTCCAGAACTTTCCGATTCACCTCGGTGCGTCGTCGTTCCGGACCGAGGTCCAGAGCATGCTGAGTTTCAAGCCGGACGTGATCCTCACCGAGGCTTTGGGCTCAGCCGGCACCTACTTCGGCGAGGTGAAAGTGCTCAATAGCGGACAGACTATTCCCTTCATCGGAACCTCGGCGACGATTGACCCGGCGTGGTTCAAGGATGTGACCTCGACCATCAGCGTCAACGACGTCGTGCAGTATTACCGCGGCGTCGACCTTGGCTACACCTTCTCCGGCACCGCTTACGACGAGTTCAAGACCAACCTGCAGGCGGCGGCCTCGACGTTTTCCGGCGCGCCGACGTACGGCCAGCGGGGTTCGACGCTGCACCTGTACGACGGCATCATCATGACCGCCCTCGCCATGGTCGCCACCAACAGCAAGGACACGACGGTCTACAACCCGAAGATCAAGGAGATCGCCAACGGCACCTCCGGCGCAACGGTCGTGCACACGTACAAAGAAGGACTCGACGCGCTCAAGGCGGGCAAGTCGATCCGCTACGTCGGGGCCGCCGGTGAGAACAACTTCGACCAATACAACAACTCGCAGTCTGGATACATCCTGGTCAAGTACGACGCACAGGGCGGCGAGGTCCAGGTCGTGTCGTTGACGCCGCAGCAGACCAAGCAACTGAGTGACGCTGGCGGGATCTAGAGTCGGAATAATCGTCTGTAGGGGAAGAGGCCGGATGCCGTGAGCTTACTGATCGCGGCGTTCGGCTTCGGCCTGGTCAGCATGTCGGTGATCGCGCTGGCCGCGGTCGGGTTCACGATGCAGTTCGGGATCACGAACATGATCAACCTCGCCTACGGCGAGGTGATGATCGCGTCGGCATTCGTCGCCTACTACCTGAACCAGGCACGCGTCAGCGTCTGGATCGCCATGCTTGGCGGCGCAGCCTTCGGGGCGGTGTTCTCCTTCCTGATCAACCGGTTCGTCTACACGCCGTTTCAACGCAAGGGCACCGCGCTGCTGGGCATGGTCATCGTGTCGCTCGCGGTGTCGTTGATGATCGCCAACGCCATGCTGCCGATCGTTGGCTACTTCAGCGTCGCCTACCGCGAGCGGTTCAGCCACCTGCTTCGCTTCGGCGAAATCGCGTTGACCGTCAATCAGATCATCATCATCGTGCTCGCCGTGGCGGTGATGCTGGCCGTCCACGCCCTGCTGCGTTACACGCGGCTGGGTAAGGCGATGCGCGCCACCGCTGCCAACCCCATGCTGGCTCGCAACTGCGGCATCCCAACGCATCGCGTGATCGACGCTGTCTGGCTGATTACCGGATCACTGTGCGGGCTGGCCGGCGTGGTCGCTGCCCTCGACTCGGATACGTTCACTATTGCCAGCGGCGCTACGTTTCTCATTACGGCACTGGCCGCGGCCGTGCTGGGGGGCGCCGGCCAGCCGTATGGGGCGATGATCGGCGCGGTGATCATCGGACTGGTCACCGAGCTCAGCGCCGCGGTCTGGTCGCCCGATTACAAACAGGTGGTGGCCTTTGCCATTCTGGTGCTGGTCATGGTCCTGCGGCCGCAGGGCCTGCTCGCGAAACGAGGGGCGCTGGCGGCGGCCGGATGAACACCTATTACGCGGCCAATTTGCTGATTTTCGCCGGCGTCGATATCATCGCCTGCCTGGCGCTGAACCTGCAGTTTGGCGTCTCCGGCGTCGTCAACTTCAGCTTCATCGTCTTCCAGGCCGCGGGTGCCTACGCTGCGGCGGTTCTCTCGATGCCGCCGGACACGGCGCCTGACTACAGCTTCCAGATTTACGTCGGCGGCTATCAGCTTCCGTTCCCCCTGCCCTGGATCGGCGGCGCGGTCGCGGGCGGGCTGCTGGCGCTCCCGATTGGCCTGGTGGTCCTGCGCCGGCTGCGTGCCGACTACCAGGCGATCGCCCTGCTGGTGACGTCGATCATCGCCAACACCGTGATC
>DATNMN010000091.1:0-10976 GCA_035602295.1 Candidatus Dormiibacterota bacterium | reverse complement strand
CGACGAGAAGTACGGCGATCTCGTCCGGGTCGTCTCCTTCGGCGATTGGGCGCGTGAACTCTGCGGGGGGACGCACGTCGAGCGCAGCGGCGAAATCGGCCTGGCCATGATCTCGAACGACCGCAGCATCGGCGCGGGCGTCCGCCGCATCGAGCTGCGAGCCGGCGCTGCGGCAGAACAGCAGGTCCGTGGTAACGAACGGGTCCTCCGCGAGCTTGGCGATGCGCTTCGCAGCTCGCCCTCTGAGTTTCCGTCCCGAGTCGCGGCCTTGCAGGCAGAGGTCAAGCGTCTTGAGAAAGACGCGGCGAGCCTTCGCCAGAAGCTGGCAGCCGGCGGCGGTTCTCAACTCGAAGAGGCCAACGTCGAAGGCGTCCGGTTGATGCTGCAGCTGGTCGACGAAGGCGAGAAGGACCTGCTTCTGTTCGCCGATCAGGCCCTCAACCGAGCCAATGGCAACGGCGTCGCGATCGTCGTTGGCGGTCGCAATTTTGCCGTCAAAGTCGCGAGCCCACTGTCCGATCGCTTGCCTGCGAGCGACCTGGTCCAGGCCTTCCGCCAGGTGGTGGGGGGGAAGGGCGGCGGCCGAGGCCAGGTGGGCCAGGGCGGCGGTATCGATCCCGCGCGGGTCGGCGACGCATTCAAGTCATTGCAGGACTATGTGCGGACGCACCTGAAAGAAAACGCATGATCAAGATCAAAGACCGCATCAAGCGACTGCGCCGCGGTGCCGATTACGAGAACTACTACACGGCGCTCGACATCGGCACCGAATACATCAAGGCGCTGGTCGTGAAACGCGAGGGCCGCAACGGCGTGGTCCTGGGCGTGTCACGCCAGCGGCAGGAAATCACCGACATGGAGGGTGGCGTGCCCTCCAACATCCAGGGAATCATTGACAGCTGCGACCGGGCGATGTCCCAGGCCGAGGACATGTGCGACACGATCCCCGGTCAGGCGGTGATCGGGATCGCAGGCGAGCAAGTCAAGGGCTTGAGCACGACCGTGACCATTCCACGAGCGGATCCCAACCTCAAGATCAATGAGGTCGAGCTGCTCCAGACGCTCCAGCTGGTACAGAAACGAGCCCTGCGCGAGGCACAGCACGCGATGAGCCTCGAGCTTGGGGTCCCGGACGTCAACGTCAAATTGATCAACTCGGCGATCACCGGCGTCCGGATCGACGGATACGTAGTAACTGACCCATCGGGTTTCCAGGGTCGCACGATGGTGATCACCGTGTTCAATACCTTCGCCCCACTGACGCACGTGGGCGCCCTGCAGACGATCGCGTCGGAGCTGGACCTGGAGCTAGTGGCCACCGTCGCCGAGCCGTACGCGATGGCGCGCTGTGCCGCGACCGACGAGGTCTACGACTTCGGCGGCATTTTCATCGACATCGGCGGCGGCACCACCGACATCGCCTTGATTCGCAACGGCGGTATCGAGGGCACCCGCATGTTCCCGATTGGAGGCCGGGTCTTCACTAAGAAGCTGGCGTCCCGCTTCGGCATCTCCTTCGCCGATGCGGAGGCGGTCAAGCTGCGGCACTCGAAAGGCGAGCTCCCAGTCGAGAATGCCGAGAAAGTCAGCGCCGTGCTGGCGCGGGACGCCGAGGTCCTGGTCGAGGGCGTGGCGATCACGCTGCAGGAAATGTCCAAAGGGGACCGGCTACCGACCGCGATCTACCTGGCGGGCGGTGGCAGCGCCCTGCCGGAAGTCCGTAACCAGCTGCAAGCCTTTCGTTGGGAGGACAATCTGCCCTTCGCCCGGACACCGACAGTGAACGTCCTTCGACCAATGGACATCCGGGGGATCTATGATTCGACCGGGCTTTTGCTCGACGGGCAGGACATCACGCCCATGGGACTGGCGTACTACGCCATCCAACAGCAATCCGAGGAGCAGGCACCCCTGTTCGGGTTGATGCGCAAGGTCCTCAAGGCGATGAAGGTCTGACCGCCGACCGAGAAAACCTGACACCGTAACAACTCGACAATCGGTGGCGTTTCCGGTATGAAAGGCTGCGACGTGTTAAAACTGTGAAGACTCTGGCCAAACTGCTGTACGTCGAAGCCGACGAGGAGATCACCGACCTCGTCGACCGCCTGCGTGATCTGAACGGTGAGGATGAGGTCACCTTCGTCGTCCCGGAGCGCGCCCGGGCCCTGCAGAGCGCCATGAGCTTCCGACTGCTGAAGCGCTACGCCGACAGCTACGGCAAGCGAGTGAACCTGGTGAGCGGCGACCCGCGGCTGCAGGCCATGGCCCTGGAGGCCGGCTTTATCGCTTATCCGAGCCTGGCGGCCTACGACGGCGGCACGGAAGTCCACCAGCCCGGGGCGGTGGCAGAGGCCCCGCTCTTGGCGCCCGCCGCGCCGGCGGCACCCGTTGCCGCGGCAACCAACGTCCAGGCCGGTTCGCCGGTAACGAGTGGAGGGCCACGCGGCGTGGCCACGCTCGACCGCCCCCGCGAAGCGTCCGTTGTATCCGGAACGCCTCGGAAAACGCCGCCGCCGCCGTCCCGTCCGGCCTCATCCGGCCCGCCGCTTCGGGTCTACCGTCCGTACCTGATCGCGGCCGGCGTGGTGCTCGTCCTTGGGCTGCTCGCGGGCATCCTTTATTTGCCGACCGCGACCGCTACCCTGCTCGTGTCGGGTACCGCCATTAAGCAAGATGTGACGCTACTGGGTGCGCCCGGCGCCGCATCCGGCTCGGGCAACCAGTTCGCCACCCAGGCGGTTCACGCGGAGGAGTCGCAGAACCTGCCCGGTACTCCTACTGGTCAAAAGTCAATCGACGCTGTCAAGGCAACGGGCCAGGTCGTCTTCACGTTCTATTGCCAGGGATTCTTTTGCCCGAGTGGGACGGTGACGGTTCCTTCCGGAACCCAAGTCAGTACATCTGACGGCAAAAACTACGTCACGGTGAAATCAGTCAGCGTGGCGGCTCCGAAGGGTTCTGGGACGGCACCGATGACGGCGGTGGCGGCAGGAGCTGGTGGGAACACGGCCGCTCATACCATCACGACGATCAATTCAAACCAGAACGACTTCCTGAGCGTGGACAACACTGACTCCGTTACGAATGGAGCGGATGCACGGACGGCAACCGTAATCCAGCAGTCGGACCTCGACAGCATCCGCGATGCGTACTCGAGGGACGCGATTCCGCGGGTGACCGATGCCTTGAACAGTAAGGCCCAGGGCAAGAAGCTCGTCATGGTGGGCAAAGGCGTTCAAGCGAACGTGACATCGGATCACAAAGTCGGCGAGGAAGTTAACGGCTTCACCGTCACGGTCAAAGTGGTCGGGGATGGGGTAGCGTTCGACGACAAGGTCGTCCAGCAGATGCTCAAGTCGGCTCTTGAGCGCAAGATCTCGCAGGGATCGCAGCTGACTGCCAACGTGACCACTGCCTACGAGCCGATCGACGCCGCCGCTGACGGTCACGTTACGCTCAACGGTCATGCCTCGGGCTTCTACACTCCGGTGTTCTTGCAGACCAACATCCGGGGACATCTGAAAGGCATGAGCCCATCCAAGGCCCACGCCTTCCTGCAGTCGCTGCCGAACGTCGTCGACGCCCGCGTGACGCAGTCGCCGTACGGTCTTCCCTGGCTGCCGCTGTTCAGTTCCCGCATCACGCTCAAGATCCAGGAGGTCTCCAGCAACTCGACGACGCCTTGAGGATCCTGGCGATCGATCCGGGCACGGTCCGGCTCGGCCTCGCGCTCAGTGATCCATCGGGGACGATTGCGCAGCCGCTCAGCGTGCTCGCGCGCCGCTCGGAGCCCGAGGACCTCAAGACGCTGGTGGAGCTGGTCGAGCGCCACGAGGTTGGCATGATCGTAATCGGGCTGCCCCGTCTGATGAATGGCCGCCTCGACGCCGCGGCACATCAGGCACAGGCGTTCGGCGCCCAGGTCGCACGAGCCACCGGGCGGCCGGTAGCATACTGGGACGAACGACTAACGAGCGTGGCCGCCGAGCGGTACCTGATCGAGCAGGGCAAACGGCGGAGCAAGCGCCGGCAAGAGATCGACCGGATGGCCGCCACGTTATTGTTGCAGGGGTACCTGGACTACAGGGCTGGTCGGGCACCAGGAGGCTGAATGCCAGACATTCCGGAAGCAAACGGTGAAGTTCAAACTATCGAACTGGTCAACGAAAAGACCGGTGAAGAGGAAACCTACCTCGTGCATGACGTCGTGGAGATCGAAGGCGAGACCTACTACGTCCTTCAGGCCGAGGTCGACGAGGATCGCGTGCTCATCCTTCGGCGTGAAGGCGAGTCGCTGGTCACGCTCGATGATGAGGAGCACGACCGGGTGGTCGAGCAGCTCGAGGAATTCGAAGAAGACGAAGAAGTCGATGAAGACGGCGGTCCCGAGCGCTGACTGATCCGAGGCGATCGCCGATGAGTAACCCGGCGCCCCGCCGGCGCAGCCGCACGCTCGGCTGCCTGCAATGGTTTATCGTCCTGCTGTTCCTGCTACCGGCCGCGCTGGGCATCCCAGCCGTTCTTGGATACAGCTGGGTCGACCACCAGTTGCACCAACCGGCCAACCCCGGGAACTCCAAGGTGCGCTTTGTCGTCCCGCCAGGTGCCAGCTTCCGCCAGGTGGCCGATACCCTGCACCGCACCGGCCTGATCGATTCGGTGACCGTCTTCGACCTGTACGCCCGCTACAAGCATCTCGACCGCAATGTCCAGGCGGGTGCCTACGAGCTCAGCCGGAACCTCGACATGATCCAGATCCTGGCTGCCCTGCAGACCGCCATCCCTGAGGAGATTTTCGTCACGATTCCGGAGGGGTACACGATCAAGAAGACGGCGGCGCTGCTCGACACGGGCGGCGTGATCAAGGGCAGCGACTACACGGCGCTGGCGGTGCAGGGCAAGTTCAACTACGACTTCCTCAAGGACCTGCCGCCGGGCGCCACACTCGAAGGCTTCCTCTTTCCCGATACCTACCTGGTGCCCCGCGCCGGGACGGCCAAGGACCTGATCACCGTCCAGCTCGGCAACTTCAACAATAAGTGGACCGACGCGCGCAAGAGCCAGGCCGCCCTGCGCAAGCTCAATGCGCTCCAGATCGCCACTATCGCCTCCCTGATCGAGCGGGAAGCCCGGTTCCAGGCGGACCGCCCGCTCGTCGCCAGCGTCATCTACAACCGGCTGGCTGCCGGGTGGCCGCTCCAGATCGATGCCACGGTCCTCTATGCGAAGGGCGTCTGGCAGTCGACGGTCACCATCGACGACCGCAAGATCAACTCGCCGTATAACACCTATTTACATACCGGACTTCCACCTGGACCGATCGCAAACCCGGGCATCAAAGCCATCGATGCCGCGCTCCAACCGGCGGATACCGGGTACTTCTTCTACCTCTCCGACCCCCAGGGTCACAACCATTACGCCAAAACCAACGAAGAGTTCGCCCGCCTCCTCAAGCAATACGGTCTCCAGTAAGGCCGGATCGCGACTGCTCCTGCTGGGCGGGGAAGGCGACGCCGAGCTGGCCGTTAGCCTCTACAGCGCCGGGTTCGCCGCGGCGGGCATTAACGCCAGCTGCGAAGCCCAAGCCGTTGCGCCCCGTGAGCTCGCGGACGCGATTGCCCGGATGCGCGCGGATTCGACCGTGGTGGGGGCTGCCGTGACCATGCCGCACACGGTCGCGGTCACCCGGCTGCTTGACGGGTTGGGCCCGGAAGCCAACGTCGTTAAAGCCGTCAATACGATCAGTCATCGGGCCGGTGCGCTGGTTGGCTGGAACACCAATCGCCCCGCCTTCAGCCTGGCGCTCGAGGACGCCGGGTTTCAGGCCAAGGGACGGGCCGTGCTGGTGCTCGGCGCCGGCGGCGCGGCGAGGGCGTCGGTCGACGCTCTACGGGCCGAGGCCACCAAGATCTGGGTCTCGAGCCGCGACCTCGAGGAGGCACGGGCGGTTTGCCGTGACCTGGACGTCAGCAGTGGCGGCGCCGCGCCGCTGGGCTCGCTGTCTTTGCTGATTCGAAAGGTTGACCTGATCGTCAACGCTACCCCGGTCGGCAGCGACGGCGAGGCCGTCCCGTTTCCGGTCGAATGGCTTACGCCGGCGCAGTTCGTCTTCGACCTCATTTACCGGCCGCTGGTAACGCGATTGGTCCAGGGCGCTCGGGATCAGGGGGCGAGAGCGATCAATGGGCTGATGATGCTGCTTTTCCAGGGGCTAGCCGCCTTCGAGATCTGGACTGGCGAGCCCGCGCCCGAAGCCGCTATGCGGGCCGCGCTGGAACGCGCGGTGGTCGGGCGCCTGAGCTCGTGAGTCACCTGCTGTTCGCGCTGGGCTGGGCGGTCGTCGGGGGGGTCGCGGGCGTCGGCCTCAATTACCTCTCCCGCTGGCTGGCTCGGATCGAGGAAATCGAGTTCAACCAGTCCCAGCTCGAGATGCTCTTGATGCCAGCGCTGGCCGCCCTGTTCTTCTTCCTCTTTGCGCTGCAGCTTGGGGTGCAGCGCCTCCTGTTCATCGACTCCGTTTTCATTGCCATCCTGGTGCAGGTGCTGGGGTTCGATCTGAAGACCCGCTACATCCTCGACCTCGTCATGTTCCCGAGCTGGGCGATCGCCCTCACGCTCGCCTTCGTCACCCCATGGACGCCGGCCTTCACCTGGCCCTGGCCCGATTGGCGGACCGCGCCAGTGGCCGCGCTGATCGCCGGTGCGGTGTTTTTTCTCCTCTACTTCGGCGGTCAGCTGGTGTTCGGCGCCGAGGCGTTCGGCTTCGGCGACGTCAAGCTCGCCGTCTTCATCGGGATGGCCACCGGCGTTTCGAACTTGCGGGTAGCCCACGCGCTGCTTTACGGCGTGTTCCTGGGCGGGTTTGTCGCGATAATTCTGCTCATCACCCGAATCCGCAAAATGAACGAGGCCGTGCCCTACGGACCGTTTCTAGTCCTTGGAACGGTGCTCGCCCTCTATGGTCAGGCGCCATGAACGCCCGCGATTTGCTTCCCGGAGAACGCATCCTGGTCAGCTCGAGCCGCCACTGGGTCGTGCTCCTGCGCCCGATCGCGGCGACCATCCTCGCCGTGGTCGTGTCGCTGGTGATCCTGACCCTCCTGCCTCTCGCCGGCGAACTGCGCCTCTTCTTGATGCTGGGTGCGGCGCTGGCTGGTATCTTCGTCCTCAACCTCTATTACTGGGGCTGGCGGGCGCACGAATATGTCCTTACGGACCAGCGCGTCATTCTCAACGAAGGGATCCTTTCCAAGTTCTCGCGCTCGATCGCGATCGACCGGATCCAGGACCTGACCACGTTTCAGGGCCTTTGGGGCCGGACCTGGGGCTTTGGCGACATCGAGCTGGAGTCCGCCGGGCGGGAGGGGGCAGAGTTGCTGAGCACGGTCCCGCGTCCCCAGCAGCTTAGGAATGCCATTTTTGCCCAAATCGAAGCGCGGCGCCGGCCGGGCGGGTCGGCGACCCCGTAGGGTTCGCAAACGGATTTACGGGTAAAATCCACCGGGCATGGTCAACCCCAGTGATTTCAAGAACGGCATGACGATCGAGTGGGAGGGGGAGCTCTGGGTCGTGGTCGAGTTCCAGCAGGGGCAGAATGCTCGTGGCGACACCTTCTTTCGCACCAAGCTGCGCAACGTTCGCAGCGGCTCGATCATCGACCAGAAATTCCGAGACAAAGATCGCTTCGCCCGCGCCCGGATCGAGAAGGTTCCCATGCAGTACCTTTACAGCGACGGTGACCGACATTTCTTCATGGACCTCGAAAGCTACGATCAGCTTCCGCTCGGTGACGACCAACTGGGCGACACATTGAAGTACCTCAAGGAGAGCTCGTCACTCGATGTGCTGATGTATGAGGGCCGCGCTCTCGGTGTCGAACTGCCGACCACGGTCGAACTGAAGGTGACGCAAACCTCGCCCGGGTTTAAGGGCGACACGGCGGCCGGCGGCGGCAAGCCGGCGACGGTCGAGACCGGGCTCACGCTCAACGTGCCCTTCTTTGTCAACGAAGGTGATGTGATCCGGGTCGATACCCGCACTGGCGCTTACGTGGAGCGGGTCTGAGGTACTATGCCTGACCGTCCGCTCGGCTCGGTAAAGGTGGCAAACGAGGTCATCGCGCACATCGCCTCGCTGACCGCCTGCCAGGTGCAGGGCATCGTCGGCATGTATCCGGCCAAGGCGCGAGACGGCCACCGCGTCCTGCCGGTCAGCAACTCGCACAAGGGGGTCCGGGTCGACCTGGGCAACGAGTCCCTCAACCTGGAGCTATTCGTGATCGTCGATCACTCCGCCCACGTCCCGACGGTGGCCGCGGAGGTGCAACGACAGGTGGCGGATGCCATCGATAAGATGCTCGGTCTCGAAGTGCGCGAGGTCAATGTGTTCGTCGGGGACGTGAGGTTCCCGGAGGACTCGTAGCGATGGGACGGCGTCACCTGGCCCGCGAGCTCGCGCTCAAAGTGTTATTCGAGCTCGAGAGCGACGGCGGCGACGCGGAGCGATCCCTCAAGTATCACGTCGCCGAATCACGGGCGGATGCCCAGGTGGCGGAGTTTGCCCGGGTGCTGGTCGAGGGGGTCCGCGATCACCAGGCCGAGATTGATGTGCTGCTCGCGGAGGCGTCGCGCAACTGGGGTCTCGACCAGATGGCAAAGGTGGAACGGACCCTGCTGCGGATCGCGACCTTTGAGATCCGCTATCTGCCCAGTGTCCCGCTCAAGGCCGCGATCAACGAATCGATCGA
Source organism: Candidatus Dormiibacterota bacterium (assembly GCA_035602295.1). Classification (GTDB taxonomy): domain Bacteria; phylum Chloroflexota; class Dormibacteria; order CF-121; family CF-121; genus CF-13. The sequence goes on along the minus strand of DATNMN010000091.1, from coordinate 2,230 downwards.
GCTGGCCAAGACCTTCGGTGGCCCGGACTCGGGCAAGTTCGTGAATGGCATCCTCGGCCGGATCGCCGCCGACGCCGAGATCCGCCATCCGTCGGCCGACCCCGCGGCGACCAAGGAGGCGTCATGAGCCCCCACCCTGAACGTCTCAAACGCTCGCCTGGCACTAAAGCGCCGCTCGCGTGGGCCGACGGGCCCGCCCAGAGGGGGAGGGAAATTGACGACGTCGCCGGGATGGACTACGAGACCGCGGCCGCCGAGCTCGAACGGACGGTTGCCTTGCTGGGGAAAGAACAGGAAGATCTCGCGGAGTCGGTACGCACCTTCGAGCGCGGCCTGGCGCTGGCGCGGCGATGCGCCCGGCTTCTCGACGACGCCGAGCGACGACTGAATGAGCTGGCGCCGGCCGTCGAGCGCTCGGCCGGCCCGTGACGCTGCTTCAAAACCCGTACTTCATCGTGCCCCTCATCGCCTGGGCGATTGCCCAGGCGAGCAAGGTGATCATCGATTCCGTCGTCCTGCACCGGCTCAGCGTGCACCGGCTAGCGACCGCCGGTGGGATGCCGAGTTCGCACACCGCGCTGGTGGTATCGCTCACAACCGTCGTTGGCCGGCTGCAGGGCGTACAGTCGGCACTGTTTGCCGTGTGTCTGATCTTCAGCACCGTCGTGATGTACGATGCCACCGGCGTCCGGCGGGCTGCCGGGCAGCAGGCGATCATCATCAACCGGCTACTCGACGACCTGTTCATTGCCCACCGCGGCATCCACCAGGAACGGCTGCGCGAGCTGCTTGGCCATACCCCGATCGAGGTGATCGCCGGCGGATTGCTAGGGATCGTGATCGGGCTCGGCATCTGGCGATGATGGTGGCGCCCCGTCGCCGCCTGGATCAGGCGCTGGTTGAACGGGGTCTGGTTGCCTCGCGGGAGCGAGCCCAGGCCATGGTTCGGGCCGGCCTCGTCCGGGTGGCGGGCGTCACCATGGGCGAGCCGGACCAGATGGTGGCGGCGGAGCAGGCGATCGAGGTGGCCGGCATGACGACCTACGTGAGTCGTGGTGGAGAAAAGCTGGCCGCCGCGCTTGATGCCTTCGCGATCGATCCCGGCGGCCGGACCGCCCTGGATGTCGGCGCGTCGACCGGTGGTTTCACCGACGTCCTGCTCCAACGTGGGGCGGCGCGCGTGATCGCGGTCGACGTCGGCTACGGTCAGCTGGCGTGGAACCTGCGGCAGGATCCTCGCGTGACAGTGATGGAGCGGGTCAACATCCGATACCTCGATCAGCTGCCGATGCCGGCCGACCTTGCCGTCATCGACGTCTCGTTCATCTCCCTGCGGCTGGTGCTCCCTCGGGTTCGGGAGCTGCTGAGCACACCCGGCGACGTCGTGGCGTTGGTCAAGCCCCAATTCGAAGTCGGCAAAGGCGCCGTGGGCAAGGGGGGCGTGGTGCGCGATCCGGAGCAGCATCGCGAGGTAGTCGGTGGGCTGAGCCGGTTTGCGAGCGAGATCGGGTATACGGTTGCCGGCGAGACTCCCTCGCCGATCGTGGGCGCCAAGGGGAACCGGGAGTTTCTGCTTTATTTGAAGCGCCATGGCTGACGCCGTCGGCATCGTCTGCCACCCGCGAATCGACATCGGTGGACCGCCGGTCATGGAAGCGCGCCGGCGCCTGGAGGCGCGCGGCTTTCGCGTCTGGACCTACTGCGCTACGGCGGAGGAACGCCCGGGTGCCCTGGAAGGCGACCTCGACGGAACGCGGCTGATCGTGAGCGTTGGCGGTGACGGCACCCTGCTCTGGACGGCCCAGCAGGCGGCGGCCGCCCGCATCCCGGTCCTCGGGGTCAACGCGGGTCGTCTCGGGTTCCTCACCCAGGTCCAGCTGGGCGACGAAGGGAAGGCGCTCGACCGCTGGGCGGCGGGAGACTTCAAGCTGCAGCGCCGCGCATTGCTCGAGGCGCGCGTTGGCCAGCGCGTGTTTCACGCACTCAACGACGTCGTGGTGCACAAAGGGATCGAGATCAACCTGATCCGGATCGAGACGCTGGTGGATGACCTGCCCGCCGGCCAGTTCGACGCCGACGGCGTGATCGTCTCGACGCCGACCGGCTCAACCGGGTACGCCATGTCCCTCGGCGGGCCGATTGTGCATCCCGACGTGCGGTCGATCGTGTTCATGCCGTTGAACCCGCACAGCCTCTTCAACCGACCGATCGTCCTGCCCGAGCAGGCCCG
>DATNMN010000090.1:0-2138 GCA_035602295.1 Candidatus Dormiibacterota bacterium | reverse complement strand
CGCAACCGGTAGCTGGGCCGCTTCTCGGTCGCGCCCTTGCGCACGGTCTCCACGCGGCCGCCGGCAACTTTGGCCAGGTGGACGACCTTTCGCGCCACCGCGTTGCGGGGGATCCGCAACGTGACCGGCGTGCTGTCGCTCATTCCGACCAGCGCCTCGGCGATGGCCGTGAGCTCGGCTTCCTGGCAGCAGGGACGCGCCGGCTGGACATTGGCGAGCTCGGCCTTCACCTCGTCCGTGAACGACGCCTTGACCGTCACAGCCACCTATTAAACTGGGTCGGTGCTGATCAAGATCGGGATCGATCCAGTATTGGTGACGATCGGGGGCCTGAAGGTCCACTGGTACGGGATCATGATCGCGCTCGGCCTCTATGCCGGCATCCAGGTCGCGCTCCGCGAAGCCGATCGGCGGGGGATCAACCGGGACCAGCTGATGAACCTCGCCCTGCTGGCGGCCGTGCTCGGCATCATCGGCGGCCGCCTTTACTACGTGGTTCAGAACAACCCATCCTTTTACCTGCATCACCCGGTGGAGATCATCGCCGTCTGGCAGGGCGGCATGGCCTTCTTCGGCGCCATGTTCGGCGGCGCGCTGGCCGTGGCGATCGCCGCCTGGCGCTGGCACCTGCCATTCTGGAGCCTGCTCGACATCGGGGCGATCGGGATGACGATCGGCCAGGCGATCGGCCGCATCGGCAACATCATCAACGGCGACATCGTGGGCTACAAGACGAACGGCTGGGGATTCGAATACACCAACCCCAACACCTTCGGGCCTCTCAACGTCCCGGTCCAGCCGGCGAGCCTGTATGAGCTGCTGATCAGCCTGGCGCTCTTCGTGCTGCTCTGGAACCTGCGCACCCGGATCCACCCGGAGGGCATGCTGGCCATGATCTATATCGTGCTGTACTCGGTCAGCCAGTTCTTCATCTTCTTTCTGCGGGACAACATCGTCATCCTCGGCGGCCTCAAGCAGGCGCAAGTGACGTCGCTGGTGGTCATCGCGCTCACGCTCCCGGTGATCGCGTACCTCCTTCGAACCGAACGCATGGCGGGACAACGCGAAGCGCACCCGGCAGAAGCACGTCCGACCGCGGAGGAAGTCCCGGGCTAAGCTGCGCGCTTGCGGCGTTCGCCGCGCTTCAGCAAGAGCTCCAGGAAGCGCTCGGGCTGGAACTCCGCCTTCTCGACGATCGACTCGACCTTGCCCTGTAGCCGCTGCCGGTCCTCAGCCGTCAGGGTCTTGGCAGTGTGCACCAGGATCGGAACGCGGCTCATGTCCTTGTCGCGGCGCAGAGCGGTGATCACTTCGTAGCCGTCGACCCCCGGCATCACCAGGTCGAGGATGACGAGGTCGGGCTTGTTGCGGAGCGCCTGCTCGATACCCGCCCGGGCGTTATCCACCGAGCTGACGCGGACGTTGTACGGCTTGAGGATCGCTTTGACCAGGCTGACCGCCTGAGCATCATCGTCAATCACCAGCAGGTTCGCCGGCATCTTCTTGGCCACCTTGCCGTCCGCCATCAGGTCGAAACGGACCATCAGTTGCACGAGCTGCTGGCGGTCGATCGGCTTGACCAGGACCTCGCAATCGGCAATGGTCACGGCCGGCGCGTCGGGGGCCACCAGCAGGACGAGTGGAGTCTCGCGGGTCCGGGGATCCTTGCGCAGCTCGCGGACCAGCGCCGGCGCGCCGCTGGGCGGCAGCTGTCCGTCGATGAGGATGGCGAGCGGCTGGAGGGTCGATGCCTTCTCGAGGGCGCGCGGGCCGTTGTCGACATAGATGACCTCGTAGCCGGCCCGTTTGAGGAAGGGCTCGATCCGCTGGCGTGACGCGGCGTCGTTGTCCGCCACCAGGATGTCGGGCGGCCGGCGGTCGACGACGATCGGGGCCTCGTCCGTCGAGGCGTGGGCGCCCGTCAAGGTACGAACCGTCTCGCCCAGTTTCACGGCGCTGTCGTGCAAATACTTGAGGTACTCGCGCCGCTCCTCAAGGCTGAGTTGATGCGTCCGCTCGTCGAGGAGGACGCTGGAGAAGCCGACCAGCGCGTTGAGCCGCGAGTTGATCAGATGGGTCTGCTCGGCGCTGGGCGCCCCGGCTCCAGCCGCCGCCTGCGGCAGGCCGATCACGTGCCG
>DATNMN010000089.1:0-16998 GCA_035602295.1 Candidatus Dormiibacterota bacterium | reverse complement strand
GAGGAGCTCGGTCACGAGCTGCTGGGCACGCAGCAGGAGCTTGCGGAACGGGACTTCGACGCCGCGCTCGAGGATGACATGGGCGACGACCTGCTGCGCCTGATCTTCGTGGCGTGTCATCCGGTTCTGTCCACCGAAGCGCGGGTGGCCCTCACGCTCCGACTGCTCGGCGGGCTCACGACCGAGGAGATTGCGCGTGCGTACCTCGTCCCGGAGGCAACCGTTGCGCAGCGGATTGTCCGGGCCAAGCGGACCCTTGCCGAGGCGCGGGTTCCTTTCGAGGTCCCTCGCGGGGCCGAGCTGGCCGCGCGCCTCTCATCGGTGCTTGAAGTCGTCTACCTGATCTTCAACGAGGGCTACTCGGCGACGGCCGGCGACGCGTGGTTGCGTCCGGAACTCTGCGAAGATGCGCTCCGGCTCGGCCGCATCCTCGCCGAGCTCGCGCCCAACGAGGCAGAGGTCCACGGCCTGGTCGCGTTGATGGAAATCCAGGCCTCGCGCCTACGCGCTCGACTCGGCCCTTCCGGCGAGCCGGTGCTGCTGCTCGATCAAAACCGCGGCCGCTGGGACCAGCTGCTGATCCATCGCGGCTTGGCGGCGCTCGACCGTGCGGAGCAACTGGGCGGCACGCTCGGCCCATACGCGTTGCAGGCCGCCATCGCCGCCTGTCACGCGCGAGCGCGAACCCCGGCGGAGACGGACTGGCCGCGCATCGCGGCGCTCTACGATGCCCTGTCGCAGCTCACGCCGTCACCGGTGGTGGAGCTCAATCGCGCCGTCGCCCTTGCGATGGCGTTCGGTCCGGCGGCCGGCCTCGAGCTGGTCGACGAGCTGACCTTGGAGCCGTCACTCAGGTCGTATTACCTCTTACCCAGCGTTCGAGGCGACCTTCTCGCCAAGCTCGACCGGTTCGACGAAGCGCGGGTGGAGTTCGAGCGCGCCGCGTCGCTGACTCGGAATGAGCGGGAGCGCAAGCTGCTGCTCGAGCGCGCCGCCGCGTGCGCGCCGGCCGCGAACTAGATCGCGCTTACCGGTGCGCTAATGACCAGCCGGTCCCTGTCGGAGTGTCTTCAACTTCCACGCCGCATTGGGCGAGGATCTCCCGCAGACGATCGGCCTCCTGGAAGCGCTGTTCACGCCTGGCCTCGCCGCGTAACAAGAGCAGGACGTCGACGAGCGGCTCCAGTTGCTCGCGCATACCCGCCTGCGCGCCACCGCGGACCATCTCACCGAGACGAACGACCAGCTGACGCAGCTCCGCTCGGCCCTGATCGCGCTCTTCGGCGCCGCCAAGGTCGCTGCTCCACTCGTGCAGCACGTTCTCCATCTCGAGGATGGCGGCGACGAGCCCGTCGACATCGCGCCGCGCAACGGCGTCACGACCGCTCGCGCCCCAGGCACGCGTCTGCTCCAGCATCGGTGAGTCCTCGCCGACGCTCCCTCTCCCGCTTGCGGGGGAGGGCAGGGTGGGGCCTTGATCATTCTGCAGGTCGGCCAATGCAAAGGTGGTCCGTTCCCAGCGGCGTTCCATCCCACGTCGGCGGACCGTGACGCCGCCAGGGCCGTGCACGGTCACCGTTTGCGCATCGAGATCGATGAGGCAGGCGGTGTATTCGTCGATGCCGAGGATCAACACATCGTCGGGCAGCATCGATTCGAGGAGCCGCAGCCGCGGCTCGCCCATGTAGCAGAAGCGTGTGTCGTGCGTCCCGCCGTCTCGGTTGTTGTAATGGGGAATGACGGCACAACGGATGCCGACCGCAGCGAGCACGTCGAGCCCCTCGGTCCACGTTGGGTCATTGCCCACCTTGTAGATCTCGTACACCGGAAGGGCATAGGCCCCGAGTCCGATCGCCGCCGCACTCGCGAAGGCCACGCAGCCGCCCTGAGTGAGCTTTTCGATCAGCCGGTCGCGCACGCCCTGACCGCGCCAGTGCCGTAAGGCATAGGTCGGACTGCCGGGCCCGGCGAAGATGTAATTCGCGCCGTCAATGCTGCTGAGGAACTGCCCGACCTCCAGCGCCGTGGCGCGCCCGCTGTGGCGGAAGGACGCGAGCCTGATCTCGGATCCGACGTGCTCACGGAAGTAGGCGATGATGCGGTCCGCGAGCTCATCGGCATTCTCCTGGAAGCCGAAGGGCGTATCGATGAGGATAGCGTGGCGATCCGGATGGCTCACGCGCGCGATCAGGTCCTGGTGGATTGAGGTCATCGCGGGACTCGTCTCGCCGGAACCGAACAGGGCGATCAAACGGGGTACGCGGTCGGAGGATTGGCTCACCTCAAAATGCTACGCAGATCGAATGTGCTGCCGTTCCTTACCAATCCATTCTTGTAGGGGGGGCGGGCGGGTATAGCGCCGCCCGCCCCGCATCGATCTACGAAGCGTTGGTCACGCAGCGCACCAGTGGCTCAATGCCAGGCTGACGGCAAGGTCCTTCGCCCATTCGGCGGCGCGCTCGGCCTCGCCCTGCTCCAGTTCTGGCACACCACGGCTTACGAAGAAACTCTGCGGCCGCACGAAGACCCGGATGCCGGCCTGCCGCAATTTCCTGGCAACCTGTCTTGCAGCCGAGCCGGAAAGCGCCGCCGGCATGCGGAACCTGGTATCAAAGGTCGCGGCGACCATCCCGGTTGCCGATCGGTTCTCCATCAGATCTACGAACTGCCGGATCCGCGCGCTCATCCCATGCATCTGCGTCGGTCCGCCAACGACCAGCAGATCGACGGTGCCCAGATCCGTGGGGGGCGCCTTGTCAAGACCCATGAGACGAACTGAACCAGCGCGGCGCAATCCATCTGCGATGGCTTCAGCCAGCTTCCTGGTATTTCCAAATTTCGAGTCGTAGACCACGAGACTTTCCATGAGCGTCCTCCCGAGGCGAGGCGCTCGCCTCACGTCCCATCCTCGCGCTAATGCGCTGGGCGCGGCAGGGTCGTAAGTCCCGCGATGGCAGGACCAATGGCCCTACGAGGTTGCCGGACAGCAAAAGCGAAGGAGGCTGCTCGGCGCTAGCATCGACATAGAGTGAATCTCAGCGCGTTGACTGCCGAGCTGCTGGGGCAGCCGCTGGACCAATTCGCATCGCGGCGCAACGCGAAAGTGAAGGAGCTGAAGGCGTCGGGTCAGGCCGACCTGGCCCGTGACCTGGCCGCATTGAGGAAACCAGCGGTGCCGCTGTGGGCCGCGAACCAGGTCCGCGATCGCGCGCTGCTGAGCGGGCTTCGCCGCGCCGCGCAGTCCGTTGCCCGGGCGCAGGCTTCCGCCGCGACGGGGCGGGCCAACGCTGGCCAGGATCTACGCGCCACGTCAGAGGAATTCCAGCGCCACCTCGAATCGATCACCGCCGCGGCGTCGAGCGCGCTTCGGCACAGCCAGCATGCTGCTGGGGAAGAGACGCTACGCCGTATCCGAGAGATCTTTCGGCTGGCGGCGCTCCAGGGCGGCGAGACCTGGGACCGGCTGCAGGAGGGCGGCCTGACCGCCGAGCCGAGCCCCGGTGACGACATGCTCGAAATGTTCGCCGCGGGCGCGATCCCGGGTACGGGTAGACGGGCCGAGCAGGCGGAGGCTCGGCGGGCCGATGACCTCGCCGAGCGAGCAGCGCGAGCCGACGATGAGCGGGCCAAGCAGGCCATAGCGGCGGCGGAGCGGCATCGTCAAGAGGCGAAGGAGGCCGCTGTTGCCGCCAAACGGGCGGCCGAGCGAGCGGCCGCCGCCGAGAAGGAAGCCGCGCGCGCTCGGGCGCAAGCGAAGAAGTCGCAGCGCGGGGCGAGGCGCCGGAGCGAGCCTGGCGGCCGAGCCTAGGCTGGGGACGTTCGGCTAAAGACGCGGGCAGCCAGCAGCGCGACCACAGGGAAGATGGCCCCGTAACCAAGGATCCCAACGTTTCTAAGCTGCATGTTGCCGACCGCCGCCCCGGCGAGTCCGAGAAGACAAAGGGTCCCTGCCACGAGCAACCCCGCCTTGACCGAGCGCCCATGCCGATTGCCTCCGAAGACTGGGGCTGCGGCAAGGAGCGAGAGACCGAAACAGAAGTCCCACGCCAATATGTCGAGTGCATAAAAGACCGAAGGCCAATGCCAACTGAAGAGTTGGGTGAAAGCAGGAATGGCGGCCGGGCTGACCTGGCGTCCGAAGGTCAACAGGACGAAATGGACGCCGATCGTGATGGCCACCGTCAGGCAAACGAGAGCGAATGCGGTCAGACTGAAGACGCGGTTTGCGCGTCCGGCATACGCGTGAATGACGGCAAACATCACGATGATCAACGGTGCCTGCACCAGGATCAACAGTTCCATGATCGCCAGGTGGGGGTCTTTGATGGGATCCGTGAGATTGCCCGCGGCCGCGAACGCGGCCACCATGGTGACGACGTACGCGATGCCCAGCCCGAAAAGGGTCCATCCACTCAAGATTCCAAGCAGACGGGCCCTCGGGGTCCAGTCGCGGGTCGGCTCCAGAGGCGCCGTCTGCTCGCCCCATTTCGTTAGCCGCAGTGTTTTTTGCGGTGTCGCAATAGCCATGGTCAACGTCCTGTGGTTCGCGACCAGGCCACGCCTACTGCCACGATGACCGTCCCGAGAACGAGGTAGAAAGCCCAGAACAGGCTCGTGACCCCGGCGAAAATCACCATCTCAACGGTGATCCAGACCATAAGAGTCAGTCCGACTGCGAATGCGGCGAGAGGGCCGACCGCCCGTCGACGGGCCGTGAGCGCGGCCGCCACCATTGGACCAAGGCCCACAAAGGTGAACAGCAAGAGCCCCGGCACGAGGAAGGAGTGGAATGGCGTTCCAGTCAACATGCTCAGGGACACCCCGAGTAGATGCCCGTCCGGCGCCAGGATGAACTGAATTCCGCCAAACAGAGCCCCGATGCCAAGGAAGATCTCGAGGACGATCGCAAGTCGCCCGAGCCACGGGAGGGTGCGGGACGTCGACGCCGGTCGCACTATCGGTTGTCGCGCGGTTGGCTGCGGGTTTATCTCCGCAGTGGGAGTTGCAATACGGACCTCGGTTGTCATTTTGATTCCTTAGGGTGAGTCGATTGCGACTCGGCGTGGACTGCCGTGTGAACGTATCGTCACACCGCCGTAAGGGCACCGATAGGGACTAGTGTCCCTGTCTTCGGAGGACCGTCCTATTTGGCTGGCTCGACTCGCTCGACCACGATGCTGCAATCGGTCACCAGCGCGGCGATTGCGCCGACTGCCGCCAGCCAAGGAGCGAGAACGGCGCCGGCCACCCCAATGGTCAGTGGTAGTTCGACGATCGTGTGCTCACCCTGCTTGATACTGATCCGGCGGACATTGCCTTCCTTGAGCAGCCGCTTGAACTCCGCGAGCAGGCGATCACCGTCGATCTTGAACTGTTCGGTCCGCGTTTGCTCTTGCGTTTGCGTGGTCATGACATCCTCCTAGGATAAGTCGCCTGATGGAAAAGGGCGACGCTACGGGCGCCGCCCTTTCGTGAATCTCGATTGGCTAACGTGCCCCGGCCGCGACCAACTCCTTCTTCACGGCTTGCGGCACAACTGCGGCTTGCTTCAGAGTCACCTTGAGCGCGCCTGTTGTCGCCGCCGCCGCGAAGACGTCGTACGCCGTAACCGCATCTTCGAGCGCGAAGCGATGGGTCACGAACACGGTCGGATCCAGCCGTCCGCCCCTGATCAGGTTCAGGAGCCGCGGGATGGTGTAGCTGTCGACCAGACCGGTCGTGATGGTGACGTCTTTGATCCAAAGCTTCTCCAGGTGGAGGGTCGCCGGGTGTCCGTGGACGCCGACGTTGGCCACGTGGCCTCCGGGCTTCACAAGCTCCGTGCACAGCTCGAAGGTGGGCGGCACGCCAACCGCCTCGATCGCGACATCGACGCCGAGTCCGTCGGTCAGGGCCATCACCTGGGCGACCGGATCGCCCGTCGTGTTGTTGATGGTGACGTCCGCGCCGAATTCCTTCGCCTTCGCGAGCCGCGCGTCTGCCAGATCGATGGCGATGATCTTCCCGGGTGAGAAGAGGCGGGCGGTCAGGATGACCGACAAGCCAATTGGGCCGGCGCCGACCACCGCGATCGTATCGCCGGGTGAGACCTTGCCGTTCAGTACGCCGACTTCGAACGAGGTCGGCAGGATATCGGAGAGGAACAGGACCTGCTCATCGGTCAGGCCCGCAGGGATCTTGTAGACGGAGGTGTCCGCGAACGGGACGCGGACGTAGTCGGCCTGTGTCCCATCGATCGTGTGTCCAAAGATCCATCCTCCGCCGCCGGTGCAGGCGCCGTAACGACCCTGCTTGCAATATGGGCAGCGTCCGCAGGAGCTGATGCACGACAGCAGGACGTGGTCACCTTTCTTGACGGTGCTGACCGCCGATCCGACCTCGACGACGGTTCCGACGGCCTCGTGCCCCAGGATGGTGCCAGGCTTGGTTTCAGGGACGTCCCCCTTCAGGATATGCAGGTCGGTGCCGCAGATGGTCGTGGTGTCGATGGCGACGATCGCATCGGTCGGCTGTTGAATGACCGGGTCGGGCACCGTGTCCCAACTCTTCTTTCCGGGTCCGTGATATACGAGCGCTTTCATAGATTGCCTCCTTGTGGAATTGTCAGTCGACGCCGTCGAGATGGTGAAAGTAGAAGTACAAGGGGATGAGCCCAATAAGTGCCAGGACTGCAAAGACCGGCGTCATCGAGGCCGACGCGACATTGGATGCCGGGTCGGCGGCGCTACCCATCCACTGGTCGACTGCGACGCCTACGCTTTCGATGACCCACATCGTGAGGATCGATCCCACCAGGACATACCCCCACGGGCGGCGGCGCCAGAGCCAGACGGCGGCGACCGCCATCAGGGGGAGCCAGAACGCCAGGTCCAGAACATAAACAGGGTGGGTGCCAAGCCCGGTGCCGTCGAGCCACGACGGTGGCGTGCTGCTCAACACGGAGGGGACCACGTTACGCAGCCAGACGAGGCCGTTCAACGCGACGATGACGAGGGCATAGGCCGCCAGGCCGCGGACCGGCAGCCTCGGCGAGAACCTCGCGCGCAGTGCCTCGAGGTCAACCTGATGCAGGATGCTCGTCGCCGACCAGAAGCACAGCGAGAACATCGCCACGTACAGCAGGAAGAGCTGGTTGAAGGGAGTCGCGAAGATGAACATCACTGCGTTGTAGGAGAGGTAGGCAATGACTCCCAGCCAAACGATCAGAGCGCGGATGGAGCCCTTAGCTGCGGACCCCATCGCGATCAGCAGCGCCGGAACCCCGACCGCGAGGATCACCAGCGCGGTGCCTCGAGCGGATCCATTCATCACCGCCGGCCCTCGCAGTACGCCCGGAATGAAGAAGGTTGCCGCCACGGCCAGCGCCGTGACCAGCGTTAGCGCACCCGACAACCAGTAGGTCGACCGGGCCAGCGCCGTGCCATGGATGAAGACCGAGCGAAATGCCCCGTTGAACCGGATAGATGTGGCGACCATGGTTCTCATCCGACGGGTTGGGTGTGTCGTGCGAGATAGGCGGCGGCCTCGGCCCGTCGCGCCACCTCGAGCTTGGAGAGGATGCTCGATACGTAGTTCTTGACGGTCTTCTCGGCGAGTTTCAGGTCGGCGCCGATCTCTCGGTTCGTCTTGCCGCCCGCAACCTCGCCGAGGATGCGCTCCTCCTGGGCCGAGAGCCGGGCAAGCCGCTCATCGCCGAGCAGGTGCTTGCCCTTGCGAAGGCGATCGAGAACGGCTTTCGTGACGGTAGGATCGAGCAAGTTCTGACCGGCCCCGACGGCCCGAATGGCGCGCACCAGATCGCCGCCATGTACCTGCTTGAGGACGTATCCCGCAGCCCCGGCCATGATCGAAGCGAACAACGCCTCGTCGTCGGCGAAGGTCGTCAGCATCAGGACCTGCGTATTGGGGAGGCGGGCGCGGATCTCCCGGGTGGCGTCGATCCCGCTCCCGTCCGGAAGCCGGATATCCATCACCACGACATCAGGTCGCGCCCACTCCGCCCGCTCAATGGCTTCCCGCACACCGCCGGCTTCACCGGCGATCGTCAGGCCTTCTTCTTCCGCCAACAGCGCCTTGATCCCGTCGCGGACAACCTCGTGATCGTCGACGATCATGATCCGAAGCGGCATATAGGTTTGGGGGCCGACGTGGGCCTGCATAACGATTTCATCTTGGCGTCTGAGGGCGATTCCGATCAGGGCGGAAGGTCCCGAGATGAGCGGGACGTTGGAGACGCTAGATCGGGACCGCGAACCTTACCGTGGTGCCCTCGCCGGCTTTGCTCTCGACGGTCACCCGCCCGCCGATCGCCAGCCCCCGGTCCATGAGATTGCGCAGGCCGAGGCCGGTGTGCGGCGCCCTCGGATCGAACCCCCGTCCGTCGTCGTCGATTTCCAGGACGGCCTCGTCGCCATCCCGACGCAGGCTGACCCGACAGGTCGTCGCCTGCGCGTGTTTGCCCACATTGGACAGGGCCTCACGCGTCAACTGCACCAAGTCGGAGGCACGGGGCGCGAGCTCGGCGGCGACCGTGCCATCGATGTCGGTGACGGTCGTGACGCCGCTCTTCTCACCGAACTCCCGGGCCAGGTCGTCCAGTGCCTGCTCCAGCTGGCGATCGGCAAGGATTCCGGGACGGAGCCCAAAGATATAGTTCCGCAGGTCACGAATAGCGCGGTCGATTTCCGTGACCGCCGCTTCGACGCGCGACTCCACCTCGGGATCGCGGCTGCGGGTCGCCGTCGCTTGCAATCCCATTCCCACCGAGAAAAGTGACTGGATGACGCCGTCATGGAGCTCACGGCCGATGCGCTCGCGCTCGTCGAGCACGCTGAGCCGGTTCAACTCGCGCTGGGCCCGTCCGTATTCGAGCGCCACCGAGGCCTGGTCCGCAAACGTCTCGACCAGCCGGATAGCCTCCTCGTCAAAGACGGTGCCCCCAACGGGGTTGGCGACGGTCAGCGTGCCGAAGGGCCGGCCTCGAAGGACCAGAGGGACGAGCACCATCGGCCCCATATTGCCGAGGGCAATCATCGGCTGGTACGTTCGGCTATCTCGCGAGGCGTCGGCAAGCGCCGTCGGCAGCCCGCTCTTGATAACGTCGCCGGACACCGATCCTTCCAGGGGCACCGCCAACCCGAGCAGCTCATTGGCGTGGGCGCCGTCGGCGATGGCAATCGTGAGGGAATCGCGGTTGCCGTCGGTCGAGGGCGTCACGATCGTCGCGGTCGCGGCATTGGCCAGGTCGCGGGCACGCCGAGCGACGGTCCGGAGCACATCGTCGCTGTCGGCGCCCGAGAGGATCGCCGAGCTGATCTCGCGCACCGCATCCAGCCACTGGCCGCGTCGCTTTGCCTCATCGTAGAGCCGAGCATTTTCAATGGCGACGCCCGCCTGCGTTGCGAGGACGAGGAGCGCGTCTTCGTCCTCGGCATCGAACTCCTTCGCACTCTGCTTCTCGGTGAGGTAGATATTGCCGAAGACCCTGCCCCTCGCGATCACGGGCGCGCCGAGAAAGGATTGCATCGGCGGATGGTTGGCCGGGAATCCGACATGGCGCGGATCATCCGAGATCCGCTGCAGCCGAAGCGGCTTCGCCTCGCGGATGAGGACGCCGAGGATGCCCTCGCCGACCGGCAGGGGCCCGATTGCGTGGCGTTGCTCGGGCGTGAGCCCCGTCGTAAGGAAGTCTCGGAGCCGCCCGTCGGATCCAACGACTCCCAGCGCGCCATAGCGTGCGTCGGTCAATTTGACCGCCAGCTCGATGATCCGTTGCAGCACGACGGGAAGGGAGAGGTCCGACGCGAGGATGAGCGCGGACTCGAGCAGCTGGTCCTTCCGATCCGGGCGAGATGCCATACCGGAGTCTTTCCACCTCTTGGACTTGAAATGGGCCTCCTTGTCCCGCAGCAACCGGGACCTTTGTCCGATACGCCGCGGGCTGGGGACAGCCAAACTTATGATATGGACTTCTTTGTCCGTTACTTCGTCGAGATGGAGCTGCCAGTGGCCTCGGTCGAGACCGCGCTCGACGAGCTCCCCGGGGAGTGGCTTGTCGGCATGGCAAACAAGGCGCATGCCCGGGCGCTCGGCTTCATGCTGGAGGCCGATCCCAACGCGGCTGATGACGTCGCTGGAGCGGTGGTCGTGCTAGGTATGGAGCCGGCTGTTCGGCACGGATCCACCACCATCCGCACGATGGCCTGGGCGCTGATTGGACCGCAGACGGCAAGGCCGCTACTGGAAGCGGACCTGGAGGTTGGCTCTTTAGGACGCGGCCGTAGCCAGCTGGCGGTCGCCGGTCGCTACTACCTTCCCAGCTCCGGCACGAATCGGCGCATCGACCGGGGAACGGCGCAGCGAGTCGGTGAGGCGACCATCAAGGAATTCGTCGACGGCCTGACGGACCTCTTCCACACCCTTACCCGCGGGGAATCGCTCACGGCGGCGGCAACGGCCTATTAGCGGGCACCAATCGGTCGCCTTGGGGCCGGCATTTCCAGGCGAACCCGGGCATCCACCACGACGGCGCCATGCTCAGTCACCATGACCGGGTTGCAGTCGAGCTCGGCGATTTCCGCGTGGCCTTCGACCATGGCGCTGATCCGGAGCATCACATCCTCGAGCGCGGCGACATCCGCTTTAGGAGCGCCGCGGTAGCCATCGAGTAGCGGGAACGTCTTGAGCGACCGCACCATCTCGCGCGCGTCGAGATCGGACAGCGGCGTGATCCGCACGGCGATGTCTTTGAGCAATTCCGCGGTGGTCCCGCCCGCACCGCAGGCAAGAACCGGCCCGAACAGGGGGTCGTGAACAACGCCGACCAGCATCTCGACGCCGGAGGCCACCATCGCCTGGACCTGGAAGCCATCAAGCCTGTGGCCCTGGCCGGCGATCTGCCCCATCATCCCGGTGGCCGCAGCCTCGATGTCGTCCCTGCTCAGTCCCAGGCGGACACCGCCGGCATCGGACTTGTGCAGCAGGGTCGGCGACATCGCCTTGAGCACCAGTGGGCCGCCAAGCTCGCGACCGGCGGCCGCGACCTCTGCCGGTGTTGATACGAAACGCGCCGGTGCGAGTGTGATCCCATAGCACATCAGCAACCGCTGGGTCTCCTCCGCGGTCAGCCAGCGGGCGCCGGTGGCGAGTACCGATGAGATGATGCCCGCCGCCTCATCGGGCCGGATGTCAGGGAAGTCGCGAACCGCGCCTTCCGGGCGTTGACGCCACTCTCCGTAGACCGCCGATCGAGCAAGCGCTCGCGCTGCATCTTCGGGGAACTGGTAAGAGGGAATGCTGATGGTTTCGCCCTTCAGCTCGTCGGGCACGCCGTGGGCCGACATGAAGACGCTGACGAGGGGGACCGGCCGCGGCAACGCCTCCGCCGCGTCCCGAATTGCCCGTGCGACATCGGCGGGCTGCGTAACGAGCGGCGGGATGAAGATGACGACGATGGCGTCGATGCTGTCCGAGGCCGCGACCGTGTGGATCACCCGCCGGTAGTCGTCGGCTGAGGCGGCGGCGATCATGTCGATCGGATTCCGGACCGACGCCTGGGGTGGAAGGAATTGCCGCAGGCCGGCGACGACATCATCGGGAAGGGGAGGTACGATAAGGCCCTCCGCCTCGCAGGCGTCGGCGCAGAGGATCCCGGGACCGCCACCATTGGTGATGATGGCCACTCGTTTTCCCGCTGGAGCCGGTTGGCTGGACATCAGGGCCGCGACGTCGAAGAGTTCGGCCAGGGTGTCAGTCCGGATGACGCCGGCCTGGCGGAACAGGGCATCGACGGTGGCGTCCGAGGCCGAGAGCAGCGCGCCGGTATGCGACGAAGTCGCCCGGGCGCCGGCCGTGGAGCGCCCGCTCTTGACGGCGATGATGGGCTTGGTCTTACCGACCCGGCGGGCAATTCGCGCGAACTTGCGCGGATTCCCGAATGATTCGAGGTAGAGCAGGACCAGGTCGGTATGCGGATCGGTCTCCGCATACTGGAGCACGTCGTTGCCGGAAAGATCAGCCTTGTTGCCGGCCGAGATGAACCAGGACAATCCCAGGCCCAGGTTCTTGGCGTAGTCGATGACGGCCAGCCCGAGGGCGCCGCTCTGCGACATGAAGCCGACGCGGCCGCGCGGGGGTGTGGCGGGGCCGAAGGTGGCATTCATCGAGACCTCCGGCGTGGTGTTGATCACGCCCATGCAGTTCGGCCCGATCAGCCGCATCCCAGCTTGCCGGCAAACGGCGAGCAGGTCGGACTGGCGGCCGATGCCTTCACCGCCTGACTCGGCGAACCCGGAGGAGATCACGACCAGGCTCTTGACCCCTTTGGTCGCGCACTGGCGCGCCGTTTCGACCACACCGATCGCGGGCACCGCGATCACCGCCAGATCGACCGGGCCCGCGATAGCGAGCACCGTTGGATACGCCACCACCGACTGCACGACCGGAGCGGAGGGATTGACGGGATAGACCGGGCCGTTGAAGCCGCTTTCGAGCAGGTTGTGGAAAAGCTCCGCGCCGATCGTGCCTCGCGTGCGCGATGCGCCGATGACGGCTACCGACCTGGGCGCGAGCACATGCTCGAGTGCAGCCATCGCCGCGCTCTGCTCCCGCCGGGCAAACCGCTCGATCGCCTCCGGGCGCAGTGAGGTTGGGAACTCCAGGTCGATGACGCCCGCCTGAGCATGGGTCGACACGGCAAAGCCGCTCTCGCGAAACACCCCGATCATCTGGTGGTTTTCGGAGAGGACCGAGGCGTCGAAGGTGGCAATGCCAACGGCCTGCGCAATCTCGGCGAGCTGCCCGAGCAGGATGGTGGAGATGCCACGGCCCTGGAATGTGTCAGCCACCGCGAAGGCGACTTCCGCCCGATCTGCATCGTTGCGGACATAGCCGGCCTGGGCGACGATGGTGGGCTCTTCGCCGACCAGGGCGACCAGGTTGCACCGCTCGTGAAGGTTGGAGATGGCTGCCCGGTGAGCCGCGTCATTCAGGTTGGGCGCGCCGGAAAAGAACCGAAAGTAGCGGGATTCCTCGGACAGTCCGCGCAGGAAGGCGAGAATGGCCGCCTCGTCACCTGCCCGCGTCGGCCGCACGTGGACGGTGGACCCGTCTCGCAAGGCGATGTCCGCCTCCAGCGCCGGAGCTCCCGTGCCCGAAACGGTCCTGCTCACCGCATGAATGCTAGGCGCCCCAGGCGTTTCCCAGGCGGCGGACCGTGGTGGCGCCCTCAGCCAAGAGCAGACGGAAGCCGAGAAGCGTAATCGCAGTTCCGACGGCGAGGTAGATGACCTGGAGCCAGGCCTGCGGGGTGCCGGGCCCATAGGTCGCCAGCGCGAATCCCACGACACCGATTTCGACCAGTTCGAATCCAATCATCACGACGCCGGCCATTACCGATAGGGCGGCCCCGAGCAAGGGTCTGAACATAACGGCCAGGCCGGCCATCAGGCTTGCGCCTCCACAGCCGATACCCAGGGCCAGGGCGGGAATCGTGTAGTCGGCAAAGGGGGTGCCCTTGATCCACGCGGCCGGGAGGTTGGGAATGACGAAGATCGCGCCCTGCACCGCGGTCAGGACCACGAACAACTCGAGAAGACCGAGGGCGACCCGGTTTGCTCGATGCATCATTCCACCTCCCCGCTGGTTCAGCTGACCGGGCCCACGGCTGTAGCCGCAACCGCTTCCCGCTTCTCGGCGGGAACCTCCGGCGGCCTGACGACCAGCACCGGGACATGCGCCAGCTGCAGGACTTTGTGGGTCACACTACCGACGAACAAACCGCCGATGTCCGAGAGACCCCGCGACCCCATCACGATGAGGTCGGCTCCCTGGCTCCTGGCGGTGTCCACGATTTCTCTCGCGGCGTGCCCGGCGAAGGCTCCGTGGACTTCACCCGTGGCGGCGATACCGGCGTGCCGAAGGGCCACGACGGTCTCGGCCACAAGCTGGGTCGCCTCCTGGGGCGTCTCGAGCGGAAATGCGCCCGCCCGGCCGCGATCGTGCTCGCGGACATGGAGCACGAAGACCTGGCTTTGAAACTTCGTCGCGACCTCCACGGTAGCGGACACGGCCGGGGCGGAATAGGGCGAGCCATCGACGGCGATGAGAATGCGATCAAACATCTTTCTTCACCTCACATGTTTGCGTTTGTTACGAGTCTTCGCCGAAACGGCATCGACGGCGAGGGCCAGGCGGCCCGCCGGTTGCAGGACCTTAGATGAAGAGGGTCGATGCTCCCTGGGCGGCGAGTAGCGCCGTGGTCGCGCCGGCCGGCTCCTCGAGCCCATCGATGAGGTCCTCGCGCTTGAGTCCCATCATGTCCATGGTCATCTGGCAGGGAATCAACTTGACGCCCATTTCCTTCGCCAGCGCCAGCAGCTCGGCGGGACTTGCTACCTTGTGGCTCTTCGCCAGGCTGTGCATCATTGCCGGGCCGGCGCCGACGAAGTTCATCTTCGAGAGCTTCAGGTGGTCGATGCCGCCCCGATTCATCATCGACAGCATCTTCTGCATCCAGTTGTCGCCTGTGATCCGTACCTCGTTCTTGACGAGCGGGAAGAGGCCCCAGAACGTGAAGAACACGGTCGTGTCCTGACCCATCGCGGCAGAGGTTGTCGCCAGGATCAAGGTGGGCCAGATCTTGTCAAGCTCTCCGCTCCAGGCAAAGATGACCAGCTTCGGCTCCAGCTTGGGTGGGGTTTGCTGCATCGCGGCTTCGATCGAAACGCTCGGCATCTCCGTCACTGTCGTGCTCATCGGGTGTTCACCTCTTCTTCAGGACGAAGCGGTAGGTGCCGCCGTCCTGGTTTTGTTCGATCAACGCGTTTCCGGTCGTCTTGCTCCAGGCGTTGAAGTCCGGCACCGACCCGGGATCGGTCGCCAGCACCTCGATCATTTCGCCCGATGCCATTTGCTTCATCTGGATGGCGGTCTTTACGATCGGGATCGGGCAGTTGAAGCCCTTCACATCGAGGCGGCGCGTGATGGTCACGGTTTCCATCGTCTTCACCTCCTTCAGGCCACTCGGCCCTGCGGCACGGTCTGCCAGTAGAGCCGGTTGAACGCCCATTTGGCGACATGCCACTGCAGCGACGGCTGCGGTGAAACGGGGGGATGGTTATAGTCGAAGCGGATCGTCGTCGCCTGGCGATGTCCCGTCTCCAGGAAGCACATCACCCGGCCGCCGTAGTTCTCCTTGGCCACCGTGCCGCGGATCCGTGCCGCGATCTGACTCGCGACCACCGGCGCCTCGAAGTGCGCCGTCGACCCACTCTTGGAGATCGGCAGGTTGGTGGCATCGCCGATGGCGAAGATGGTGTCGAACTTTTCGTGCTGGAGCGTCGCCCGGCTCACCGGCACCCAGCCGCGTTCATCGCCCAGCCCAGAATCCTCGATGACCTGGGCGCCGCGATGCGGTGGGACCAGGACCAGCAGGTCGTAGGGCATCTCCTCGCCCTCGATGGAGGTCACGGTTTTCTTATCGGGGAACACGGCCTCGACGTTGAAGAAGGTGCCCAGCTCGATGCCGCGCGCCTCCATGATCGGCTGGACCAGCTTGGAGGTGGCCTCGATCGTGAAGGCTCGGTTGAGCGGCGAGGCAAGCGTGATCGTGCTCTTCTCCCTGATGCCGCGCTTGCGGAGAAACTCTTCGAGCATGAAGACGAACTCGACCGGCGCCGGCGGACACTTGTAGGGAATGCCGGCAACGCCCATCACAACGCGGCCCCCTTTGAACGTGCGCAGGGCTTCGCGCAGCCGGATGGCGCCCTCGAGGGAGTAGAAGTCGTGCGCGCCCTCAACCAGGCCCGGAATCTCATCGCGCGCGAGCCGGGCGCCGGTCGCGAGGACGAGATAGTCGTAGCCGATGCGACCGCCGCGGGCGAGCTCGACGGTCCGAGCCAACGGGTCGATCCTGACCGCGCGGTCGATCATCAGCTCGACTTCATCGCGCAGCAGCCGGCGCTCGTCCTGTGCCAGCCAGCGGCCGTTCGCCTGACCGAGGGCCACATACAGGAAGCCGGGCTGGTAGACGTGCATTCCCGCGGGGTCGATCAATGTGACTTTGACCGAGGCGCCGAGCTCCTTGCTGACCAGGTTGGCGGCGATGGTGCCGCCGACGCCCCCACCGAGCACGACCACCTGGGATGGCACGGTGATCACCTCGCCTTGCGGATGCTGAAGCGCGCGTAGCCGTTCTCCTCGACGACCGAGACCAGCTCATGCCTGGCTTTTGTCACCCAGGCCGGGATGTCGGTCTTCGACCCCTGGTCGCTCGACCAGACCTCGATCACGTCCGAGACCTTGCCCTGGCGAATCGCGCCGATCAACGCCATCAGGGGACCGGGGCAGGCCATCCCTCGCGCGTCGATCGACTTTGTCGGTTGTACGGCAATCATGTGCATTCCTCCTTTAGATGAAGACCATCGGTCCGGTGGCGTCGGCCATGAAGGCGGCGACGCCCTCGACGTCATCGACCAGCGAGTCCAGGTCGGCCTTCTCCAGCTCGAACATCTCCATCGAGAGCGCGCAGGCGTGCACCGAGACCTCGCCGACTTCCTTTGCCTGCCGGAACAGCTCGCTCCAGTGGGTGCCCGGATGGTTCTTGACCGAAGGGGCCTGCTGGGCCGTTGCCTCCGGCGAGAGGGCATGGTCGCCACTGATCCTGTCGGCGCGGAAGGCGTCGAGGGCGTAGTACTGCAGAAAGACGTTGACTGTGCGGCCCATCGCAGCCGCCCCGACGGCCAGCACCGCGGCCGCGGACAGCTTGTCGTCCGTTCCAGAGAACAGGACCAGCGAGAGCGTTTCTTCTTCTTCCTCCATTTCGCTACCTCCTAGCGTCACCAGTGTGGTGCGAAGTCCCGGTGGGCATTAGAGGCGGGAGTCCCGGTCCGATAGGGCCTATGTGCCCTATGTGCTTGATCAGTTACGCAGTTATCGTCATGGCATGACGATGAGTGCGGACCTGGTCGAGCTGGCGGCGCATCGCTTTGCGTTGCTCGG
>DATNMN010000088.1:0-39977 GCA_035602295.1 Candidatus Dormiibacterota bacterium | reverse complement strand
CGATCACCTCATCGAAGATGACCCACGCCGCGTTGAGAAGGGCCGCGACTCGCTTGGCCTCCGGCGCGGCGAGCGGCCTGGTGTCGCGCTTTGCGATCGAGTCCGGCGCTCCGAAATCTGTGGTGGCCGTACCCGCAAGATGCTCCACCACGCGAAACGCCCTGGCTGACTTTGGGTCGAACGCGATGCGCGCCTCTTTGGCAACCGGTGCGTAGCGCAGGGCGTAGGCAGCGAGCGCAGCAATCGCCGACTCCTCGTCCTTCCCCGATCGGCACCAGCCCGGCCAGTCGAGGGCGGCGGCGAAGACTCGCTTGCTGCCCCGCTCGATCGAGACGTCGGTCAGCTGAGCCGCTCCGGGCCCGCCGGCCCACGCGAGCCGCGCTTCAGTGCGATGCGAGCGTTAGAGGCGTTCAATGATCATCGCCATCCCCTGGCCACCGCCGACGCACATCGTCTCCAATCCAATGGTCTTGTTGTCGGTGGCAAGGCCGTTCAAGAGCGTGCACAGGATGCGGGCCCCGGTCATCCCGAATGGATGGCCAAGCGCGATCGCGCCGCCATGCGGATTGAGCTTGTCGCTAAAGGGGTCGACGCCCAGTTCGCGCGCGGAGGGGATGACCTGGGCGGCAAAGGCCTCGTTGATCTCGACGATGTCGATGTCGTCGATCGTCATCTTTGCCCGCTTGAGTGCTTGGCGCGAGGCCTCGATCGGGCCCAGCCCCATGATCTCGGGCTCGAGCGCCGACACCCCGGTGGCGATGATCCGCGCCAGCGGTCGAAGACCAAGCTCCTTCGCCTTGCGGTCGGAGGTGATGACGACCGCAGCCGCCCCATCATTCAACGGACAGGAATTGCCCGCGGTGACGCGGCCGTTTTCGCGGAAGGCCGGCTTCAGCGTGGCCAGCACCTCCATCGTTGTGTTGGGCCGCGGCCCGTCGTCCCGCTGCATGGTCGTGCCATTCCTCAGCGGCACCGGGATGATCTCGCGATCGAAGAACCCGCCGTCGCGCGACTCGACCGCCCGCGTCTGGCTCTTGACGGCGTAGCGATCCATTTCCTCGCGGCTGATGTCCTTGCGATCCGCGACATTCTCCGCCGTCTCTCCCATCGCGATATAGATGTCGGGGTACTCCTCGCTGTTGCCTCGCTGCAGTCTCGGGTTCTGGGCATCGGGCTGGTCGGCGAATCCGTTGATGTACCTCGAGACGCATTCCACCCCGACCGAGAGAAAGGCCTCGCCTTCGCCCGCCTTGATGGCATGGAAGGCCATCCGGCTGGTCTGGAGCGACGATGCACAGTAACGATTGACGGTTGTGCCCGGAACGTCGAAGCGGGCCAGGATACTAACGGCCCTTCCGAGGTTGAAGCCCTGTTCACCGGCCGGCAGACCGCAACCGCAGATCAAGTCATCGAGCGTCGTCGGGTCGAGTTGCGGGACCTTCTGCATGACCTTGCCCGCGATGTGGGCGGCCAGGTCGTCGGGCCGCATCTCCACCAGCGACCCCTTATTGGCGCGGCCAATCGGAGAGCGGCCATAGGCAACGATCACCGCATCAGGCATGACGAAGGATCAGCTTATCGCGATCGGTCGCGGTGCATATGCAGGCGGATCGTGGTCCCGCTCGCAAAGGAGCGAAGCTGCACCAGGTCGCAGAGCTGGTTGGCCAGCCACAGCCCGCGTCCCCCGTCCCGGGTGGGTGCGGGCCGACGGCGGTCGGCGAGCGGATCGTCGAAGTGTCCGCGATCGCGAACCTCACAGACGAGGACGCCGCCATCGCGCCAGATGCGAAGCGTGCCCGAACCACCGCCGTGCTGCACGCTATTGGTTGCCACCTCGTTGGCCGCGAGCACGAGGTCCGCGATCGGTCGTGTCATGAAACCCGCGCTGGCGGCTTCCCTCGAGACCAGGCGCCGAACCGCTGGCAGCCCGCCGACGGCGAACACCAGCGTCGCGCGGAGCGCAGCCGGCTCCGGTAATGGCTTGTCGTAGGGCGCCACCGATGCAGCCACGCCCGGGTAGCGGTCACTCCAGCTGTATCCATGGCCATCGGCGATAACGGGATGGGTGCGATGCGCCGTCTCGACCACCGTCGGGTCGAGCGCCTCTGTGTTGTACGGGCACAGGAGCCAGAAGTCCCGCGCATCATCGAACGCCGCATTGAGCAGCGCCTCGTGGCGCTGCGATTCGACCATCTCGTTGGCGGTCCGCTCCGGGTAAATCGGTTCGCCGATGCCGCGCAACCGCCGACCTTCCCCGGCATGGGCCTCGACGAAGTTGTGCCACGCCGGGATGATGCGGGCCGGATTGGCTCCCACCTCCGCCATATCCCGGAACTGAACGCGATCCGCCTCCTTGCCCATCGCGGTTCGAAGCGCCGCGATCTTCGGCCGGCTGACCACCACGAGGATCGGCTCGTCGGCATCCAGCGCACCCTTGATGAACGGCGTGGTGCGGGCGACGAACTGCTCCATGCCGGCATAGAGCAGCGCCTCGTGCCGGAATCCCTTGGTGGGAGTCACGCGACGGCCTCCGCCACGATGCTGAGGTTCGGTAACGGCGCCCAGTCAACGATTTCCAGGGCACGCTCGAGCTGTCGCGGAATGCCGTGGAGCACCATGCGGCGACCCGGTTCGAGCGCCTGCGCGGCCCGAACGATCGCCTGCAGCCCGCCCAGGTCACAGAAGAGCAGGCCGCTCAGGTCGACGTGCACATCGCCTGCCGCTGACGGCAGCCCCGCGAGCGCCCGCGCCACCGCCTGAACGTTGGACGCCTCGACATCCCCGACCAGGGCAAGGCCGGGAGGGTCCGCGGTTGGCACGATCTGCAGGATCGTATCGGTATAGATCGGACGATCCCAGAGCCGCCGCGTCCATTCCGCTGCGGGTTCGGTCGGCAGGCCGACAAAGGCGCGAGCCGGACTGGCGAAGGCGTCCGGGGGCGCATCGGTCCAGCGCGGCGTCGTCATCTCCGGTGTGCGGACCCAGGCCACGACCCATTCCTTGATCAGCTGCCGAAGCGGCTGGGTCGGCAGCCCCACGTCGTGAAAGCGAGCCTCGTTGGCGTTGAGGAAGCGGTCGATCGCTTGCAGAAAGCCATCGATCAACTGCTCGACATCCGCCTCGATCCCCCGCGACCGAGATCGGGCATGCAGGCGGGACCGGGCCTCAGAGAGTTGCATGCGATGCGGCAGGCTGAAGCCGTCGAACTCTTCCTGCAGGGCTCGCACGACATCCACCCGGGCCGGGGTGACCTGGGCCACCCATTGCAGACGCTGCGGCTGGCTGCCCAGCGCGCACCGCGGGTAAAACCGGCCACGATTCTCCAACTGGTTCCCGGCCGTCAGATGCCGGCAGGTGCGCCATTCGCCCAGCGGCTGGTTCCGGGAGTCGGCCGCGAGGAAGCTGGTCGCCTGGTACGCCGGGCAGTCGGCAAAGTCCTCGGCGAACGGCCGGGGATAGATGCAACGGTCGGGTTGCTGCGCTTGTAGCGCCAAATCTCCCATTCCGGCTACCACATTGTATAGGGGGCACGGTGGGAGGTCAACCGCTCACTTTCGGGGCTACATCGCGTCGATGGTTTCGGCGACTTCAATCGTGCCGCCACCGACCAGAACCGGACAGCCTTTAGCCAGCTTGACCGCCGCGTCCAGGCTGTCCGCCTTGACGACGCTGTAGCCGCTGACCGGGTTCTGGCCGCCACCATCGCTGACGGCGCCCTTGCTCGAAAGGGTCTTGGCGCGCATCACCGGATTGCCACCATCGACAAGCGCTGGCCCAAGGTCCTGGAACCACTTGCCCCAATCGGCCATGATCTTGTTTCGCGCCGCCTCGTCCTGCGCCATTCCGCCGCCTCCGTGATATGCGAGTAGAAAGTTCGGCATCGTCGTCCTCCGGTCCGAGAATTACGTCGTCGCCCGATCGGTCGTCGTCACGCGCGCGCATAAAGCTACGTATGCCGGTAACACTCCGTTCCACCCCCCCTGGTTGGCCTTCCGCCAGGCCGGCCCACCCCCCCCAAGGCGCTCCCAACCCCGATGTTCGATCTCGACCCGGGTCGGGGCCTGCCCACCACCCTTGAAGCGGATCTCGACTTCCGTGGCATCGGCTCGGTCCTTTCGGATGTACCAGAGGTAGCCCAGCCTGTGAGGCGGCTCCCACACGGTGATCTCACCCCACTCCACTTCGCGACCGCCCAGGGTCCGCTCGAAGATTCGTCCCCCCGGGCGACTCTCGAAAATGACCTGTAGCCCGGGCTCCGCGGAGACCGTGTGCGAAACCGGCCACCAGCGGGAGGTGCGCCGGGTCCAGAGGTCGAAGGCGTCCTGGAGCGGGCATTCGACCTCGAAGGCGAAGCGAAGCGGCTCGATCATTTGCTTGATCGCCTTCTGCCGGTATTGTCGGCCAGCAGTTTGAATCGCCTGGCGGCGTCGCCCCAGACCTCGACCAGGTATGCCTGTACCGCCTCGACGCCGCGGGCCTGCAACTGGTAGATCCGCCGGGTGCCCTGCGGCTCATCGATGACCAACCCAGCCTGCTTGAGAAGCCGAAGATGTCGGGAGACGGCCGGCCGGCTGATGGGAAGGGCCTCGGCGATTTCTCCTACGGTTCGGCCGCCGGAACCGAGCAATTCAACGATGGCGCGGCGGTTGCCGTCGCCCAGGGCATCGAACGGGTCACCGGCGACCGGGAGGGTGGGCACGGTAGGAGCGTAACAAAAATGCTACCGTTAGCAGACCATCATTTCGACGGAGGGAGGACGACGTGAAATTTTATGAAGCAAGCTCGACCATTTCCGCCAAACCCGAGGCCATCTGGGCGATCCTGACCGACGGCGCCGCGTACTCAAGCTGGGACTCGGGGGTGGAGAGGGTCGAAGGGCGGATTGCGCCGGGCGAGACGATCAAGGTCTTTGTCAAGGTCAACCCAGGCCGTGCGTTCCCGATCAAAGTGACCGAGTTCGTCCCAGGGCAACGGATGGTCTGGTCGGGCGGCATGCCGCTCGGTCTCTTCAAGGGAGTACGGACGTACACGCTTTCGCCGGAGGGGAACGGGACCACGAAATTCAACATGCGCGAGGAATACACAGGGCCAATGCTCCCGATGATCTGGCGCTCAATCCCCGACCTTGGGCCATCGTTCACGCAATTCGCCAACGGCCTCAAGCAAAGGGCGGAGACGGGAAAGAGCTAGCCAACTCCAAGCTGGCCGACGATCACTCCGACCGCCCGGACGGCAACGGCAACCACACCCAACGCGACCAGACCTACGGCAACCACTCCCGCCGACACTAGACCGGCAGCCACGACGCCGAGGGCTACCAGACCGAGCGCAACCGGTCCCACCGCGACGCCCCCCACCGCAATGATGCCAACCGCCGCAATTCCTACCCCGGTGTCGCCAACGGCGATCAGCCCGCGCACTCGGCCAGGGCGGTAACGACCGCCCTCCCAGCGACCGACGGCGACGTGCACCAATGGAATCCCTCGCCAGCTCTCCGACGATCGATACTCGTGCCCCGGCATCTCGGCTCCTCGGCGGTGTGATTGGACGCCTGCCGCGACCATACGTTGAAGGCAGCGTCCCGACCATTCACGGAGGTCAGCGCTTTAAGGTGACAGCCGTCATCGATGCGAGGCGGAGGGCGAGCACCGGACAATCGTCGACGGCGCGCCGGGCGAGTTCCGACAGGTGTTCCGGTACCGGACCGCTTTTCACGATCGGGTAGCCCCAGTCATCGAGGCTGATCAGCTCCGGGAGCAATTCCGCGCAGAGCCCGTGCCCGTCGCAGCGGATCCGGTCGACCTGGAGCATCTCGCCCATCAGGCCACCGCCACCCGCTCGGGCCTCGACACGCTCAGGCAGCGCCGGCGCTGGTGCTGGGCAAAATCGTCGGCGAAAAGCTGCAGCGCGCTTCGAATCAAGCCGACCGCGCCATCCGGATGATGGCAGGCGCCGCGGCCCACCAGCTGGCCGCTCCAGCGAACGATGCGGTCGAGGTCGTCCTTCTGCGGCGACCTTGTGGCGAGCCGTTGGGTCGCCTCGGCAATCGCCGGGAGCCCGAAGACGCAGGGTCCGCACTGGCGCGCGGATTGTGACGCGAGATAGGCCATAATCCGCGTCGTCGCCTCCACACCGCAGCTGTCCGCGGAGAGAAAGTGGATGACACCGCAGCCCAGCGCCAATCCACGGGCGCGCATGGACCGGGGATCCAGCGGCAAACCCCATTGCTCGTCGACGTCAGCCCAACCGCCGAAATAGCCACCGAGGAGGACCGCCTGGGCGTCGCCTCGCAGACCGCCGGCGGCAGCGGCCGCATCGCCCATCGTGGACCCGAAATCGACCTCCTGGACCCCCGCGCGGTTGACCGCGCCCGACACCGTGATCATGCCGATCCCGCCCCTCCGGCCCTTGTCGGTGTACCAATCGCGGCCACGACGAGCGATTAGCGCCGCCAGCGCGAGGCTTTCGACGTTCTGGACCAGCGTCGGCCGTCCGCCCACCCCGCGCTCGAAGGGTCGAGGTGGTGTCGTGGTTGGCCGGGCATCGCCGGCGTTCACGAAATGAACCGCCGCCGACTCCTCACCGGACACGTAGCCGGTCGGCGCCGTGACAATCTGGGCTCGTCCGCGGATGTCCGCCGGCCGCTCAGCGAGCGCGTGCCGTATGGCCGCATCCGCCGCCCGGTGTTCCGCACCTATATAAAAGATGATGTCGTCGGCACCCACCGCTTGGGCCGCGAGCAGCGCACCGTCGATGACCAGGTGCGGGCGGGCCGCCATCAGCGATCGGTCCTTCCGGCTCAACGGCTCGCCCTCGGCACCATTGGCGAGCACCACCGCGCGACCCGACGATCGCTCGGCGACCGCACGCCACTTGCGGCCGACGGGAAACCCCGCGCCCCCACGACCGAGGAGCCCGCTCGATTCCAGCTCGGCGATCAGCTCGCCGGAAGGCAGCGCAGGTAGCGGCCCCAGGCGCTGCCGGTGCGCGGCCAGGCTTTCGCCGCTCGGCCCGATCAGCTCCATTTCTTGACCTGCGGCGCCGGTGCCGGCAGCTGCCGCCATGCCGTGGGTGCGGCCCGACTCACCCGCCAGGCGATCGCAACGACGACGCTGCCGACGCAGACCGCCTCGATCGCCAGCATCCAGAGGAATCTCGGATCCGTGCCTGTGCCGATGCTATGAATGAGGGCGACCGGCCACATCGCGTAGGCAAGCCAGTGAACCAACCGCCAGACGCGCGGACCGAAGATCGGGCGCAGCAGGCTGGTCAGGACGATCGCGAGCAGCAGATAAATGCCAACCACCCCAAGGCCGAGCCAGAACCGGCGATAGGGCGACGTGAAGGGAACGAGGGCGGCGCCCCAGCCCAGGGCCGTAAATGGATCGACGACCGCCGTGACGACGTGGATCGCAAGGAAGATGAGGGTCGTCAACGCCAGGTTGCGATGAAAACCCGTGGTGAGGAAACGCGGCCACGAGGCCGTTTGCCAGCGCATGGCGGAAACGATGCCGAGCACGACGACTCCGGTGAGCAGGACGAGGCTGACAACACCGGCGCCCCGCGTCGCGTACCAGAGCAGGGTGTCGTTCATGCCGCCACGCTCGACGGATCCGGCCAGGGGCCGATGTAGTGGATGGTGCCGTCGTTCTCGACCAGGCGCGCCGGTAGCCGGCAGCTGGTCAACCAGTCGAGCGCCGCCTCACCCCGCACGATCGCCCCGGTCGAGGCGATATTGGCGTCGGTGCAGGTGGCGGCGACCACGGTGACGGTTCGGAAGGGGCCGCTAGTTGGAAGGCTCGTCGCCGGGTCGATGATGTGGTGCAGCACAGCGCCGGCGCGTGACCACCGGCGGACCGTCGTGCTCGATGTGGCGACCCCGCCCGACGGCACGCAGATGACGTCGCCGTCGCCATCGGGCTTGACGCGGCTATCTTCGGCTACAAGGATTCGCCACCCGCCCGATGGCGGCTCGCCCGCGGTGGCGATGTCGCCGCCGAGGCTGACGAGCACCCCGCCCCCGCCGGCAGCGGCCATGGCGGCGGTGACTGCGAGGTCGGCGGCCAGCGCCTTTCCGGTCGAGCCGAGGTCGAGTTCGACGCCCGGGGGCATCCAGACGGTTCGCGACCGCCGCTCGAGGCGGATCGCCTGCCAGCCTGGCACCCGCTCGGCGCGCAGCCTGATTTCCTTCCCCGGCCCGGGGACGACGTCGGGGCTTTCAAGGGAAATGCGTGAGAAATCGTCGTCGTAGCCAGCGACGCGAATGGCGCGACCGATGGTGGGGTCGACCGCCCCATCGGTCAGACGCGCCCCGCGCAGCGCCAGCTCGATCGCCATCGCCAGCAACGGGCTGATCTGAATCGTGCGTCCCGCACTCGCGTTGACGCGAGTCAGCTCACTATCCGCACGGAAGCGGCTGTAAGTCGCATCGACGTCCTCGAGGACCTGGCGTACCGCCGTGGTTGCCGGCTCGAGCCCGTCGTCATGCGTGGTGATGACGTGGACCGAGGTGCCCAGCGCCTTCCAGCTCTTCAGCGCGACCGTCATCATGAACCGCCGCTGGTGACGGTGCCGCTGCCCGTAGTGCCCGTGGTGGGCGCCGGCGTGGCCGATGGCAAACTGTTGGTGGTCGTCGTCGATGAGCTCGAGCTCGAGCTGGTTGTCGTGCCGGTGGTTGTCGTAGCACTCAATGCCGTGCCGCTGGACGAAGACTTACCCGCGTACGAGGCGGCCGCGGCGTAGCTGACGCCGACCACCGCGATGAGCCCGCCGGCCGTGGCACCGAAAGTCAGGCGCCGCAGGCGCTCGAGCCCGCGATCTCGTTGGGTCGGTGTTAAAGAATCCATGACTTCATGGTGCAGGGGAGCACCTTGCAAAACCGTGACGCCGCTAGGCGTCGAGGCGGGCCAGCGGCGGGGTCGTTTCGGACGCCGCGCGCGTGCCTGCTGGGCGTGCGAGCAGCCGCGGCCAGGTCACCGCCATGCTGGCGCCGCCGGCCGCCGAGCTGCCAACCTCCCAGCGCCCGTTGGTCGCGGTGACCACGGCGTCGGCGATCGCCAGCCCGAGTCCGGAGCCGCCCGGCAGATCCGACGCCCGCCGAAACCGATCGAAGATCTGACCGCGCTGGTCGACGGGAATCCCCGGCCCCGAGTCGTCCACGGCCAGCTTGATGCGGTTGCCTTCAGCGGCCACCCGCACCTCGACAGTGCCCTGCTCCGGCGTGTACTTGCACGCGTTGTCGAGCAAGACCCCGACCAGGTGGTCGAGCCATTCCGGCGATGCCGCAATCACGTGCGAATCCCCGCTGAGCCGAACGCTCAGCCGCTGCTGGCGGGCTTCGGCCACGGCGGCAAACCGCTCCACCGCCTGCTGAGCCATCACGCCGACGTCGACTGGTTCGGTGCGGCCCGCGCGCGGCATCGCCTCGAAGCGGGCGAGCCAGAGGAGATCATCGACGAGGCGCCGCATCCGCTGGCTTTCTTGGTTGACGCGGGTGAAGGCGCGCAGGTACCAGTCCTGTTCGCGTGGCTGCGACAGGGCCAGCGAGGTCTGCGCCTGGATGACCGCCAGCGGCGTGCGCAACTCGTGCGAGGCGTTGGCGGTGAAGTCCATCTGCCGCTGGCGGGCCTGCTCGATGGGCGAGGCCACCCGGCGGCCGATGGCCAGCGCGCCCAGAAAGACCACCAGCAGCAGCGCCGGCCCGATAAGCAGCTCGGCCTGGATCAGATTTGAACGGGCCCGGTCGACGCTGCTCATCGACTGTCCGACGACCGCCCAGTCGTCCCCGACCCGGCCACCTATGACCCGGAAGTCGGTGCCCGACACGACCAGGGTTTGGGCATCCTTGATACTCGTCGACGAGACTGGCAGGTTGAGGTTGTTCGCCTTCGCCTCTGTGCTGCTGTTGGCGTAATTGCCGTCGGGGTGATACATCCACCAAAGAACCGGTGCCTCAAATTGCGGCCCACCGAGAGGTCCGGGGAACCCCTGGCCGATGGCAGCCCGTTGGGCAGCCATTGTGCCGAGCCACTGGGACAGGGTGCTGTCGATGTTGGCGGTGAGGTTGTGGGTCACGATGAAGACTACGGCGACCGCGATCAACAGGTAGAGTCCGGCGACAATGCCGGTCGCCGCCAGCGCTACCCGCTGGGCGCCGGAACGAACCAGGTCGACCCGAGCGATACTCAATGTCCTTTCACCCGTTCCCCAGTTTCGCAGCTTGTTCCTTTCGGTTTGATGACACCATACAAGTCCGGGGCCGGGATAATCCCGGCCCCTTTTCTTGGCCAAGCGGCACTAGGGAACGGTCGGCCTCTGGCCTGCGTTCTCCTGCGCCTCGCGCGCGGCACTCTCACCGGCCTCGTGCGCGGCAGTCTCGTTCGACACGAAGGTGCCTGAGGCTGCGGCGGGGGACGCGGCGGTGGTCGCGGCGCTCGATGACGTGGCGGCACTGGCGCCCAGCGGCCCGGCAATCGTGGCACCGATGACGCCGCCCGTCAGCAGTGAGCCTGCGACGCCGGCGCCGATGATCAACCTACTCATCAGATTCATTTTGTTCACCTCCTTCTGACTGGTACTGGAGGCAGCATGAAGGTGGGCGCCTTTCTAAACCATGACAAAAACGGAAGATGCGATAGGCTGAAATCTGGATGACCGTCGAAGCTCCGCCTCGTGAGCTCACCGATTTCTTGCGGAGCCTCCGCGCGGTGCGCGAATTTCAGCGCAAGCCGGTTCCCGACGAGGTCGTCCAGGATATCCTCGAGGTCGCCCGCTGGTCGGGGAGCGCAAGCAACCGTCAGTTCGCGGAGATCATCGTGGTCCGCAAGCGCGAGACGCTGCAGGCGCTTGCGAGCTTAGGGGGTTACGTCGGTCACCTGCGAAACGCTGCACTCGGCGTGCTGCTCGTGATGCCGGGAGAGTGGCCGGAGGGCGAGACCTTCGATGAAGGGCGGCTGGCTGAGCGCATCATGCTCGGCGCCTGGGCGTACGGGGTCGGATCCTCGATCGGATGGCTCTCCCCCGAAGGAAGAAAAGGAGCGAAACGCATCCTGGGGGTGCCGGCAAAGCCCGTCCTCCGCACCGCGATCTCGCTCGGCTATCCATCGAGCCCACAGCGGCGCGGCTCGCGAAAGCCACTCAACGAGCTCGTGTACGAGGAGAGCTACCGGGCTGATGCGCCAGGACCGCCGCCGCGGCGCGGTTGACCAGCGGCCCGACTTCTTCGGGGGTTCGGTCAGGTCCGGCCAGCAGGTCGAAATTCTCGAAGCTAACCAGGGCAAACAGGAGATCGACTGTTTCCGCGGCGTGTGCACCTCGGGCGGGCAGCCGCGACAAGATGACACGTAGCGCATTTCGTAGCCCTTCACTGCGCTCACGGAGGACCTGGTCGAGCTCGGGGTCAAGCGCCGCCATCGCCCGTAGCCGGCGCAGCACCACGCGGTCGGAGGACCAGAATCGCGCGAAGATTTCGATGAGCCGTTTGAGCGCGACCATCGGATCCGACTGCTGAAAGGCACTCGGTAGCTGCAGCAGCCCCCCACGAGCCGCGAGTAGATCGAAGAGGGCTTCGAGCAGCCCGCGCTTCGAGCCGAATTGATAGTAGACGGTCATGCGGGCGACGTCGGCCCTGCGGGCGACGGCGTCGATGCTGAAGCTGGTCTCCTCCGCGAGTTGACTGCGGGCCGCATCGAGGATTCGCGTTCGAGTCTCGTCCGCTGCAATCTGCCGCTGCCCGAGCCGGTAGGGCCGCGGACTCATCTGAAACTTGACATCAGGTTATTTCATCATGCAGTCTATACAACTAACTGTAGGCCGTCAACCGGAATTCAAAGGAGGCTCGATTCGAGATGAGTACAACCCTTCTCTACCAGTTCGCCCTCTTCCTTCACATCATCGGTGGATTCGGCCTGATCGCAGCCATCACGGTCGAGGCTATCGGGCTCCGCGGGCTTCGTCGCGCGGCGCAGCGCAACGACGCCCTGGTGTGGCTCGGCATTTCGAGAGGCATTGTCATGAGGCTCGCTCCAGCCTCGCTCGGACTGATCCTCGTCACCGGACTGTACATGGTGGCCACCGCATGGG
Source organism: Candidatus Dormiibacterota bacterium (assembly GCA_035602295.1). Taxonomy (GTDB): domain Bacteria; phylum Chloroflexota; class Dormibacteria; order CF-121; family CF-121; genus CF-13. The sequence continues at coordinate 27,896 of DATNMN010000088.1, read as the reverse complement.
GGCCGCGCGGCTGGATCCTCGTTGCCCTGGCTAGCCTGTTGCTACTCGGAGTGATCGGCGCATTCGGTACCGGCCTGCGCATGGCGCGCATCGGGCCGGCTGTCGGCCGCGCAAAGGGGCCTCTTTCGGACGAGCTGCGCAGGACGCTTCGAGACCCCATCCTGCTGATGTCACTACGGGTTCGTCTTGCCATGGTGCTCGGCGTGGTCCTCGTGATGACCGTGAAGCCGTCGGCCGGGGCATCGCTCCTGGTCATCGTCCTCGCCATCGGGCTCGGTCTGCTGGCCGGCCAGATCCCCGTAACGAAGGGAACTCGTGAGTATCGCGCCGAGGCTGGCTGAGCAAACCCGCGTGGCGGCTAAACTCACAGCAACGCGATGCCAGAAGAGACCCTGACCATCACGGACAACCGAAGCGGCCGTCGCTACGAGGTCCCGATCAAGGATGGCGCGATCGCCGCGACCGATCTTCAGAAGATCGTGAGCGACGGGCCGGGTTCCGGTTTGCTGAGCTATGACCCGGCCTTCCTCAACACGGCGAGCTGCCGGAGCGCGATCACCTTCATCGACGGCGAGCGAAGCATCCTCCGCTACCGCGGCTATCCAGTCGAGGAGCTGGCCGAACGGAGCAGCTTTCTCGAGGTCGCCTATCTCCTGATCCACGGCGAACTGCCCGATCCCACCCAGCATCGGGAGTGGGTGGGGGCGATCACCCACCACACCCTGCTCCACGAGAACATCAAGAAGCTGATCGACGCCTTTCATCATGACGCCCACCCGATGGGGATCCTGGTCGGCACCGTGGGCGCACTCTCGACCTTCTACCCCGATGCGAAGGACATCTTCAACGTGGAGGGCCGCCGGCTCCAGATCCTCCGGCTGATTGCCAAGATGCCGACTCTCGCCGCCTTCGCGGCCCGCCACGCGACCGGCATGCCCTATGCCTACCCGGACAACGACCTCTCCTACGCCGGCAACTTCCTAAACATGATGTGGAAGGCTACCGAGCTGAAATACGAACCCAACCCGGTGCTGGAGCGCGCCCTCGACGTGCTGCTCATCCTGCATGCCGACCACGAGCAGAATTGCTCGACCAACGTGATGCGGGAGGTCGGCAGCTCCCATGCCGACCCCTTCAGCGCCACGGCCGCCGCCGCGGCGGCCTTATACGGGCCGTTGCACGGCGGCGCTAACGAGCAGGTGCTGCGGATGCTCAAGGAGATCGGGTCGGTCAGCCGCGTTCCCGAGTACGTCAAGCGGGTCCGCGCCGGCGAGATGCGGCTGATGGGCTTCGGTCACCGCATCTACAAGAATTTCGACCCTCGAGCCCAGATCATCAAGAAGGTCGCCGACGACGTGCTGGCGGTCACCGGGCGCAGCCCGCTGCTCGACATCGCGCTGGAGCTGGAACGGGTGGCCCTGGCCGACGACTATTTCATCAAGCACCGTCTTTATCCGAACGTCGACTTCTACTCCGGCATCATCTATTCGGCGATCGGCTTCCCGGTCGAGATGTTTCCGGTGCTCTTCGCCGTCGGGCGCACCCCGGGCTGGCTCGCCCAGTGGCAGGAAGGCCTGGTCGATCCGGAGCAGAAGATCGCGCGGCCGCGCCAGGTCTATACCGGATCGGCCGAGCGTCATCTACCCGGCGTCCGCCAGCCGGCCGCCGCGCACTGATCTAGGGCAGTAGCCGGAACCAGCGGAGGCTGAACAGGCCGCCGGCCACCAGGATGATCATGCCCAGCGCCACCAGCGGCACCGTGAGATCGAGCTTGGTGGTGACCCACCCAATCCGCGATCCAAGGTCGCTGTAGATCTTGCTCAGTTGGGTTTCGTCCGCCGCGTAATAGTAGTGACCGCCCGTCGCGCTGCTGATCTGTTGCAGCGCTTGCTCATCGACACCGTCAACGACCCGACCTTGCACCATCGTCGTCTGGTTGCGCGCGCCGATGCCCACCGTCTGGACGGGGATCTTGGCCTGGGCCGCGTTGGCGGCGGCGGTCGCCGGATCGATACCGGTATTTGAGGAGCCGTCTGTCAGCAGGACGACCATGGCGTAGTTTTGGGACTTCGCGCCGTTGGGGTCCGTGATGTTGGCGAGCTGGGCGACGGCGACCTGGATGGCGTCACCGATCGCCGTGCCCCCGCCCGGCGCGAGGGTTCCCAGTGCATCTTTCACCGAGCCCTTGTCGCTGGTCAGCGGCGCGATCACCTGGGCGCGCGAGTTGAAGATGACGAGGCCGACCTGCGCGTTGCTCGGCAGCTTGTCGATCAGCGTGCGTCCCGCCGCAATCGCCGCTTCGATCCGGGTCGGCTGCACGTCGGTTGCCGCCATCGATCCGGAGACGTCGACCGCCAGCATGACGCTGGTCTGCCCTTTTGGAATTCGGATGGTGGCCAGCGGCCCGGCGATCGAAAGCAGCAGGCCGGCGACCCCGGCGATGAAGAGGATCGCGGGCAGGTGCCGACGGAATCCGGGTCCCTTGCCCATGACCTGGTTGAGCAAGGCGAGGTTCGTGAAGCGCACCGCGTAGGCGCGGCGGCGCTGCTGGCTCGAAATGTAGAAACCGACCAGCAGCGGAATCGCGAGCAGACCGAGTAACAGCCAGGGGGAGCGAAAACTCACGCGGTTGCCGGCGCCAGCCGACGGCCGCGCTGTGCCTCCCGTTGCTTGATGAACGCCACGAGCTGCGGCACGACCTCCGCTGCGGTGCTCAGCTCAGCGACGGCGGTCCGAGCCCGGATGAGATCGGCTCGGATGGTCGCGCGCTGGGCGTTCGCGGCCTCCTCGAAACGTGCCCGCAGGGGCGCGCTCCGCGTGTCGACCAGGATCTGCTGTCCGGACTCGGGGTCCTCGAAGGTGACGACCCCTACGTCGGGGATGTCGCGCTCTCTCGGGTCCGTGACCCAGGCCGCAATGACCTCATGTCGGATCGCCAGCGCGCTCAACGGTTGCTGCCAGCCGCCCGGCGTCATGAAATCGGTGAGGATCACCATCAGAGAGGGCCGGCGGATCAACCGCCCCGCCTCCGTCAGCGCTCGGCCGAGGTCCGTGGAACCATCCGCCGGCTGCTCTGCCGCCCGGGAGATCCGGGCGATCAACTGCAACAGGGCGGTGCGACCGGCCGACGGCGGGATGATGGCCCGAACGCGCTCGTCGAACAGCAGAGCACCTACCCGGTTGCCACGGCCAATCAGCAGCTGCCCGACCACGGCCGCGAACTCGAGCGCTAGCTGCCGCTTGAGGCAGCGTGCGGTGCCCCAGTCGAGCGAGCGCGAAACATCGATGAGCAGCCAGGCGTCGAGGCCACGATCTGGCAAGGACTCACGGACATACGGGCGGTCGGAGCGAGCCGTGATATTCCATTCGATGGTGCGTGGGTCATCGCCAGCCTGGTACTCGCGGACATCGCTGTACTCCAGGCCCGTGCCGCGAAAGGCCGAGCGCTCATCACCGCCGGGATGAAACCCGAGGCGCCGCAAGACCGGCCAGCGAGCCCGGCGGAGCAGGTGGTCGACGGCGATACCGCCGGCGATGTCAGGAGGCAACCCGATCTCCGAGATCGATGCGGGGCGGGGGGAAGCGCTCGAGTACCCGGCGAACGACGGTTTCCGCCGTGACGCCCGCCGCGATCCCCTCGTAGGTGAGGACAAGTCGATGGCGGATGACTTCGGGCGCGACTTCACTGATGTCGTGTGGCAGGACGTACGACCGGCCGCGCATGAAGGCAAGCGCCCGACCGGCGATGACGAGGTTGATCGATGCGCGCGGGCTGGCCCCATAGGCGATCGCCGACGCCAGGTCTTCGAGCCCCTTCACCTTTCCAGGACGGCTGGCATAGGCGAGCGTGGCGGCGTAGGTCCGCACGGCCGGGTCGACGTAGACCTCACTGACGGCTCTCTGCATCTCCTTGAGCTGATCGAGGGTCACCACCTGGCGGAGCTCGATCTCCGGTCCCGTGATCCGCTCGACCACGACCACCTCTTCCTGGAAGGTGGGATAGTCGACGAGCACTTTCAGCATGAAGCGGTCCAACTGCGCCTCCGGCAGCGGGTAGGTGCCGTCAGTCTCGATCGGGTTCTCGGTGGCCAGCACGACAAAGGGATCGGGAAGGTGATGCGTCTCCTTACCGATCGTGACCTGCCGTTCCTGCATCGACTCGAGCAGGGCCGACTGGACCTTCGCGGGGGCGCGGTTGATTTCGTCCGCCAGCAGCAGGTTGCAAAAGACGGGGCCGAGCTCGGTCGAGAACTGGCCGCGCCCAGGGTTGTAGATCCGCGTCCCGATCAAGTCGGCCGGCACCAGGTCCGGTGTGAACTGGATCCGGCCGGCCGCGCCACCGATGACCTGCGCGAACGCTTTGACGGTGACCGTCTTGGCCAGCCCCGGCACGCCTTCGAGCAGGACGTGTCCGCCGGACAGGAGCGCGATCAGAAGACGCTCGAGCAGACGGTCCTGGCCGACGATCAGTCGTTTGACTTCGAACAGGATCTGCTCGATGGGCGCCGGCACGCGGGCGGCAAGCTCCCGGGCGGCTTCGGTGGGGCTCGCGGCTTCTTCGCGAGCGACGAGCGGTCGATTGATCATGAGACCCTCCCTGGCATTGGCAGTCCTCCGATTGAACCGCGTCGAGATGAGGTGTTTCTGAGCGACGGCTAAGGGAGACCTAAGATTGTCGGATGGGATTGGAACGGCTCACACCAGCGGGTCTGTTCAAACCCGCTGCCTACACCCAGGTCGTGGTGGCCCGCGGACGACGCCTGGTCTTCGTCGCCGGCCAGGTCTCGATCGACGCGCAGGGCACGTTGGTCGCGCCTGGCGATTTCGCGGGCCAGGTCAGGCAGGTCTTCTCGAACCTGCGGACCGCGCTCGAAGGCGCCGGCGCGACCCCATCCGACGTGACCAAGATCACGATCTATGTCGTCAACTACAAGCCCGAACTGAGGCCCTTGCTGGGCGAAGCGCGGTCTGCGGTTTTCGGCCCAGGGACGTTGCCCGCGTCAACGCTGGTCGGTGTGCAGGCCCTGGCCGAGCCCGGCTTTCTGATCGAAATCGAGGCGATGGCCGTGCTGGACGAGGCCTGAGCCACACCCCATTCGGAAGCTGATCGCCGCGCCGCCATGCGGTAGGGTAGCGCCGTGGGAATGATGCCGCCGGGGCATGGCGGCCCATCGATGGGTTGGATGTGGGGCCGCGGGCGCCGCAAGAATCCCGATGCCGGCCCGGCAAACAGCGGCCTGACCGGCGACCCGGTGATCGAGGAGCCGCAGGAACCTCAGGGTCCGAAGGACCTTCGCAGTCGCTGGCGCAATCTCAAAGAGTCGGTCCGGGGCACCGCGGCTGCGCTCCCCAGAGTCATTCGGCTGGTCTGGGACGCCAGCCCGGGCGTCACGGCCGGCCTGTTCGCGGTAACCGTCGTCGCCGGCGTTATTCCGGCAATCTCCGCCTACACCTCGAAGCTGCTGGTCAACGCGGTCGTGCTCGGTATCGAGGTTCACAACCATCCAGCCACCGTCGCCGACGCAGTCCGCTTCGACTTTGGACCCTGGCGGACCCCGGTGTTCACGACGGTCAACGGGATCATCTTCCTTGCCGTTCTGCAGCTGCTGATCTTCGCGCTTATCGCCTTTCTCAGTACCGCGCGCAACATTACCCAGCAGCTCCTGCAGAACGCGGTCTCGATGCGGATCCAGTTGATGGTGATGGAGAAGGCGGCCTCGCTCGACCTCGCCTTCTACGAGGACCCGGCGTCGTACGACTTGCTGCGGCGGGCGCAGACCGACTCCATCAACCGACCCGTGCAGATGATCTCCACCGCCTTCGGGCTCGTCCAGACCGGACTGACCTTCGTGACGATGATCGCGCTCCTCGTCGTCGTCAGCCCGCTGCTCGCCCTGCTGGCGCTCCTCTCCCCCATCCCGGCCTTCATCGCGGATACCCGGTACGGGTGGCGCGGCTACAACATCGCGCGCTGGGGTTCGAGGCTGCTCCGCAGGATGAACTACCTCGTGACCCTGCTCACCACCGACAGCTACGCCAAGGAGGTCAAACTGTTCGGGCTCGGTCGTTATTTCATCGACCGCTACCGCCTCATCGGAGAAACCTATTACGGCAGCCAGCGGCGGCAGGTGGTGCGACGCTACCTGACCGGCTTTTTGTGGGGCAACCTGAGCACGATCGCCACCTCGGTGACCTATCTATATGTCGCGCTGCAGGCGATCGCCGGCAGGCTGACCCTCGGCGACCTCACGCTCTACACCACCGCGGCCCAATCGGTGCAGGGCTCGATCCAGGGCATCCTTGGCGGGTTCTCCGGCATGTACGAACACAACCTTTATCTCAGCAACCTGTTCGAGTTGATGGAAACGACGAGCGCGCTCCCGACGCGAGCCAACCCGGTGCCCGTTCCCATCCCGGTCAGGGGTGAGATCACCTTCGATCATGTGAGCTTCGCCTATCCGGGGGCCACGGAGAACGCGCTCAACGATTTGAGCTTCACGGTCTCGCCCGGAGAAACGATCGCGATCGTCGGCCGCAACGGCGCCGGTAAGACGACGCTGTTCAAGTTGATCTGCCGGCTCTACGATCCGAGCAACGGCCGCATCCTGATCGACGAGGTCGATATCCGCGACTACGATCCTCCCGAACTCCGGGCGCAGATCGGCGGGATGTTCCAGGACTACGTGACCTACCAAGCGACTGCCGCCGAGAACATCGGACTGGGCAGCCTGGGTGCGCTCGCCGACCGCGAGGCGATTCGCGCCGCCAGCCAGCAGGCCGGCTCGGACCAGTTGATCGCCGGTCTCCCGCAGGGCTACGACACTGCGCTCGGCAAGTGGTTCGACGCCGGGGTCAACCTCTCCGGCGGCGAGTGGCAGAAGGTCGCGCTGGCCCGCGCCTTCATGCGCGACGCGCGGATCCTGCTGCTTGATGAGCCGACCTCCGCGCTCGACGCTCAGGCCGAGTACGAGCTGTTTGAACGCATCCATTCGCTGACGCGGGGCCGCACGGCCGTCTATATCTCCCACCGCTTCTCCACGGTGCGGCGCGCCGACCGTATCCTGTTCCTCGAACACGGCCGCCTGGTCGAGCAGGGTACGCACGAGCAGTTGATGCGACTCAACGGACGCTACGCGCGGCTGTTCCGGCTGCAAGCCTCGGCGTACACAGGCGAAGACATCCTCCCCGAGGACGTCGAGCTGGACATCGCGCCAACCGCGTGACCCGCCGCGGATGGGCGCTGTTTGCGGCAATGGCCGTCATCTGGGGCATCCCCTACCTTCTGATCAAGATCGCCGTCGGCGAGCTGACGCCGGCGGGCCTGGTGTTACTTCGAACCGCGGGCGGCGCCGCGGTGCTGCTCCCGGTCGCCGCCGCGCGCGGCTGGCTCACCCCGCTCCTGCCCTACTGGCGATGGGTGATCGCTTACACCCTGATCGAAGTATCGCTGCCCTGGTTCCTGCTGTCCGACGCGGAACGGCGCCTCTCCAGTTCGCTGACCGGCCTCCTGGTCGCCGCCGTGCCGCTGATCGGCGCCGTGGTGCAGCGGCTGACGCGTGGCGACGACCGGATGGATCCGGGACGCGTGGCCGGACTGGTGGTTGGCCTGTTTGGGGTCGCCGTCCTGGTCGGCCTCAATGTGTCCTTCCAGGACCTCGGAGCGGTCGGCGAGGTCGGGCTGGTCGCGATCGGCTATGCGACCGGGCCGATCATCATCGCTCGCCGCCTGCCGCGACTGCCGGCAGTTGGGGTCGTGGCGGCATCGCTTGCGCTCACGGCTATCGCGTATGCGCCCCTGGCGCTCCCGCAACTGCCACGGACGTTGCCCTCCGGCCGTGTCCTGCTGGCGGTAGCCATTCTGGCGATCGTCTGCACGGCGCTCGCCTTCCTTATCTTTTTCGCCCTCATCGGCGAGGTCGGCCCGATCCGGGCGACCATCATTACCTACTTCAATCCGGCCGTCGCGCTGCTGCTGGGCGTCGCATTGCTACGCGAGCCTTTGACCGTCGGAGCCGTCATTGGCTTCGGCCTGATTCTCGTCGGATCGATACTGGCGACTCGGCGGTCTAGCGCGCTTGCTGGCGGCCGGGCATCCCCATCATCGAATCCTTGGGCATCTGCAGCACGGTATACACGCGAGCGGCTGCGCCGATTCCAAGGATGAGGAAGATGGCGGCCATCGTAAAGAGGGCGACGAAGGCCAACCGGTCGCCGGTGTAGACCGTCAGGTAGAGCACCGCCGCAACGGCCCAGAAGGCGGCAATCGCGGCCGCGAGCCGCCCCCACAGCGGGACCGCACTCTGGTAACGCTTATCGGTGCCAAGCCCAAGCGGGAGATGCGCGGCCCACGCGGGCTTGACGGCCCAGGTCCACGCCATTACCGCCCAAAAGACGACGTTGAGGATCGCGAAGACGCTCAGGGCAACACGAAGGAAGGTCATGGCAGTGAAACGGTACGATCGAGCCAAAACCTGCAATAGCCGTCTCCGGCGTGGAAAGGCGGCGTGATCTAACCGAGGAGGGATTCGATGAAGGGTCCGGCGAACGCACCGGTGCGAGTTCGTTTTGAGGGGTGGCCCAAGCCGGCGTTACAGTTCTTTCACGGCCTGAAGCGTGACAACAGCAAGGCCTACTTCGAGGCCCACCGATCGGTCTACGAGGAACAGGTGCGCCAGCCGATGGAAGCGCTCCTGAGCGAGCTCGAGCGGGACCTTGGGACAGATGTCGAGGTCAAGGTTTTCCGCCTCAACCGCGACCTTCGCTTCTCTCCCGACAAGCGTCCCTACAAAGAGCATCTCGGCGCGTACCTGTCGACCCGGCGGGCGGGTGGCCTCTATCTCCAGGTCTCGGACGACGGGTTGTATCTGGCCATCGGCTCCCATGAGATGGCGCCCGATCAGCTCACCCGCTTCCGCGATGCGGTGGCGGGAAAGGAGGGCGAGAAGCTGGCCCGGATCGTCACCGCCCTTGGCAAGGACGGCTACCAGGTGACGGAGCCGAGCTTCAAGCGCGTCCCCGCCGGATACCCGGCCGACCACCCGCGCGGCGAGCTGTTGCGCTGCACGGGACTGATGGCAAGCCGCAACTGGAAGCCTGGCCCCTGGCTGCAGACCGTCGAGGCGAAAGAACGCATCCGCGTGGCGATCAAGGACAGCAAGCCGCTGACCGGCTGGCTCGACGCACACGTCGGGCCGAGCCGGCTGCCCGCGCGACCGGGGCGCTGACCATCGGGCATTTCATTCAACGCGGCGCCGGGAAGCGCTGAGTGGAGTCAACTGCCCCCGCCATCTTCGAAATCGGTTTTGTTCTCCTGGTCGCCGCCATCGCCGGCTGGCTGGCTCGACGTCTGGGGCTGCCCGCGGTCCTGGGCTACCTGGCGGTCGGGCTTGCCGTCTCGCCGTTTACCCCGGGCTACGTCGCCGACCGTCATCAGCTACAGATCTTCGCCGACGTGCGCGCTGTGGCCGATGTGCCACCTGCCCGCTGAGCGCCTGCTGATCGGACGTCAGCCAATCCGGCACCCGAAACCCGAGGCTGATCGCATCGCGAACCAGGGGCTCGATCGAGCTGCCCTGCTTGATCGAGATAGTGTCACCGGACCCTTCCCGACCGATCTCCCCACCCAAAACCTTCCCCCTCTGGGGGAGGGCAGGGTGGGATCGTGCATTTCAGGCGACCATGCGGTCGATCAAACGGGCATTCGCGACTGATAGGGCCATCTGGTTCGCCAGAATCTTGAGCACGCGAAGGTGGCTTCGAGAGTACTGGTTCATGCCGAGCTTGACCACCTCGATCACCCCGACGATGTCATCGTTAAGGATGACGGGCACAGCCACCGCCGACACGCTCATCGCGGGAGCTTCGAAGCCGGCCAGGCCCGGATCGGCGTCACCGACGAGGATGGCGCGCCGGCTCTGGAAGACCTGCCCGGCGATCCCTTCCCCGGGCAAGAGGATCCGATGCTCCAGAGCCGTGCGTGAAGAGTCCTGCCGATCAGGCGGGCTCACGTAACTCGGCACCAGGCGCCGCTTGTCATCCGCCACCAGATAGACGCGCGCCTGATCATGCGGCAGGAGGCTCGAAGCGACCTCGGCGGTGAGCCGGCAAATCTGCTGCACCCCGGTCTCGCGTCCGAGGCGCACACCGACCTGGTCGATGGTCTCCAGCTGTTTGAGTCCTTGACGCGACGGAGTCGAAGCCGCCGGCTCCGGCTCGAGACGGATGTTGGCCAAATCGATCTCGCCTTGCTCGAGCACGGCGATCAACGCCTCAACGACCCGAGGATCGAACTGCGATCCGGACTGCCGGCGCAACTCGTTGATGACCTGGTCGAGCCGAATCGCGGGGCGGTAGGGCCGCTCCGAGACCATCGCATGAAAAGCGGCGCAGGCATGGATGATGCGTCCACCCAGCGGAATCTTCTCGCCGGCCAGCCCATCCGGGTAGCCACTGCCGTTCCAGCGTTCGTATTGCGCCCTGATGATGGGACAGATCGACTGCAAGGCGGGCACCCTCGACAGAATCCGCTCCGCGATCACCGGGTGCTCGTGCACCATGGCGAGCTCCTCGCTAGTCAGGGGTCCCGGCTTGTTCAGCAGCTGGCTGGGAAGGCCGGCCTTGCCGACATCGTGCAACAGCGCGGCGAGCTCGAGTTGCCGCAACGCGGTGCCCTTGAGGCCCAGCTGGTGCGCGACGGCAACGGCAAGCGAAGCCGTACCCCGGGCATGGGCTTCGATCGGCCGGTCGTTGCCAAAGCCCGATGCCGCGAGCGCGCCCAGGGTCGCCATGAAACTCTCCTCGATTTGCCGGCTTCGACTCTCGGCCTCACGCTGCCTGCGGCCGAGGTTGCCCAGCATGCGCGCCTGCGTATAGGTGAGCAGCCCGATCACGGATACCAGGACGAGCAGCGAGCGGTCGTAGACGCCTGACCAGCCTGCCAAAAGGGGGACTGCGGCGGCGATGGTCCCAAGCACGCCGACCGCCATCGCGATCCGAAGCGGCAGCAGGGCCGCGGTGAAAACGGCGGCGGCGACGTAGACCGGCAGCAAGTCGCCCCCTTGCAGGTTGCCGGCAAAGCTCAAGTAGAGCAGGGGCAGCGCGATCCCTATGACGATGCCGGCCAACAGGTGGTCCACCGGAACCCGCAACCACGGTAGCCCCCAACATACGACGCCGAGCACGAAGCCGGCCGCTGGTATCGCCCATGCCGAGACAAAGCTGACGTGAAGTTGCCCACCCGAATGGATGCTGATCAGTCTGACGGTGGTGATCGCCCAGAAGGCGACCCCGAGCACTCGAAAGGCGGGTCGTTGGCGCGCACCGCCAAGACGACGCGCTCGCTCCACGAACCACGGGCCCACGCTCGCCAACAGCGGAAGCTTGAACCGCATCGTCTCCCGGGCCGACGTGAGAAAGCGTCGCCCGTCGAACCGCGGCGACGTCGCCCGATAGACGACTCGTCCTGTCCTTGCACCCGGCGGCGAGCGTCTCGGCAACGGACGCTTCTCCTTGCGGCGGCTCATGACTATTCCAAGCCCACGTTGCGCGTAATCCTTCGATGGCATGCCGTCAGCCCGGCGACCGTCCAGGCCAGCTTCGATGACCACCAACGAATGCAGGTGGCCAGGCTCCGCTAATTAGGCCTCGAGCCTAGGGAGCTACTTCGACCTTCACCCGCACGCTGGTCGCGACCGCGACCGCTTTATACAGCGGTCAATGGGTTTTGTAGTGCTCGACGAGATCGTTCGCTTCCGTCTCGGTCGGGCCGGCAAGCCGGAACAGCATCTCGATTCGCTGAAAGACGGAGGTGTCGCTGCGATGACGGACGGCTTCGATGTTGACCTCGACCTGTTCCAGACGGACGCCGGAGTCCCGCGCCCTACCCTGCACCAGCAGCACGCCGCAGGCAGAGACGCCCGCCAGGAACGCTTCGGCCGGTGTGATTTGCTCACCGGGCCCGCCAAGGTGCGTCGGCTCGTCGATGACGAGCTGATGATTGCGCACCTTATTGAGGGCACGCCCAGGAGTGGAGGTGCTGGAGGAGTGAACGCGGTTGACGACGAGGTCGTCAGTGGACATGCGAGCTCTTCGCCTCTACGCTGGCCAGGAATCGGTCGAGATCGAGAACGAAGCGCTCATGCGTGCCGCGGGCAACGAGCTCGACCTCGTCGACCGCCTGGGCCTCGAACACTATCCGGCGTCCCTCCACCGCGACGACGCGGGACTCAACACGAACCCGCATACCGAGCGGGGTGGCCTTGAGATGCTCGATCGTGAGCCGAGTTCCAACGCTGGCCTCGCCCGGCTCGAGCTGTTGCGCAATCGCGCGAACGGCCGCGGATTCGAACCAGTGGCAGAGGACGGGGGTCGACAGGACCGTGACACCGGTATTTTCGAAGCGGTCGGCTGCATGCTCGGGTCCAACCACCTGCTCGAGGCTGCCAACCTGACCCACGCCCACCTTCCGCACGAAACCCACTTTACCGGGCGTCCGGCGCGGGACCGGGGCCGATTGCGGTGAGGCGGGCCTGCACCCTCTTGGCGGCGACCTGGTTCTCCTTCTCTTTAAAGAGTCGGAGGGCCTCTTGAAGATGTGGGAGTGCCTCGGCGCGCCGGCCGGCCCAACCCAAGATTTCGGCGAGGTCAGTTTCGACCCCGGCTCGGGCATTCAGCCAGTCAGTCTTTTGGATCAGCTTTGCCGCTGCACGAACCAGCGCCTCGCCTGCGTCGAACTCACCTCGCTGCGCCAGAACTTTCCCTAGGACGGCCCGCCATCGAAACTGCGCGTCGAGGTCGCTGGGATCCGCAGCCCCGACTGCTTCCGCCCGTTTGCACATCTGCTCAGCCTCTGCGAACCGATCCTGGGCATAAACGGCCTCGGCTAGACAGCCGAGACTCGACCCAAGAAACGACTGATCCCCGAGTTGCTCGAGCGTTTCACACGACTCGCGAAGGCGCTGCTCGGCGGCTGCCGGGTTACCTGCGAGCATTTCGAGGTCGAAGAGTTCTTGCGATGTACCCGCGGCGAGGAGCCGCTGACCCAGATCCTCTAGCAGCGCGCGGCCGTGGGCGTAAGAAGACCGCGCCTGGTCGAACTCACCGCACGCAGCTAGGAAGCATCCGAGCTCGATCTCGGCCATAGCTTCAACCGTCCGAGTGACAGGTTGGTGCAGGATCTCCCGGCAGCGGCGGATTCCTTCTGTCGCCTGGGTCGGACCGGCCCATGCCCCGATGAGGAGCCACATGAGCGCTGCGGATTCCTCGCGCGGTGCGTTGGCGCGCCTCGCGTGGCCGAGAGCCTTCTCATACGCCTCGTACGAAGCGCGCCAGCCGAATTGCTGTCGGATAAGCCCAATGACAAGCCAGGAGCGCGCTAGGCCGAGCTCATCTCCAAGCCGAGCACAGGCAGCGGCGGCTTCCTCCGCCAGCGAGGCCAGGTCGTCAGCCACGGCTCGACGCGTCCAATACCTCAGCCCCAAACTCGCGACGGTCGCCCGACATTGAACCAGCTCATTGCCGGTGGCCTGAGCCCGATCGATCGCTTCCTGCAGGACCGTCTCTGCTCTCGCCAACTCGCCGGCGTCGACCAGCGCCGTCCCGAGCTCGGGCAAGAGCGGCATGCGGCCTGGGTCATCCTTCGGAAGGACGTTGGCAGCCCGGCTTAGCAGGCCGATGGCCGCCGGCATATCGCCGCGCGCCAGCGCGCGAAGGCCGACCACGGTGAGTCGCTTGCCCGCGAGCTGAGCAAGGCGGCCAGCTTCCTCCGTTCGCCCGAGCTCAGCATGGTATCGGTAAGCCTGCTCAAGGTGGTAGGCGAGGATCTCGTCGTAGTCGCCCGTATTGTCCGGTGCCACTCGCTCCAGCCAAAGAGCGAGGCGTTCATGAAGATGGGCTCGGAGTTGTTTCGGCACCGCTCCATAGGCGGCGTCCCGCATCAGCAGGTGCACGAAACGAAAGCCATCGTCGCCCGTAAAGAGCGCCTGATCCGGCTGAATGAACTCCTTCCGGGCCAGCGAGATCAGACAGGCCCCGACTTTGGCTCGAGCTTCCTCGTCAAGTAGCTCGACCACGGCACCTCGGTGGAAGGTCCGTCCCTCGACCGCGGCGCGCTCGATCACCGCCCGATCCGCGGGCTCGAGTCGGTCGATGCGAGCGGCGAGCAGCGCATCGATCGTCGGCGGAACGAGAATCGCGCCATCTGTCGCGGTGACGTCGGCATTGAGGGCGAGCAACTGCTCGATGAACAGCGGGTTCCCCTCGGCGGCTTCAGCGACTCGAGCACGGGCCGCCGCCGGGAACTCCCGGGTGGTCAGCCGGTCGATCAGCGTGGTCGCGTCGCTCTCGGAGATCGGTTGAAGCGGAATCAACGACGCGTTCCGCCTCGGCACTGCCCACGAGGGGCGGGATTCGAAGAGCTCGGCGCGAGCGAGACAGAGCAAGAGGATTGGCGCCTTCGAAGCGAACTCGATCATGTACTCCAACAGGTCGAGCAGGGTCGACTCGGCCCAGTGGATGTCGTCGACCACGACGATCAGCGGCTGCTCCCGCGCCAGGGCTTCGAACAGTTTGCGAAAGGCCCAAAAAATCTCCGCGGGTGATCCCGGAGACTCGGCACTTCCGATCGCTGCCGCGATCCGCTCGGCGACAACACGTGCGTCATTCCCCATTAACCTCTGGACGGCGCCGGGCAAGTCGCCAGCACTGACGTCGTTTACGATCTCGGCGAGCGGCCAGAACGTGATGCCCTCGCCATACGGAAGACAATGGCCGGAAACGACCCGGGTTCCCTGACCGACTGCTTGGGTGAATTCCGCCACAAACCTGGACTTGCCGATACCCGGGGGCCCGACCACGGTGGCGAGAACGCAGATCCGCTCATCGATTGCGCGCTCGAGGGTGCGCCAAAGTCCCTGGAATTCCTCGGTCCGACCGACAAAGGGACTATCGCTACGGACGCGTGGCATAGCCACCCTCGACTTGACCTCGATGAGCCGCCAGGCAGGAAGGGCTTCGCTCTTTCCCTTCACTGTCAGGGCCGCTATCGGCTCGGCGTCAATCGCCTCACGGACGAGCGACCACGTCCGCTCACCAAGCAAGATCTCATCAGGTGCCGCCGCCTGCTCCAGTCGCGCCGCCACGTTCACCGTATCGCCCAGGACGAGGTTCTGATCGCGGGATGGATCAACGGCCACAACCTCACCGGTATTGATCCCGGTGCGGACTCTCAACCGAACGTGCCATCGGCGATCGATTTCCTCATTCAGCACGCGGAGGCGCTCGCGCATTTCCGCGACGGCTCGGACGGCGCGCAGTGCGTCGTCTTCGTGAACTGATGGAACCCCGAAGACCGCCATGATGGCGTCGCCGATGAATTTCTGAACCGTGCCTCCGTGCCGCTGGAGAACGCGTTGCATCTCCTCGAAGTACCGCGACATGAGGTGCCGAATCGATTCAGGATCGAGGCGCTCGCCCAGTTCGGTGGAGCCGACCAGGTCGGAGAAAACTACGGTTACCGTTTTGCGCACTTCCCGCTCGCCCGCCGCAGTCATCGCGGCCCCGCAGGCAAGGCAGAATTTCGCCCCACTGGGGTTTTCTTGGCCACACTGCGGGCAGACAGCCATTCGGCCTCTATGTTGGCTGATTGGTCGAAGGGGGCCAAGTGGCGGAGCGGGCGAGATTCGAACTCGCGAACGAGGTACGCCCGTTACGGCATTTCCAGTGCGGACTGACGAAACGGCCTCATACACAGCTGACGGATCAAGTCGAGCACGAACTGCGCCGACGCGCGGAAACGCTCGCCCGCGCCGATTGATGGATAGGTCACCAATCTTCCTGGTGTATGTGGCCGATTGCGCATATCGCGTATAGTCGGCTGAGACCAGGGTGGACTCTTGGTCCACCGGCGCCACTTGACCGTTATGGGGAGGGATCGCGATGAGTGATGAGGTCTTCCGGATCTTGCAGCGCCTTGCGCAGATCGACGAGCGTTTCCTTCACGAGGGGCTCGCCGACCACGAAGCAACGCTGCAACTGTATGGGTTCAAGCTGACACCGGAGCAGATGCACACAGTCGCTGAGTACAAAGAAAAGCTCGCCGGTATGACCGACGAACAAATCGTGCTCGAACTTCGCAAGAACCTGAGCTTGATGAAACCCTAGTCCGCGACATGGACGGCGACACCGAACGGGTTGCCGCCACGCTCGGCTGCATCCGGGATCTCGTCAGCCGAAAACCCATTACCCCGGTGCTGGCAGATCTCGTTGACCAAGCGCTGGGCACAGTTTCGGCCTCGGGTCAGAGCACTCCGCCCAGCGTCACCGTGCCGCTGGACGTCTACGAGGCAGTCTCCGGATCATGGCAACCCGCCGTGCCGCTCGCAGCGGCGGCCACCCTTATTTACCTGGGGGCCGACATCCTCGACAACGTTGCGGATCGCGAGCATCTCACGCGGTGGGATGGGTGGGCAATTGATGAAATTATCCTGGCCGGAGCGACTCTTCTGGGCAGCCTCTCGTACCTGGCGCTCGATCTTCTACGTGAGCGGCAAGTGGCGTCGGCCGGACGGTTGTACTTCCTGGCTCAGCGGATGGCCACCGCGACCTGGGCCATGGCCGGGGGGCAGCTGCAGGACATCCACCAGCCGGGGGATTCCGCGACGCCGGAGGCGGTCGAGGCAAGCGTCGCCCTGAAGAGTGGGGCTGAAATTAGGATGGTCGCCGGCGTCGCCGCATCGCTCGCGAGCGACGACCAAGCGACCGTGACCGCCTACGAGGAGTATGGCTATGCCCTTGGTATCGCGGCCCAGCTGCGCAGTGACTGCAGCGACATCTGGGGGAGCACTCCGAGCGCCGACCTGACCAACGGGCGCCACACGCTCCCGATCGTCCACGCACTCGCGGCGTTGAGTGGGGACCAACGCACCAATCTCCTCGCGGCCCTTCGAATCGCCCGTTCGGATCCCGGATCCCACAGGGAGGTCGCGACCCAGTTGGCCGCCGCCGGCGGTCTCAAGTATGCCGCCCTGCAAGTGGAGCTATGGGTGGGCCTGGGAACAGACGCACTTCGACGAGCGGGCGCCCGAACCGCGGCCGGGGACCGCCTTCGCGCGCGTCTCACCCAACTATCTTTGCTGCAGAACGGCTGAGAGTCGGTCGCGCATCACAACGTTGCCTTTCCGCTCATACAAAGACGCGGCCTTGGAGACAGCAAGCTGCGCGTCGTCTACGAGGCCGGCGACCTGAAGGACTACTCCCAGGCTGGACAGCGCCCGAGCGAGTAACTCGAGGTATTCGGTTCGTTCGGCAATCGCAACAGCCTCGCGAGCCAGCCTGATGCTATCGTCGCCTCGTCCCTGGTGCGCATACACCTTCGCCCTGGTCGAGCGCCAGAGCACCTGTGAGAATGCGTCATCGGAGGCTGCGGCAGCCTCACTGGTCAGGGTCAGCTCAAGCGCCTCCACATAGCGAGACTGGGCGTAGACGGCGTCCGCCAGGTCGGCCACGACCGTCGACAGTACGCCTTTTTCGCCCGCCTGGAACAGGACGGCAGAGCCATGCCGTAGCTCACGTTCGGCGTTTACCGGATCGTCGGCGAGCATCTCCACGGAGCCCGCCACCAGCGAAAGGGTCCCGATCCGGACCTTCATTCCGAGGTCTTCGAGGATGGCGCGTCCCTGGCTGACGAGTTCGCGCGCCTCTGCGAACTGACCACCCTGTGCCCGCAGCAGCCCCATCCCGTACAGTGCAAAAGCCTCAGCCAGGCGCGAACCGTTAGCGCGCGCCCATGCAAGCGTGCGCTCGCAATGCTGGCCGCACTCCTGCGCCGAGGCGGGGCCAAAAAAGAGGCCACCCGTGATCGCGATCTGGATGCCCGCTTCCAGCCGCCGTTCACCGACCCGCTGGGCATGGGTCAGGGCCCGCAGCAGCGCCTGATGCTGCGCACGCAGCTGGCCATGCACCCAATGAACCTCACCGAGCAGCTGCCAAGCGAGAGCGAGGCCGCGGTCGTCGCCCTGGGCCTCGAAGACGACGATTGCCTCGTGCGCCTCCCTGAGGGCGCGCTCACTTGATCCCTCCGGGTCGACGATCGTACGCAGGCGCTCACGCTCAACCATTGCGTATGCGGCGAGTCCGCGATCATCGAAATGGGCAGCGCCTTCGAGTGCCTCGGTGAGCACGCGCTCGGCGGCGCCAAAGTCCCCGGCCTCGACCAAGGCCGCCCCCAATTCGGGAAGAAGGGCGAGCCGCTCGCGGCTGTCGGCGGCGAGGATCGCGTTCGCACGCGAGAAAAGCCGGATCGCCGCAGGTATATCCTCCTGGGCCGAGGCACGGCCGCCCGCAGCGGCCAGCCGCTGCGCCGCCCGGCGTCCCAGGTCCGTGGCGTGCTGATCCGGCGGACCGAGCTCAACGCGGTAGTGGTAAGCCTGCTCCAGATGATAAGCCGTGATCTCGTCAGACTTGGCGCGTTCCTCGGGCTCAGCATCCAGCCAATCCGCAAACCGTTCGTGCAGCTCCGAACGCGCCTGCTTGGCCACAGTCTCGTAGGCCGCCTCGCGGGTGAGGGCGTGGCGAAATCGAAAAATCTCGTCGCCGCGCCAGGACGATTCTTCCGCACGGATCAGGTCCTTGCGCACCAGGGCTTGCACATGAGCCGGAACCTCCGGCCGGACGGCCTCCGGGCATAGTTGGATGACCGCCTCGCGAGCGAAGACTCTACCCACCACCGCCGCGCACTCGATCACCTGGCGTTCCCCCTGATTGAGGCGATCGAGCCGGGCGGTAAGCAATGCCCGGATACTCGGCGGCACGTCGATCTTGGCGGGATCGCCGACGGCGAGCCAGTGACCGTTCCGTCTGGTCAACACCTGGTTATCGATCAGCATCGCGAGCATCTCTTCGAGAAACAGGGGATTCCCTTCCGCCGAATCGACGATGCGTCCCCGGATCTCCTCGCCCAGGCGGGCCTCGCCGACCAGTGTAGTTAGAAGGTGGATGGATTCCTGGTCCGTTAGCGGCTCCAGGAGCATCGTTGTCGCGTTCAGCTTCCCTCCGCCCCACGTCGGACGAGCATCGAGCAGCTCTTGCCTGGCCGCGCAGATCAGGAGCATGGAAACACCGCGCGACCATTCGGCGATGTGCTCGACAAGGTCGAGGAACGTGGATTCCCCCCAGTGCAGATCGTCAAAGATGATCACCAGTGGGTGTCTCCTCGCGAGCGACTCGAGCAGCTTGCGAACGGCCCACTGAGTCTCCTCTGACGAGGGCGGGGAGCCCGGGGCGCCCAATAGATGAGAAACACCCCTGAGGATCAGGTCGCTGTGTTCGAGACCATCCGCGAGCTCCGTGACCTTGGCCATTACGGCCTCGGTTGAATCGTGCTCTGTCGTGGTCGCCGCATCACGGAGCACCTCCTGGACTGGCAAGAACGTGATGCCCTCGCCGTAAGAGAGGCAGTGGCCTCGCAACACCCGTGCCTCACCGCCCACCATCTGCAGGAACTCCTCGACTAGCCGTGATTTCCCGACCCCCGCGGAGCCGAGGATTGTTATCAGGTGACAGGCTCGGTCGGAAACCGACCGCGCATGCGTCTGGCGGAGGGTCTCGAGTTCCCGCTGGCGGCCCACCATCGGCGAGTCAAGGCGTCGCGCGAGGGCCGGGACACCGGGGATGACCGCCACAAGACGAACCGCACGCACGGCTTCGGACTTGCCCTTTACGAGCTGTGGCTCCATCTTCTCTACCGTGACCGCATCGCGAACTAGCCGATAGGTGGCGTCGCCAACCAGGATTTCTCCGGGTTGGGCTACCTGCTCTAGGCGGGCAGCCAGATTGACAGCATCACCGATCACCAGCTCGGAGCCGGATCGTGAGTCGCTCACAACGACCTCGCCGGTATTCACACCAATCCGAACGGCCAGCGTAACGCCAAGGTCTCGATCGAGCTCAGGATTGAGCCGCGTAAGCGCTTCCCGCATATCCGCGGCAGCCCGCACTGCCCGGAGGGCATCATCCTCGTGTACCTGATGCATGCCAAAGACCGCCATGATGGCGTCGCCGATGAATTTTTCCACTGTTCCCTCGTGGCGTTCCACCGCCTCGCGCATCCTGGCAAAGTAGCGTGACATCACGAGTCGCAATGATTCCACGTCGAGTCGCTCGCCCAACGGGGTAAAGCCACTTACGTCGGCAAAAAGGATGGTCACGGTCTTCCGTGCTTCCCGCCCGGTCGCTACCTCAGCCGAAATCACGGCTCCGCAGCTCATGCAGAATCGCGCGAGGGGCGGGTTCGCCGCAGCGCACGCTGGGCACGTGGCCACGCAAGCAGTCTACGGTCAGGCCCGCCGCGAGCCGTTACGGATGTGGTGGCGGAGCGGGCGAGATTCGAACTCGCGAACGGGGTACGCCCGTTACGGCATTTCCAGTGCCGCGCCCTCGACCAGACTAGGCGACCGCTCCGCAGCGAGTCGATTCTATCCGCCGTCCGGTCGGCTATTTGCGCCGGCTGCGGACCTGGCGTGGACCGATGACGTCGGGTGGCTGGCTGCGCACCCAGACGTTGAGCAGAACACCCGCCCACATCCGGTAAGGGCGCCAGACCTCGGCCCGCTTGAGAACAGCCGCACGGTCCGGTCGCTCGGCGAGCCGGTACAGAAGCTGGATCGCCCGCGGGGTCAGATCGTCGTCCGTGATGGCGTCGACCAACCCGGCGCCCCGCATCAAGATGCCTTGCGCGAAGAATTCGCCGATTCCCGGAAGGGTTCGCAGCTGCGTCAAGGCATCCGGCTCCGGTATAGAGCGGAGCCGGGCTCGATCCAGGGTCCCCTCGAGGGCGGCCTGTGCCACGTGGTGCAAGCGATCGATCTTCACGGGCGCCACGCCCGGAAATGTTTCGAGCCGAAGCAATGCTCTCGGATCGGGAAACGCCTTGAACGCGGTGCCGTCGACCTCGATCGCGGCGCCATGCTCCTCCGCCATGCGCTGCCGGATGCGGCGCGTTTGGAGGATCGTGATGCGGTGTCCGATGACGAAGGCACACGCCGCCTCGTACGGCGAGTGAAACAGCACCGGCCGAAGATTCCGGTACTCGGCCTGCAGTCGGCCGATGACCGGGTCGCGTCGTCCGACATCGATGAACCCGGCACCATCAACATCGAGAGAGACGGTGGCCAGAGCCTGCTGCCAGGCTCGTTCGGCGCCCGCCTCACCGCCGCCGTGGACCTCACCGGTGATGGTGTCACCGCGCTGGCGCATGACGACCGCGGCGGAATCATCCCAACCCTCCACAGGAAATGCCATGACGACTCCATCACCCAGCCTCGGCCATCCCCCAAAGCGGCTGGCCTCCGTTTCCAGGTCGAATGGTCCTTTGGGAATGATTTCGAATCGCCGCACCGACAGGCTACGGGGAGAGTTCATCTGCCGTCCCATCGGTCACGATAGTCGTTTTTGGAGTAGCGCGCGCTCAGCCGGATTGGCCGTCAGCTCGAGGGCGCGGGTCAGCGCGGCTCGAGCCTCTGGCTCACGACCAAGATCACGCAGGAGCTCGGCCCGCGTCGCATGGAACAGGTAATAGCCATCGAGGGCATCGGCCAGGCGGTCCGTATCATCCAGCGCGGCGCTGGCACCGTCGCGATAGCGCCGGGCGATGGCGCGGTTGAGCTCCACTACCGGCGACGGCATCAGCTCGAGCAACGCATCGTAGAGCGCTACGATCTGCTGCCAGTCCGTCTCCCCCCACGTTTGCGCTTCAGCATGGCAGGCGGCGATTGCGGCCTGGAGCTGGTATGGCCCGGTCCGAGGCAGTGTCGCCGCCCGCTGCAAGAGGACAATCGCCGAGGCGATGCGTTCCTGGTCCCAGCGGCCGCGGTCCTGGTCTTGCAAGAGGACGAGGTTGCCGGCGTTGTCGAAGCGGGCTGCGGCGCGGGCGAGATGCAATCGCATCAGGGCCAGCAGGCCGAGAGCTTCTGGTTCGTTGGGCATGAGCCGGACCATCAGCCCCGCCAGCCAAGCCGCATCCTCAGCCACGTCCCGCCGCGATCCCTGATCGCCGGCCGTCGCGAGGTAGCCCTCGTTGAACATGAGATAGAGCACCGACAGAACCTCATCCAGCCGTTCGGCTAAGTCCTGCTCCGCAGGTATTCGATACGGAATGTTCGCGTCCACGATCTTGCGCTTGGCCCGGACGATGCGCTGCGCGATGGTGGCCTCACTGCTGATGAAGGCCCTTGCGATCTCGATCGTGGTCAGCCCGGCCACCGCCCGGAGCGTGAGCGCGACCTGCGCTTCCCTGGATAGGGCCGGGTGGCAGCACGTGAAGATCAACCGCAGTCGGTCATCGCCCTCCGCCGTGTCATCTCTCATGACTCCTCCTTCCAGTTGAGCGAGCTTGTCCCGGAAGCGAGCCTGGCGCCGCAGCTGGTCGACGGCCTTTCGCCGGGCGGTCGTCAACAACCAGGCACCGGGTTTCTCCGGAATGCCTTCCTTCGGCCAGTGCTCGATGGCTTCGAGTAACGACTCCTGCACCAGCTCTTCGGCAAGGTCGAAGTCGCCCAACATCCGGACCAACGCCGCGGTCAACCGGCCAGTCTCCTCTCGGAAGACCGCGGTCAGCGCAGCGTCGGTCGCCGCTCGGTTTTGGTCTAGCGCTATGGCTCGCCCCGATCGACTACCGGGCGGACTTCGACGGGACCGCCGGTGGGCCAGCCCTTCGCCATCTCGAGCGCCTCATCCAGGTCAGCCACGGTGACCTCGGCATAGCCGCCGATGGACTCTTTGCCTTCGATGAAGGGCCCGTCGGTGATCACCGGTTTGCCGTTGTTGAACTTGACCGTCGTCGCCGTGCGCTCAGGCTGAAGCTCGTGTCCCCCTGTGATCTTGCCGGCGTACTTCTCGAACCACTGGTTAATCGGGGCATAGGCCGCCATCCTCTGTGCCTCCGGCATCGCTTCCCACTGCTTCGCCCGCTCCTTGGACTCGCCGAACAGCAATACGTATTTCATTGTTTGCGTTCCTCCTTGAACTTCCGCGGACGCGCCGCCCTCTCCACACCGGGGGCGGCTACGTAGCCCGCTTTGTACAGTACGACGAACAAGCGAGTCTTCGAATCGACACGCCTTGTTACGCTTTAGCCCGTGGCTGAGTCGGCTCGCTATGGAGATCGGGTCGCGATCCCCGAGCCTTACTCCATTGAGCACATCCCGTTTGCCGAACGCCACGGCCACAGCCGCCAACTGCTCTGGCTCTGGCTGGCGGCCAACCTGACGATTGCCGACTACGCAATCGGCTTCGTCCCAGTAGCGCTCGGTCTGTCCCTCGGCCCGGCGATCCTCGCGCTGGCGCTGGGCAACATCCTCGGCGGGCTGGTGCTGGCCTGGTCTGCCGCCATGGGACCGGCCGCCGGCTACCCGCAGATGTTCATCGGTCGCCGTGCCTTCGGCCGGGTCGGCGGATACATCCCGGCGGCACTGAACTGGCTCAGCACGGCCGGCTGGTTCACGGTTAACACCATTCTCGGCAGCTTTGGAATCCAGCTGCTGATCCCCGGAATCCCGTTCGCGGTGGCCGCGGCCATCCTGGTCGTGGTGCAGACGCTGCTCGTCATCTATGGCCACAACCTGATCCAGGCCTTCGAGCGCTACATGGCCCTGATCCTCGGCGTGCTCTTCGCCATCGCGACCGTCATCGCGCTCACCCACGGTTCGGCGATCGCGGCTTGGCACCCCAAGCCGGTCGGTGGCA
This sequence comes from Candidatus Dormiibacterota bacterium, assembly GCA_035602295.1. Lineage (GTDB taxonomy): Bacteria > Chloroflexota > Dormibacteria > CF-121 > CF-121 > CF-13. The sequence continues at coordinate 4,160 of DATNMN010000088.1, read as the reverse complement.
CGCTGGCGCTCTTCGCCGTCGTGCTCGCCATCTCCTTCTCGTACATCATGAGCTGGTCGCCGTATGCGTCCGACTACTCCCGCTACCTGCCGGAGATCACGTCGCGCTCCTACATCGCCATCTACGTGTTCGGCGGCGCCGTGCTCGCCTCCTTCCTCACCGAGGTCGTTGGCGTGCTGGTCGCGATCCTGGCCCCAGGAGCCCCAACACCGATCGCCGCACTCAAGACGGCGATGGGCGGTTTCGGCGCCTTCGCGGTCGCGGCCGTGATCCTCGGGGCCACCACCGCGAACGTGCTCAACCTTTACTCCAACACCATGTCGGCGAAAGTGCTCGATATCCGCCTTCCGCGCTGGCAGCTCGCCGTCGTTGGCGGCGCTCTCGCGTTCATCGTCGCACTGATCGGCTACCAGAACTTCACGCAGAACTACCAGAACTTCCTGATCGTGCTCGACTACTGGATCATGCCGTGGCTGGCAGTCGTGCTGCTCGACTTTTACGTCTTCAAGCACCGAGAGCCCATGGGATTCAGTAGCGCTCCGGACTGGAATCGGGCTGGTCCGATCGCCTTCGTGATCGGGCTGCTTGTTTCGCTTCTCTTCATCTCAGAGCAATTTCAGGTGTTCGGTCTGAAAGCCCACGGACCGTTCGCCTCGTGGTTCGGCGACGCGGATTTCGGCTATTTCATCGGCTTCATCGTTGCCGGCGTGATATATCTTGTTCTCAATCGGGGTCGCGCGCCGCAACAATAGCGAGTCGAGGAGGATGGGGTTGGCGGATAACCAGCGCTCGGTCGAGACCAGTGCCAGTCCTGCAACCGTTTGGAAGATCTGGTCGGACACGACCACATGGCCCCAATGGAACCCGGACGTGCAGGCGATGACCCTCAGCGGACCGTTCGCCACCGGCACAACTGGGACGATGAAGACGAAGCAAGGGACCCGCCAGGTTCAACTCACGGAGGTCGTGCCCGGGCGATCGTTCCGGTTGGAGACGACCGTCATCCCGCTGACGCGGTTTGCTTTCGAGTGCCAGGTCTCAGCCGGACCGGCCGGCAAGACGACCATCAGCCAGGCCATCCGCGTCGGAGGTCCACTGGGAGGCCTGGTGGGTGGCATGATGGGCCGCCAAATCGCGGACACCTTCCCGGCGTTACTGCAGGGCCTCGCGCGCAAGGCCGAAGCCAGCGAGGGCCGCAGCTAGTTCTTCGCGGCGGGCGGCTTCGGTACCGGCGGCCGGAAGAAGCTTTGAACCGGCTCCGGGAACCGCTTTAGGAGGTCGTCGGGCACCTCGAGACTGACTTCGGTCGCGAAATGGGTGTCGACGAATCGATCCACCGCGGCCCGAACCAATTGCATGGTGGCGTCGGCCGGCATCTCGATGGCGGCAAACGCCTGGCTATGCCCTTTCACGAAGCTCGAGAGCTCCTCCGTCATCTGGCCGCCCAACCGCCGGAGCTCCGCCGTTGCTGGCTCAGGGTCTCTGCCATCGTGAAGGGCCAGCAATTGTTGGCCCTTGAGCTCCCACAAGCGCGTGGTGTATGGGGCGATGGAGGCGCCAAGCTCGCGCTGCACGGTTCGAAGTCGTTCCAGACGTGCCGCTCCGACGTCGCGGACCCAGCGACGGCGAGCCTCAGCGTCACCGAGCGCGCAGGGCGCATACCAGCGGCGGCGCTGCGTCATCGCTCGGGTTTCTAGGTGACGGCAGGTGAGAACCGGTTGGCCGCCGGAAACGGTCTCGGATAGGGACAATCGTCGTCGGGACCCGTCAATGGCGATCTCCGATCATATAGAGATGATGGTTGGACCCCTGTATCTCGAGCAACTGTCAGACTCAGATCTCGAGCTGCTCGCGTCGGCGGCGGACCCCCGGGATGATATACGGCGCGATCCCACGCGCCTCGAGGCGCTGATCGACAATCCCGTCACCTTCCGCCAGCTCTTCAGCGTGCCCGGTCGAGACCCGCTGCTTCGCGGCACGCCCTTTCTCATCTTCGCTGTGTTGATCCATCGCGTCGTCCGTGATCTCGGCCAAGCAACCTTTGTCGAAGAATGGGTCGGACCGCGACAGCGCGTACCCGTGTTCGATACTGCCAGCCTGAAAGACTTCGGGGCCGACCCGATGCGACGTTTCTTCCTCGTCCAGCTGCTGGCCTCGTACACGAACGTGGCGAGTGGCAGCATGCTGGTCAAGACCCGCCGGGGCTGGCGGCGCCGGCGCTTCAGCGAGCTCGATCCCATGCGGCTGATCGAGCTCGCGGAGTTGGTCCCGGCGCCCGAGCGACCGTCCGTTTACCGCCGTCTGGGCGACCTGTCGCTATTTTTGACGGGCATCTTTCCGGATTACGCGGCCGAGCGGCTGGGTGCCGAGCGCCGAGGCCTCGAGCGCGCGTTGGGGGCGGCCGATCGGGAACAGTCTGAGGGCCGCGATGGGATCTGGATCCTCGAGCAGCTGGGAAGGCGCGCCTACCGGATCGCCCAGCAGGGCGCGGATCATCGGGCGGCGATGGCTGGCGTGCTGGCCGAGGTCAGTGAGAATTTTGCCGCCGCCCGCCGGGTCTTGAATTTCCTGACCGACCGATACCTCTACCCCACGCGGCGCCAGTGGTTCGGCGCGGATTGATGGCGAGCTGGACCGAGTTCGCCTCGGCCGAGCCCGTCCTCGCACGCCGGGTCGAGGAACGATTCCAGATTCGGAAACACAAGACGCTCGCGACGCTCCGAAGGGACGGCTCGCCGCGAATCAGCGGCATCGAGGTGGAGTTCGCGGACGGCGAGGTGTTCGTTGGAATGATGCCGGGCTCGCTCAAGCTTCACGACCTCGAGCGCGACCCACGCCTGGCCCTTCACAGTCCCACGGAGGACCCTCCGGCCGGGGATCCGCAAGGCTGGGCTGGCGAGGCGAAGGTCGCCGGATTTGCCGTGGAGGTCGATACTCCAGACTCACCCGTCGCGGGTGGGCGGCGCTTCCGGATCGACATCACCGAGGCGGTCTTCACCCACCTGAATGAAGCGGGCGACCAACTCGTGGTCGAATCATGGCATCCGGGAAGCGGGACGCGCCGACTCGAGCGAAGCTGATCGGCCGACCCGCGTGGGCCGGCCGATCCCAGTCTTTTAGGTCAGGTCCGCGCCGGCGCGGCCACCGGCACCGGTAGGCTGATGACGATCAGGTTGCCTTCTGAGTCCTTGAACCACGCGAGCTTCGAACCCCCCATGGTGGCGATGCCATTGACGGTCTTGAGCCCGGGTGTGTCGTACTCTTCGAACTTGACACCCTTGGCCTGAAGGTCCTTGACGGCCCCCTCCACATCCTCGACCTCGATCCCCATTTGTGTGTGCGTACCGGACGGCTTGCCGCTACTGGGGAACACCCCGAAACCGGTGCCCGCCGCCATGGCATACATGACCCCGCTCGGATCATCGTGGCTGGGGGTCAGCCCCAGTTTGTCCCGATAGAAAGCCTTCGCCCGTTCCAGATCTTGCGCCGGAAGGGCCGCCGCCGCACGTAGTGGTTTGAACATTGCCCACCTCCTCTTTGGTCGCGAGCATAGCACCGCGCGCCTGCGCCCGTATGTAGCGCTTCAATCAAGTGTTTAATTGACAACGAATGAGCCCGGTCGCCAGCACCCGTGTAGTCCGATCACGCAAGGAGGACCGCCAGAAGGCGCTCGTCCAGGCGGCCTTCAACCAGATCGCTGAGCGGGGTTTCGAGGGACTGCGCACGCGTGAGGTCTCCGCGGGCGTCGGCCTGAACATTGCAACGTTGCATTACTACTTTCCGACGAAGGAATCATTGATCCGCGGCGTCGTGGCGTATGCAATGGATCGATTTCGCTCCACCCTGGCGCCACACGGCTCGCCAGCGGATCAGCTGCGAAACCATCTGCGGGCCGTGCGCAAACTGCTGCGCGACGAACCCGAGGTCGGCGCGGTCATGGGTGAGCTCGCTCTCCGCTCGGCACGGGACCCGTCGCTGGCTCGGATCATGGGCGAGGCGTTCCAGGCCTGGCACAGCACGCTGCGCGGGCTGCTGAAGCGAGCGGCGCGAGCCGGTCACCTGGCGCACGACCTGGACAACGACGACGTCGCCGCCCTGATCATGGCCACCCTCACCAGCATGACCCTTCCGAGCACCGCGTCCGCCGACCGCACGGACCG
>DATNMN010000087.1:0-4613 GCA_035602295.1 Candidatus Dormiibacterota bacterium | reverse complement strand
CGCGATCACTCCGACGGAGACCGCCTCCTGTCCCTGGCAGAGATGCGTCGTCCCCTGGACCATGTTGCGGAGGAACAACTCCTGCGTCTTGTCCTCGAAGAGGCGGATGCGCAGCATCTCCGTGTACCAGTGCTTGAGCTGTTCGGTTGTGATCAAGGCCTCTCCGATGTCGGTAACGTTTCCAGTAGGGCTCGCCCATCTAACACTAAACGAGCCTGCGCTGTCAACGCGTCGGTGGCCAGGGAAAGTCCGACGAGGCGCGCGCGACGAATTGGGTGGGAAGCGTGACGGTCCGAATGGGAGCGTCCGGGTTGGCCAGGCGCTCGATGATGAGCTCGCACGCCACCTGCCCCAGCTTGTACTGATCACGGATCACCACGCTGATCGGCGGGCGGTAGAGACGAGCGAGATCCACGTCGTCGCAGCCGGCGAGGGCCAGGTCGCGGCCGACCACCAGGTCGGTCTGCTGGATACCTTCGAGGACGCCGGTCAGGAGGCGATTGCTCCCGGCGATGATGGCGGTCGGTCGTTCGGCGCGGCGAAGGAGGTCGACCGTTTGATCCCTTCCGAAATTGGGCCGCAGCGACCCGATCCGGATGAAGTCAGGATTTGGCTTCAGGCCGCCTGTTTCCAATGCAGCCCGGAAGCCGCGGATACGCTCGCGGGACGGCTTCAGATGCTCCGGCCCGGAGATAAGAGCGATCGCCGTGTGACCGTGCTCGATCAAGTGCGTGGTCGCCTGGCGCATCCCCGAGGCATGGTCCCCGAACACCGTACTGACCCTGGAGTTCGGCGGGACGTCACGGTCGAGCACCACAAACGGAACGGTTGGATCCAGTAATGCTCGAGCCACCTGTGGGGAGCCGGTTTCCGCCGTGGAGAGGATGATCCCGTCCACTTTGCGACGGAGGAAGAGGTGCAGATATTTGGCGTCAAGCTCCGGGTCGCCTTCCGAGTTGGTAAGCATGATGGCGTAACCTTTGCTGCGCGCGTGGTCCTCAGCGCCGCGGATCACATCGGCGAAAACCGGGTTTGAAATATCGCCAATCAAAAAGCCGAGCGTGTGGGTCACGCCGCGTCGGAGGCTCTGCGCGATCAGGTCAGGCTCATAGCCCAAAGCCGCCGTGGCCTTCAGTACCCGTTGCTGCATCGGCCGGCTCACATCCGGGTGCTCGGTCAGGACTCGCGACACCGACGAGAGCGACACGCGGGCCTTTCGTGCCACGTCGCGGATCGTGACCGGGGTGCCAGGCAGAGCCGGCGGCGAGACTGCCTTGGCTCGCTTCACACTTTTCCGCTTACTTTTAGCCATTGCCGCTGGTTCCCGAACCGAAGGCGCCAGCCTCCTCCAATCGAGTGATCTCGTCCGCGGCATAGCCGAGCGTTCCCAGGATCGAGTCGCGATCGGCGTTGAGGCTCGGGCCAGCGCGGTACTCCGGCGAAAACCCGGAGAACGTAAGGGGAAGGCCGATGCTCTCGACCTGGCCAAACGTCGGATGCGCGTAGCTGGCCAGCATGTTGCGCCCGGCCAGCTCGTCGGGATCGAGGACCGCGGTCAAGGGCCGGACGGGCGCTATCGGCACACGCCCGCTCAGTAGCGAAAGCCACTCGGCCGTGGGCCGCATCCGAAACCGCTCCGATAGGACTTCGGTCAGTGCCTGCCGGTTCTGGCGCCGCGACTCGAATGAGACAAAGCGCGCATCGGATGGTAGCTGCAGGGCTGCGGCCAAGGCTTTGAAGAACTTTTCCTTCGCGCAGGCGATCGCAATGTGCCCGTCGGCGGTGGCGAAGAACTGGAAGGGGACGATGCTTGGATGGGCGGAATTCGGGAGACGCTCCGTCACCACACCCTGCGTCAGGTACCAGGTGGCCGGATACGTCAGGAGCGACAGGGCTGCGTCGTAGAGGCTGGTGTCGATGTTTCGGCCCCGTCCGGTTCGCTGCGCGTCGAACACGCCGACCATGAGGGCGAGCGCGGCCATCAGCCCAGCGGAATAGTCGACCAGCGAAAGCCCGCTCTTGACGGGTGGACCATCGGGCTCGCCGGTCAAGGTCGCCCAGCCGGCCTCGGCCTGAACCAGCGCATCGTACCCAGGCTGCGTGCTGCGTCCACCGGTGCGGCCATATGCCGAAAGCGAGACACAGACGATGGCCGGGTTGAATCGCTGAAGCGCGTCGTAGGTCAGCCCGAGTTGTTCGGGTAGGTCTCCCCGGAGGTTGGTAAAGAGCGCGTGTGACTCTGTGACGAGGCGGTGCAGAACCCCCTGGGCGTCTTCGTTCTTGAGATCGAGCGCGAGACTCCGCTTGCCTCGATTGAAGGTCTCGAAGAATAGGCTGTCCGTTCCCTGCTGTCCCGGCGGGACGTATCGACTGATGTCTCCTCCCACCGCCGGATCCTCGACCTTGATGATCTCCGCGCCCATGTCGGAGAGAAACAGCGTCCCGAACGGTCCCGCCCCATACTGTTCGACCGCGATGATGCGCACACCACGCAGCGGGGCATCGCCTATCGTCGCCAGCGCGTCATGCCTCGTCGATACGCGCCACGGCGTACGGTCCGAGCTCCAGGTTGAGCCGGCCGTCCTGCGCGGACGCGACCGTCGCGGCACCCCGAAATCCCTCTGGATCAGAGATCGCCTGCAGCGCCGTTTCGTCGTTGAGCTGCCGTATCCGAATATTCCGAGCCTGGAACGGCCCGACCGTGGCACGCTGCGTCCGGGGCGTCAGGTTGGCCAGGACAACATGCGTCCTCCCGTTCTCTCGAAGCGCGAACCCGTCGACCAGCAGCGGCTCACTGGCGTTCACCTCGACCAGCTTCCCGGACTTCAAATCGGCCAGGTCGCGGAAGACGTGATAAACGGGGAACACCGTGGCGGGGCTGGAGGGGAACTGCTCCCGCATGGGGGATCCCGCATCGACCTCGATGACGCCTCGCCAACCGCTGGTCTCGTAGTACGTGATCGAGGCGACTCGACTCGCCGCCAGGTACTTGACGCTGACGGCGGACCAGCCAGCACCGAAGAGCGACGCTTGCCGCACGTCCACCTGCGGTGGCAGTCCCCCGGGCTCGGGCGGGCCGGCCGGATACGGTCCGGTGCGAGCGGCCAGCGTAATCGGGCTCACGACGATGGGGAGGTCGCCGCTGAACGAGCGCGCGGTTTGGACGGTCGCGGCCTGCGCCGCCAGGTTTTCGACGAGCGATTCATCGTCGGCGGCGTGAACCTGGGGATTGATCGAGTACACCACGCCGTCCATGGCCTCGACCTCTGGGGGATTGCGATTGAGTTCGGCGAAGAACTGGTTGGTCCCGCCGATGAACGGTGCCCCGCCGACGGCGGCCTGGAGCCGCTCGCGGGCGAGGCGAACGAACCGCCCAGGGGTTGCACCCTGCCCGGTGCTGAACGCTTTACCCCCGTAAAAGACGAGCACACGAGCCACCGGAGGCTGCTTGGACCCCAATTCCCGAGCGAGCGCGCCCAGCTGGGCCTCGGCGTCATCGGTGAGGAAGAGTGCCAGCTCGAGCCGAGCCTCGAGCGCGCGAGCCGCCTCGACACCTCGCGCGAGCGGCTGCTGCCAGGACTCTGCAAGGTAGAGGTCGGTCCGCAGGTGATCGGGGCGCAGCTTTCGCAGCAGATCGGCTTCGCGGGCGGAGAGCGAACCCTCGTGGCTCGCCATGCCCAGGCCGATCGCTGGCAGCGACTGGTCAGTCGCCCGGCCCAGATCGATTCGAGCTTCCGCTGCGACGGCCGGTTTGGCCGGCCTTCCGGCGACTGAGACGGACACCACCTGGTGGAATCGCTCGCCGCTCGTGGCGTCCATCGGCCAGGGGATCGATAGCGGGGTGCCATAGCTCTTGTAGTTGCCATCGGTCCAGTTGCGATGGTCCTGCATTTCAAAGAGGTCACCTTCGAAGGCAAACTTCACGGTGAGTCCGTCATCGTGATCGATTTCCAGCGAGTCGTACGGCGGGAAGAGGGCGGTCAGGCGCCCGTTGTCATTCCGTTGAGGCTCGATCAGAACCGGCAGCTCACCCGTCGACGTTCCTTCAGGACCCTTGGCCCGGTACGGCCGTCCCGCCTCCTGCGGCGGATGATGGATGTTGAACCCGATCTTGCAGTAGCGAAAGGCATTGTTGGCCACCGCATCCATCGCGTATCGGATGGTGCCGTCGGTCTTCCCGGTGATGGTGCCCTGCCAGTCCACGCTGATCTTCTGGTACCGATGCTTGGCGCGAAGGCGAACCGTGAAGTGATCGGGGGCAGTGTCGTAGGTGAAGTCGGAGTAGGTCGCCGGGATCGTGTTCCAGACCTCATCGCGCACCGCGACATAGATGCGGCGAACCACCTCGACCCCGTCCAGCCGGATGTAACGAAGATCGCCTTCTTCGAGCAGTGCAGTGAGTGGACCGGCGTGGAGCTCGCGCCTTTCGACCGGCGGCGCGTTGCGCCCATGCCAGAGCTGAAAGCGCGACCGTGTCACCATCGATAGACCTCCTCCTCGCAGCCTTTCCACGCCGGGGCTGCTCAAATCACCGGGAACGGTTCCAGCACCGTCTGCCGTTGTAGCATTCGCCTCCCGGTCTGTCAACCGTCCCGCCGATTGACGGCGGCCGG